>JBEVNO010000036.1:0-12320 GCA_040508085.1 Steroidobacteraceae bacterium
ATCAATGCGCCGCCGGAAACAGTGCGCATGCTGATGTCCATTGTCGACAAGCTGGACATCCCGCGCGCCCAGGAGCTGCTGGAAGCCATCATTGCGGATGTCAGCACCACCAAATCGGCGGACCTGGGGGTCAACTGGGCCATCTTCTCGAATAAGGACGGCACCAGCGTGCCGGCTGGCGGCTTCATCTCGCCCGTCGGCGGCGCCAACAACAATGGCGTCAGCATCGTCGACCTGGCCACCGCCGTGGCGAACCCGGCGACAGCCGCAACCATACCGCTGGGCGCCACCTTCGCCGTGGGCAGGCTGCGCGACAACGGCCTGAATTTCGCCGGCATGATCCGCGCGCTGCGCTCCGACACCAATACCAATGTGATCGCGACGCCATCGATCACCACCGCCGACAACCAGGAGGCGCAGTTCGAGAGCGGCCAGGAAGTGCCCTTCATCACCGGCCAGTACAGCACCACCAACCAGAGCAGCGGCAACACCAACCCGTTCACCACGGTCGAGCGCCAGCAGGTGGGCACCAAGCTGAAGATCACCCCGCAGCTCAACGGCGCCAATGCCATGACGCTCACGATCGAGCTGGAGAGCTCCGAGCTCAGCGGCATCTCCGGCGATGCCGGCAGTGCCATCACCAATGTGCGCAAGTTCAAGAGCACCATCCTGGTACAGGACGGGCAGACCATCGTGGTGGGCGGCATGATCCGCGACAGCAAGAACACCGGCCAGAGCCGCGTGCCCTTCCTGAGTCGCATTCCGCTGCTCGGCGAGGCCTTCAAGGTGAAGAGCGGCAAACGTGAGCAGACCAACCTGATGGTGTTCCTGCGGCCCAAGATCCTCACCGACAGCCTGCAGGCGACGCTCGAGACGAACCAGAAATACAACCAGATCCGCGATGCGCAGATGCGCCAGGGCGAGAAGCACGAGCTGCTGCCCATCATTCCCTTCGATCAGGCCCCTCAGCTGCCGCCGGTCGAACCGCCGCAGCCGGGCGCACCCGCGCCGCGCCCGCCGGCGGACGGCAAGCCGGCAACCACCTCACCCGTACCTTGAACGCCAACGCCACCAACCTCGCCGCGCCGGAACGCACCCTGCCGTTCGCCTTCGCGCGCCGGCACGGACTGGTGCTGCGCGAGGTACGCGACGGCACGGCGCGCTGCGCGCTGCGCGCCGATGCCAATCCGGTGGCGATCGCGGAGGCGCGGCGCATGCTGCGCCTGCCGCTGCAGCTGGAGCGGGTCACCGAGGAGGAGTTCGAGCGGCTGCTGCGTCTGGCCTATGAAGGCGGCGGCGGCACGCTCGCCGGGGTCAGCGGCGATTTCGAAGACAGCGCCGACCTTGCGCACCTGGCGCAGGAGCTGCCCGAGCAGGCGGACCTGCTCGACAGCAACGACGATGCGCCCATCATCCAGCTGATCAACGCCGTGCTGTCGCAGGCCATCCGAGAGAATGCCTCGGACATCCATGTAGAGCCCTTCGAGAATCGCCTGGTGGTGCGCTTCCGTGTCGATGGGGTGCTGCGCGAAGTGCTGCAGACGCGCCGCGCGGTGGCGCCGCTGGTAGTGTCGCGCATCAAGGTGATGTCGCGGCTGGACATCGCCGAGAAGCGCCTGCCGCAGGACGGGCGCATCTCGCTGCGCATCGCCGGGCATGCGGTGGACGTGCGTGTGTCGACCATTCCTTCGGGCCACGGCGAGCGCGTGGTGCTGCGCCTGCTGGACAAGCAGGCCGGGCGCCTGGACCTGAGTGCGCTGGGCATGGACGACCGCACGCGCAGCCACATCGATGAACTGATCCACAAGCCGCACGGCATCATCCTGGTCACCGGCCCCACCGGCTCGGGCAAGACGACCACTCTCTATGCGGCACTGGAGCGGCTGAACGACAACAGCCGCAACATCATGACGGTCGAGGACCCGATCGAGTACTACATCGACGGCATAGGCCAGACCCAGGTCAACACCAAGGTGGACATGACCTTCGCCCGCGGCCTGCGCGCCATACTGCGCCAGGATCCGGACGTGGTGATGGTGGGTGAAATCCGCGATCTGGAGACCGCGCAGATCGCCGTGCAGGCCTCGCTCACCGGCCATCTGGTGCTGTCCACGCTGCATACCAACACCGCGGTCGGCGCCATCACGCGCCTGCGCGACATGGGCATCGAGCCCTTCCTGCTCTCGTCCAGCCTGATCGGCGTGATCGCGCAGCGCCTGGTGCGCGTGCTGAACCCGGAGAACCGCGTGGCGGCACCCGCCACTGAAATCGAACGGCGGCTGCTGAACGTGCGCGGCAACCAGCCCTCCCCGACCATCTGGCGCCCCAGCGAGGACGGCAATGGCTACCGCGGCCGCATGGGCATCTACGAGCTGGTGCAGGTGGATGACCGCATGCGCACCATGATCCATGACGGCGCTGGCGAGCAGGAGCTCGAGCGCTACGCCCGCACGCTGACGCCCTCCATCCGCGACGACGGACGCAACAAGATCCTCGGCGCCAAGACCACGGTGGAAGAAGTGCTGCGCGTGACCCGTGAGGATTAAGGAGGAGCGGGGACAGGCTTGAGTCTGTTCCCATAGTTCTCCATGGGCGCATTCGAATACACGGCGCTGGATGCCGGAGGCAAGCAGCGCAGCGGCGTGCTGGAGGGCGACACCCCCAAGCATGTGCGCGTGCTGCTGCGCGAGCAGCAGCTGCTGCCGCTCAGCGTCACCGAGATCGTGGCGCGCGAGAAGGCCGGCCGCCGCTCCTTCTCCTTCGGCAGCGGTGTCTCGAGCACCGAACTGTCGCTGCTGACACGCCAGCTGGCCACGCTGTCACGGGCCGGCCTGCCGCTGGAGGAGGCGCTGCTGGCGGTGTCCGAGCAAAGCGAGAAGGCGCGCGTGCAGCAGGTACTGCTGGGCGTGCGTGCCAAGGTGATGGAGGGCCACCCGCTGGCCGATGGCCTGGGCGAATTCCCGCGCATCTTTCCGGAGATCTATCGCGCCACCGTCGCCGCCGGTGAACAGGCGGGACATCTGGACGAGGTGCTGGAGAGGCTGGCCGATTACACCGAGAACCGCGAGGTGCTGCGCCAGAAGGTGCTGGGCGCCATGCTGTACCCGATCGCGCTGACGGTGATGTGCTTCGGCATCGTTTCCATCCTGCTGGTCTACGTGGTGCCCAAGGTGGTGGATGTGTTCGACAGCTACCGGGCGCAGCTGCCGGTCGCGACGCGGGTACTGATCGCCGTGAGCGATTTCATCCGTGGCTACGGCATCTATCTGCTGGTGGGCCTCGCCGTTTTCGGCTGGCTGGCGGCGCGGCAGCTGAAGCAGCCGGCGACGCGGCGACGCGTGGATGCGCTGCAGTTGCGATTGCCAATCATCGGGCGCGTGGCGCGGGGCTTCAACACGGCGCGCTTTACCCGCACATTGAGCATCCTGACGGGCAGCTCGGTGCCGGTGCTGGAGGCGCTGCGCATTGCCGGCCAGGTGGTGACCAACCTGCCGATGCGCGAAGCCGTTGCCACGGCAACCGCCCGGGTGCGCGAAGGGGCCCCCATCGGCCGCTCGCTGGGTGCCAGCCGGTTGTTCCCGCCCATGACCGTGCACCTGATCTCCAGCGGCGAAGGCAGCGGCGAGCTCGATGCCATGCTGGAGCGCGCGGCGCAGAGCCAGGAGCGCGAACTGGACGGGCTGCTGACGGCGCTGGTGGGCTTGCTGGGGCCGCTGCTGATCGTGGGCATGGGCGTTTTTGTAATTGGCATCGTATTTGCGATGCTGTTACCAATTTTCCAGATGAACCAGTTGATCCGCTGAGGTATATATTTAATTCACGGACCGGGACTTGTAACGGCGGTTTTGTTCTTTTTCATGAGTCGGGTCATGAGCGAGAAACAGGAAGCAGACGAGTTCGAAGAGGATGACGAGGCTGGCCTTGATGCCGACGGCGACGAGGTCGACCTCGCGCGCCTCACCAAGGACATGGACATGGGCCGGCGCCGCGGCAGCAAGCAGGGCATGCCGGCACTGCGCAAGCTGGAACTGCTGGCCGAGCAGCGGCGCATCGCCGAACTCACGGCCGACTTCGACGATTACGACCTGGACGAGCCGCCGCGGCGGCGCAGACCCCCCACATTGCGCGCCTGAGCTGCCGTGCTGCGGCAGCCTTCCGAGGCTAGTGGAACTCGTGGCCGCGGAAGCGCAGCGCGCCTACCAGCTGCGTGCGGTCGATCAGGTCGCGTGCGACCACATGTGTAACCCCTGACTCGCGCTGCAGCTCACCGCTGACCTCCATCAGCATCGAATCCACCAGCGCGCGGTTGCGCCGCTCCCCGAGCTGCCGCCACACCACGATGTTGACGTGGCCGGATTCATCTTCCAGCGTGACGAAGGTGACCCCGCTGGCGGTCTGCGGCCGCTGGCGTGCGGTGACCAGGCCCGCCACCCGCACCTGGGCGCCGGCGGGCATCTCCTGCAGCTGGCTGGCATTGAGCACCTGCCGGCGCGCCAGCTGCGCGCGCAGCAGCTGCAGCGGATGCGGACCGAGCGTGAAGCCCATCGAACGGTAATCGGCCAGCATGTCCTCGCCCGGCGTGGGGGGCCGCAGCAGCGGCTGCGCTGCTTCGCGCGCCGGATCCGGCGCCGCGCGCAGCGGCGGCAGATAGCCCGCCACGCTCCAGAACGCCAGGTGCCGGTGATCGTCGAAGCCCGCCAGCGCGCCGGCCGCGGCCAGGGCTTCCATGTCGTGGCGCGCCAGCTGCGCGCGATCACCCAGGTCGCGCAGGCTGTCGAACGGCGCCACGCGCCGCGCGGCAACGATGCGCTCACTGGCCGCCGCGGACAGTGAATGCACGCAGCGCAACCCGAGCCGCAGCGCCGGCTGGCCATCAGCGCCTGGCTCCAGCGTGCAATCCACATCACTGGCACCCGCATCAATCGGCCGCAGCTCGACGCCGTGGTCGCGCGCATCGCGCAGCAGTTGCCCGGGGCCGTAGAAACCCATGGGCTGGCTGTTGAGCAGCGCGGCCGTGAAGGCGGCCTGGTGATGGAACTTGAGCCAGGAGGAAACCCAGGCCAGCAGGGCGAAGCTCGCCGCATGCGCCTCCGGGAAGCCGTAGTCGGAGAAGCCGCGGATCTGCGCCATGATGGAGCGGGCGAACTGCTCGGTGTAGCCGCGCTCGCGCATGCCATCCAGCAGCTTCTGTTCGAAACGCTCCATGCCGCCGCGCCGCTTCCACGCCGCCATGGCACGGCGCAGCTGGTCGGCCTCGCCGGGCGTGAAACCGGCCGCGACTTCCGCCAGCCGCATCACCTGCTCCTGGAAGATGGGTACGCCGAGGGTGCGTTCCAGCACGGCCTTGACCTGCTCGCTGGGGTAGGTGACCTCCTCCGCGCCGCTGCGGCGGCGCAGGTAGGGATGCACCATGTCGCCCTGGATCGGGCCGGGGCGCACGATGGCTACTTCCACTACCAGGTCGTAGTACTTGTCGGGCTTCAGGCGCGGCAGCATGGACATCTGCGCCCGCGACTCGATCTGGAAGACACCGATGGTGTCGGCTTTCTGGATCATCCCGAAGACCCGTGGATCATCGCGCGGGATGGTGTCGATGGCCGGCGGCGAAGTGCCGTGGAAGCCCGCTACCAGGGCGAAGCATTTGCGGATGGCCGTGAGCATGCCCAGTGCCAGCACGTCCACCTTCAGCAGCTTCAGGTCTTCCAGGTCATCCTTGTTCCACTGGATCACCGTGCGCCCGGGCATGGAGGCATTCTCCACCGGCACCAGTTCGGCCAGCGGGCCTTCGGAAATCACGAAGCCTCCAACATGCTGCGACAGGTGGCGCGGGAAATCGATCAGCTGCGCGGCCAGCTGCAGCAGCAACGCCACCTCGGGTGCATCCACATCGATGCCGTCCTCGCGCATCAGCTCGATGTCCAGGCGGTAGCCGCGCCAGCCGCGCTGCGCGCGGATCAGGCTGCGCGCATGCGCCTCGTCGATCTCCAGCACGCGGATCAGGTCGCGCATCACGCTGCGCGCGCCGTAGCTGATCACCGTGGCGGCCAGTGCGGCGCGCTCGCGGCCGTACTTGGTATAGATGTACTGGATGACCTCCTCGCGGCGCTCGTGCTCGAAATCGACGTCGATGTCCGGCGGTTCGGCGCGGTCCTTCGACACGAAACGCTCGAACAGCATCGCCAGCTGCTGCGGCCCGATGGAGGTGACCTTCAGGCAGTAGCAGACGATGGAGTTGGCGGCTGAACCGCGCCCCTGGCAGAGGATCTCCCTGCTGCGCGCGAACTTCACCACATCGTGCACGGTCAGGAAGAACGGCTCGTAGCTGAGCTCCTGGATGATGGCCAGTTCCTTCTCGATCAGCGCGCGTGCCGCGTCGGGCACTTGTGCCTGCCAGCGTTCGGCGGCGCCCCGCTCCACCAGCTTGCGCAGCCAGCTGGTCGGCGTCTCGCCCGCCGGCACCAGTTCACGCGGATACTGGTAGCGCAGTTCATCGAGCGAGAACTGGCAGCGTGCCGCCAGCGCCACGCTGTGTGCCAGCCAGGGTGCCGGATACAGCCGCGTGAGTTCCTCGCGGCGACGCAGGTGGCGTTCACCGTTCGGGAACAGCCGGCGCCCCGCCCCCCGCAGCGTGACGCGGTGGCGGATGGCGGTGAGCGTATCCTGCAGGCTGCGTCGCGCACCCTCGTGCATGTGCACATCGCCGCAAGCCACGCACTGCAGGCCGAGCTTCAGGGCCAGTGCCTCGGAGGCGGCCAGCAAGGCGGCATCGTTGCCACTGCGCAGCAGGCTGACACCCAGCCACAGGGCACCGGCATAGTGGTCGGCAAGCCACCTGCCCTCCTCTTCACAGCTGCCAGCCAGCACCGCTTCGCCGGGGCGCCACAGCAGCAGGCAAGCCGCGCTGCCCGCCACGGGCGCGGCGATGCAGGCCGCGACATCCTCGCGCGTCAGCCGGTATGCACCCTTCGGCGCGGCACGCCGGCCCCGCGTGATGAGCTGGCAGATCTGCCCATAGCCCAGCCGGCTGGCGGCCAGGGCCACGAATTTCATGCCGCAGGTGAGCGTGAACTCGGCGCCGACGATCAGCTTCAGCCCGGCCTGCCTGGCACAGACATGCGCGCGCACCACGCCGGCCATCGAGCATTCATCGGTAAGCGCGATGGCCTGGTAGCCCAGCTCGCTGGCGCGGCCGATCAGCTCCGCTGGATGCGAGGCGCCGCGCAGGAAACTGAAATTGCTGAGGCAGTGCAGCTCGGCGTAATCGCCGACAGCACTGCCCGCAGCATCAGGCGAAGCATCCATGCAGGAACCAGCGCCGCGGCCGGCCGCAGTCACGGAAGATCCACCACTCGCCGCCATCGGCGGCGCGGGCGATGTAGTAATCGCGCGCGACTTCCGCGCCATCCCACCAGCCGGTCTCGATGCGCTCCGGGCCGCTGAGCAGCGTCAGCTCGGCGCCGGCATGCAGCAGCCGCCGCACCTGCCCGGCTGCATCGCGGATGATTTGCAGCGGCACGGGCTCTGGCAACAACCCGCAGGGACGCAGCGCCCCCGGTAACGGCACCGGCTGCGCCGGGCCTGGCAGCAGCGTGGGCCACACCTTCAGCTGCTGCCGCTCGGGGCGGTGTTCGTCGACGCCGGTGAGGCCATACACGGCCTGCTCGCCCAGCCGCGCCATCAGGGTCTGCAGGAATTCCGGCGCCTGCCGGGCTGCACCGCCACCGTGTTCGCCCGGCCCCCACAGCGAGCCGCTGCTGGCGATGAAACGCCGCAGGCGGCCGGCCGTGAGTTCCATGCGACGCACCGGGCCGGCAATGGCCGTGGCCTCAAGCCGCGCCGCCAGCAGCGCCGCGAAGCGCGCCGCGCGGTATTCGGGCACCACACAGCGCAGGAGGCATTCAGCGAAGTGGCCACGGCGGCCATGCAGCACCAGCCGCAGCGCCATGACGCCGCGCTGGCGCTCGCGCAGGAATTCCTCGAGCTGCGTGAGGGATGGCGCGAGTGCAGCGAGCAGGCGATCGCGATCGATGGTTTCGTAATCCGGGTCGATGCGTGCGCGGAAGCGCTCCGGCGCGCGCAATGCCAGCCGCGGATCGCTGCGGCTGCCGGTGAGGCGATCGAGTTGCAGCAGCCGCTCCGGACCGATGCGGCGTGCCACACCCGCGCGTGGCAGGCGCAGCAGCTCGGCCATTGTGTTGACGCCCATGCTGGCCAGGCGCTGCACTTCCTGCGGCGGCCAGTGCAAGTGGCGCAATGGCAGCGGCGCCAGCCGGCCGGCCAGCCGCGCCGCGCTCACCACACAGCAATTGCGGCCGGCCCGCGCCAGCAGCACCGCCGCCAGCGGCGTGGGCGCCAGCGCCAGCTGCAAAGGCCGTGGAAATGCGCTGCGCAATGCCCGCAGCAGTCCGGGCAAACCACCAAACAGGCGCTGGCTGCCGCCGAGCTCCAGCAGCACTACATCGCTGGCCTCGACGGCCACGCGGGAGGTGAAGGCCTGCGCGCGGGTCACCAGCAGCGACAGCGCCTGCGGCAGGCTGCCATCCGGCGGTGCGTCGGCGCCCAGCTGGGTGCCGAGCTGCACCGCAGCCCACAGCTCACGCGCGGCTGCCGGTGCGGGCAATGCTGCGGTCGCCACCTCCCGCACCCGCACGGCCACCGGTGGCAGCTGCGGCGCGGGCAGATCGAACAAATGCTGTTGCAGTGAGCTCATGGCAGCGGCAGTTCCACGACGGCAGGCACCACACCGCGCCCTTTCAGCAGCTCTACCCGCAGGCAGGTGGCGCGGCGGGTGACAGCCAGCCGCAACGCCGCGACGGTGGGCTGGGCGGCGGCCTGCAGCGGACGGATCAGTACGCCGAGGGCGGCGCCACGCTCCGCCGCCAGCGCCAGCCGCCGCAGCTCGGTCATCCGCACCCGCGAGCGGGTGCCGGCGGGCCAGGCAAAGGCCAGCGCGCAGGCGCCCGACAGCAAGCTCTGCTCCAGGGCCCACAGCGGCTCGGGTGTGCGCACCATCAGCAGCCGGTCGAGCCGCACGCCGCGGGCCTGCCATGCCGGCGCAAAAGGTTCGAAAGGAGGCGCGATGAAAGCGCACCAGCGGGCATCGCCGGCCTGCGTGAGGCGGCACAGCAAGGGCGCCCACAGCGAGAGTTCGCCGTGGCCACCACCGGAGGTGAGGATTTCTACCAGCCCCTGTCGCGGCCAGCCGCTGCCGGGCAGCAGCGCATCCAGTGCAGCAAAACCGGTAGCGAGCCCCGGGGCACTGACTGCACCACGCCCGCGCCACAGCGATGGATGCTGCAGCAGCTCGTCAAGCCGCTCCTGGGGAACCGGTGGCGGCACGCCGCATTGCTCTTAAAGACCCAGGCCCTTGCCGCGACGGATCACGCCCACCACCACGCCTTCGATCAGCATCGACTGCTGCTTGAGGTCGACCTTGATGGGTTCGAAATCCTCGTTCTCGGGCAACAGCCAGACCACCGGGCCTTCCTGGCGGTAGCGCTTCACGGTGACATCGTTTTCGAGCCGCGCGACGATGATCTGCCGGTTGCGCACATTCGGGGTGCGGTGCACGGCCACCAGATCGCCATCGAGGATGCCGGCATTCTTCATGCTCATGCCCACCACCTTCAGCAGGTAATGCGGCGCCGGATGGAACACCGAAGGATCGATCTGGACGTGATCCTCGATATTCTCTTCGGCGAGGATGGGACTGCCGGCAGCAACGCGGCCGATGAGTGGCAGGCCGGGCTGCTCGCGCAGGAAATCCTTCAGCTGGATGCCGCGCGAGGCACCCGGCAGCAGCGAGATGACACCCTTGCGCTCCAGCGCGCGCAGATGCTCCTCGGCGGCGTTGGGGGAACGGAAGCCGAGTTCATCGGCGATTTCCTTGCGGGTGGGCGGCATGCCGGTTTCCTGGACCGTGCGCTTGATGAGCCGCAGAATCTCGGTCTGGCGTGGCGTGAGGTCGGAATCGGGCATGGGTGCTTCCTGGCTGGTGATCCATACAGTGACACTGTAAGTTTATACAGCCTCGCAACGCAGTTGGCAAATCATCTGACCCGAATGGCCCAAGCGCATGACCGCTAAGGAAAAGATTCTGGACGTCGCCATCATCGGCGCCGGCCACAACGGCCTGGCCTGCGCGGCCTACCTGGCGCGCGCCGGGCTGTCGGTGCAGCTGTTCGAACGACGCGGCATCTATGGCGGCACCGCGGTCACCGAGGAGTTTCACCCGGGGTTCCGCAATTCCACCGCCAGCTACACGGTGAGCCTGCTGCATCCCACGGTGATCCGCGACCTGCGTCTGCACGAACATGGCCTGCGCGTAGTGGAACGGCCGCTGCTGAACTATGTGGTGGAAGCACCGGGCAAGGGTCTGCGCATCGGTCCCACCGGCGCGGACACCAGGCGCGAGCTGGCCACGCGATCACCGCGTGACGCCGCGCGCTACGACACCTACCACGCGCAGCTGCAGACCGGCGTCACGCTGCTGCAGGACCTGCTGCTCACCACCCCGCCCACCGACCTCAGGCGCTTCGGTGACCTGTGGTCCGCGTTGTCACTGGGTCGCGCCTTCCGCGCGCTGCCGCTGGAATCGCAGCGCGCCGTGCATGAACTGTTCACGCGCAGCGCCGGCGACCTGCTGGATGGCTGGTTCGAGGATGCGGGGCTGAAGGCCGCCTATGGTTTCGATGCCGTGGTCGGCAATTATGCGAGCCCGTACACACCGGGCAGCGCCTATGTGCTGCTGCATCATTGCTTCGGCGAGGTGAACGGCAAGCCCGGCATCTGGGGCCATGCCATCGGCGGCATGGGCGCCATCACCCAGGCACTGGCCCGCGAGGCCACCACGCATGGCGCGCGTATCGAAACCGATGCGCCGGTGCGGCGGGTCATCGTCGATGGCGGCCGCGCGCGCGGCATAGAGCTCATGGATGGCCGCGTGGTGCGCGCCCGCCGCGTGGCAGCCAACGTCAACCCGCGGATGCTGTACCTGCAGATGCTGGAAGCGGGCGATGTGCCCGAGGAGGTGCGCCTGCGCATGCAGCGCTACCGCGCCGGCTCCGCCACTTTCCGGATGAATGTGGCGCTTTCGGAACTGCCGCAGTTCGACGGCAGCGGCCCGGCCGGCAGCGATCTGCACCGATCCGGCATCCTCATCGCCCCCACCCTCGCCTACATGGACCGTGCCCACGCCGATGCGCGACTGACCGGCATGTCCCGTGCACCGGTGGTGGAGATGCTGATTCCCAGCACGCTGGATGACTCGCTGGCACCCCCGGGCATGCATGTGGCCAGCCTCTTCTGCCAGCATTTCGCCCCCGAACTGCCTGAGGGGCGCAGCTGGGAGGCAGCACGCCAGCAGGCCGTGGATCTCGTCATCGACACGGTCACGCGGTACGCGCCGAACTTCCGGCGCAGCATCGTGGGCATTCTTGCACTGTCGCCGTTCGACCTGGAGCAACGCTTCGGACTGCCTGCCGGCGATATCTTCCACGGCGCGCTGGGTCTTGACCAGTTATGGGCAGCACGTCCACTGCTTGGCTACGGTGATTACCGTACCTGCGTTCCGGGCCTGTATTTATGCGGTGCGGGTGCACATCCGGGTGGTGGTGTCACCGGCTTGCCAGGACGCAACTGCGCCAGCGTGATGCTGCGCGAACGTACGTGAGTGCTTGTTTCAAACTGATTTCATTGGCAAATGTAAGCTGTCTCCTACAACCGACATCAACGATAAAGCGGTTGCCGAGATGAGTGCATATATGTTCAAGTTGCGTCACCCGCAGCCAACACTGCATGCGGTTTGTCCGACCAACTCGCCTATGTACTTTGCCAAGACCTTTACGTGAAGGGGAATCAAACAATGAAGAGCTCGATTGGTATCAAGATCGCCGCCGTTGCCGCGTTTGCTGCACTGGCTGGCTGCACCGACCTGAAGCCCCTGCAGGCTGACATCGACAGCCTCAAGAGCCAGGTAGGCACGCTGTCTTCCGACGTCGCTTCGCTGAAGGCCGATCGTTCGGGTGCCAATGCGCTGACGGCTGCCAACGCCGCCTCTGCCAAGGCCGACGCCGCGCAGAGCACCGCCAACCAGGCGCTGTCTGCCGCGCAGACTGCCCAGGCCGGCGTCAACGACCTGAACGAGAAGATCAACCGCATGTTCCAGCGTTCGGTTTCGAAGTAAGACCACAAGTCTTAAATCGATGGGAGAACGCCGCGCATCGCGCGGCGTTTTCTTTTGTGCGATGGGAAACCGTCGACGTGAAGAAAGCACTGCCCCGCGGGGCAGGCATCACAGCCTGACGAGTGCGGAACCCCAG
>JBEVNO010000042.1:0-6788 GCA_040508085.1 Steroidobacteraceae bacterium
GCCCGAACAACTGCATGAAATCGTAGGCATAGTTGCGCAGCAGGGTGCCCCGCCGGAAGCCCACCCAGGTGGTGTGGATGGGAAACAGGTGCGCGGCGTCGAGCATCACCAGATCTGCATCGGCCTCCGGCTCGAAGGCCACCGAGGCGACGATGCCCACCCCCATGCCCAGCCGGACATAGGTCTTGATGACGTCGGAGTCGCGGGCGGTGAGCGCCACCCGCGGCTTCAGGCCCTCGCGCGCGAACAGGGTTTCCAGCGACGACGGACCGGTGAAGCTGAACACATAAGTGACCAGCGGATACTTTTCGAGGATCTGCAGTGTCAACCGCGGCGCACCAGGACGGGCCAGTGGATGCGTTTTCGGAACAATGACCTGCCGGTGCCAGCGGTAAACCGGCAGCAATACCAGTTCCGGAAACAATGCCTCCGACCCCGTGGCGATGGCCAGCTGCACCCGGTCGCTGGAGACCATCTCGGAAATCTGCTCCGAAGTGCCCTGGTGCAGGTGCAGGTCCACCTCTGGGTAGCGCTTGCGGAAGGCCTGGATCACCGGCGGCAGTACATAGCGCGCCTGGGTATGGGTGGTCGCAATGGACAGCATGCCGCGCGCATCCTGGTTCAGGTCCGCCGCCACCGCCCGCAGGCTGTCGATCTCCGCCAGCGCCCGCGCCGCATATTCCAGCACCTTGACCCCTTCGGGGGTGATGCGGGCGAAACTGCGGCCCTCGCGCACGAATAGGTCGAAACCGAGCTCTTTTTCCAGCTCTTTCAGCGCCCGGCTGATGGCCGGCTGGGAGGTGCCCAGCGCCGCCGCGGCATTGGTGACGGACAGGCCGTTGCGGGCCACGGCTAGCGCGTACTGGAGCTGATGGAAATTCATGACTGACCCGTCTGGCGGACTTTGGCCATTATAACCAATAGTTATCAACCCTTCACAGACTGTGATTTACCTTCTTCCCGCGCCCGCCGGCAATTAGAGTCGCTGTCCTGCTGCAGCTGGAGGCGCCGGTGATCTACAACAACATCCTCGAGACCATCGGACGGACGCCGGTGGTGAAGATCAACCGCCTCGCGCCTTCCGGCGTGACCATGTACGTGAAGTGCGAATTCTTCAATCCGGCCGGCTCCGTGAAGGATCGCCTGGCGCTGGCCATCATCGAAGACGCCGAACGCAGCGGCACGCTGCAACCCGGCCAGACGGTGATCGAAGCCACCTCCGGCAACACCGGCATTGCATTGGCGATGGTGTGCGCCGCCAAGGGCTACCCCTTCGTGGCCTGCATGGTCGAAACCTTTTCGATCGAGCGCCGCAAGATCATGCGCATGCTGGGCGCCAAGGTCATCCTCACGCCCGCGGCGGAACGCGGCAGCGGCATGGTGAAGAAGGCCGAAGCGCTGGCGCAGAAGAACGGCTGGTTCCTTGCCCGCCAGTTCGAGAACCTCGCCAACCCCGCCTTCCATCGCAACACCACGGCGCCGGAGATCCTCAGTGATTTTGCCGGCCGGCGCCTCGATGCCTTCGTGTCCGGCTGGGGCACTGGTGGCACGGTCACCGGCGTGGGCGAAATGCTCAAGCTCGCGCGGCCTGAAACCAAGATCGTGCTCGCCGAGCCGGAGAATGCCGCGCTGGTTTCGGGCAAGGCCTTCAGCCCGCACAAGATCCAGGGCTGGACGCCGGATTTCGTGCCCAAGGTCATGAACACCAGCGTGGCCGACCGCATCATCACCGTCAGCGACGCCGATGCCATCGCCAATGCGCGCGCACTGGCCACACAGGAAGGCTTGTTCGTCGGCATCTCCTGCGGCGCCACCTTCACGGCCGCGCTGGCCGTGGCACGCGAAGCGGCGCCGGGCAGCGTGATCCTGGCGATGCTGCCCGACACGGGCGAGCGCTACCTGTCGACCGTGCTGGCCGAGGGAATCAATGAAGGCAGCGATCCTGAGCCCTGATGCCATCCACACGATGAGTGCCGTGCGAAAAGAACAGATCACTCCGGGCGCCGTGCGCTACGCGCAGCTGCCGGATCCCTTCCGGCTGTGGAAGGGCGGCACGCTCGCGGGCGCGCGCATTGCCTATGAGAGCTGGGGCGAACTGGACGCCGCGCGCAGCAACGCCATCCTGCTGTTCACGGGGCTGTCGCCGTCCTCGCATGCGGCATCCTCCCCGGCCAGCGCCGAACCGGGCTGGTGGGAAAAGATGATCGGCCCCGGCCGCGCCATCGATACCAACCGCTGGTTCGTGATGTGCGTGAATTCACTGGGCAGCTGCTACGGCTCCACAGGGCCTGCGAGCGTGAACCCGGCCACCGGCGCCCCGTATCGGCTGGATTTCCCGGAGCTGTCGGTGGAAGACATCGCCCGCGCCGGCTATGAAGCCGCGCGCGCACTGGGCATCGAGCAGCTGGATACGGTGATGGGTCCGTCGCTGGGCGGCATGGTCACCGTGGCCTTCGCTGCGGTGGCACCGGGCGGGGCGCGGCGCCTGCTCAGCATCTCCGGCTCCTCTGCCGCGTCGCCGTTTGCCATCGCCCTGCGCGCCGTGCAGCGCGAGGCCGTGATGAGCGATCCGGCGTGGAACCGCGGCGAGTACGCCGACAACGAGCGTGGCCCGCAGTCCGGCATGCGCATCGCCCGCAAGATGGGCACCATCACCTACCGTTCGGCGCAGGAGTGGTCGGGCCGCTTCGCCCGCCAGGGCATCACCGATGTGGGCCGGCGCGCCGTCGAGGCCGCGCTGTCGCGCGTGCCTGCGGGGTTCGGTCCGCGCTTCGCGGTGGAGACCTATCTGGAATCGCAGGCCGAGCGATTCGTCAGCGTGTTCGACCCGAACTGCTACCTGTACCTGTCGCGCGCCATGGATTGCTTCGACATCGCCGACCATGGGGAGCCGGCCGACGTCTATCGCCGCTCCGGCATCAGCCGCGCGCTGGTGGTTGGGGTGGAGTCGGACTTCCTGTTCAAGATCGATGAACAGGCGCAGATCGCCGCCGACCTGCAGGCCGCCGGCATCGATGCCCGCTTCACCCGCCTCTCCAGCATCGAAGGCCACGACGCCTTCCTGGTCGACCTGCCGCACTTCGACGCCGCCGTCCGCGGCTTCCTCGAATCCTGACCCTAAACGCAGACGCTTATTGCAGGAAGCCGACCTTCACTTCTTCCTCGGACAGCAGCCGCACTGGCACGGGCTTGGTGTGCCAGATATCGCGGCTGTATTCGCGGATGGTGCGGTCGGAGGAGAACAGGCCGGAGCGCGCACTGTTGAGGATGGACATGCGGGCCCAGGCATCCTGGTCGCACCAGGCGGTGGAGACCCGCTGCTGGCAATCCCGGTACGACGAGAAATCGGCGAGCACGAGGTAGGGATCGTGGTGCACGAGGTTGTCCAGCAGCGGCCGGAACTGCTCGGTATCGCCACGCGAAAAGAAGCCACTGCGGATCAGTTCCAGCACCTCGGCCAGCTCTGAATCGCGCTCCGCCGCCGCCATCGGCCGGTAACCGCGCCGCCACACCTCGGCCACCTCGTCGGTGCTGAGGCCGAACAGGAAGAAATTCTCCCCGCCCACCTGATCGCGGATCTCCACGTTCGCGCCGTCCAGCGTGCCGATGGTCAGCGCGCCGTTCATGGTGAACTTCATGTTGCCAGTGCCGGATGCTTCCTTGCCGGCGGTCGAGATCTGCTCCGACAGGTCGGCCGCCGGGTAGATGCGCTGGCCATTGCTCACATTGAAGTTCGGCAGGTACACCACTTTCAGGCGGTCGCGGATGGCGCTGTCGCGGTTCACCACATCGCCCACCGCGGTGATCAGCTTGATGATCAGCTTCGCCATTCGATAGCCCGGTGCCGCCTTGCCACCGAAGATGAAGGTGCGCGGCGCCAGCTCCAGGTTCGGATTCGCCTTCAGCCGCAGATACAGCGCGATGACATGCAGGATGTTCAGGTGCTGGCGCTTGTATTCGTGGATACGCTTGACCTGCACGTCGAACATCGACAGCGGATCCACCACCACCCCGGTACGCTCCAGCGCCAGCTGCGCGAAGGCGCGCTTGTTGGCCTGCTTGATCGCCTGCCATTCGGCGCGGAACTGCGCGTCCGCGGCCAGCGGCTCCAGCCGCTGCAGCTCGTTGAGGTCGGTGATCCAGGTAGTGCCGATGGACGAACTGATGAGCTTCGCCAGCGACGGATTCGCCAGCACCATCCAGCGCCGCGGCGTGACGCCATTGGTCTTGTTCTGGAACTTGTGCGGCCACAGCTCGTAGAAATCGCGCAGCACGTCGGTCTTCAGCAGTTCCGAGTGCAGCGCCGCCACGCCATTGATGGCATGGCTGCCCACGCAGGCGAGGTTCGCCATGCGCACATAGCGCTCGCCGCGCTCGTCGATCAGCGACAGGCGCGCCAGGCGTTCTTCATCGCCCAGGAAGCGGATGCGCACGATATCCAGGAAGCGCGCATTGATCTCGTAGATCAGCTCCAGGTGCCGCGGCAGCACGCGCTTGAAGAGATCGATGGGCCAGCACTCCAGCGCCTCGGGCATCAGCGTGTGGTTGGTGTAGGCGAAGGTGCGCGTGGCCTGCGTCCAGGCATCCTCCCAGGGCATCACGTAGTCATCGATCAGGATGCGCATCAGCTCGGCCACCGCGATGGCCGGATGTGTGTCGTTCAGCTGGATGGCGAACTTCTCGTGGAAGCGCTCCACGCCGATGTGCTGCGTGCGCAGGATGCGGAACATGTCCTGCAGCGAGCAGCTGACGAAGAAAGACTGCTGCTCCAGCCGCAGTTCCTTGCCCTGCAGCTGCTCGTCATTCGGGTACAGCACCTTGCTGATGTTCTCCGAGGCCACCTTGTTGTTCACGGCGCCGTAGTAATCGCCGCGGTTGAAGGTGGAGAAGTCGAAGGATTCAGCCGCCTCGGAGGTCCACAGCCGCAATGTATTGGCGGTGTTGTTGCGGTAGCCCAGGATGGGCGTGTCGTAGGGCACGCCGACCACTTCCTTGCCGGCCACCCAGCGCACGCGCAGCCGCTCCAGTTCATCCCGGTACTGCTCGGTGTGGCCGCGGAACTTCACCTGCACCGACCACTCCGGCCGCTGGATCTCCCAGGGGTTGCCGAAGCGCAGCCAGTTGTCGGTACGCTCCTGCTGCCAGCCATCCACCAGCTCCTGGTGGAAGATGCCGAACTCGTAGCGGATGCCGTAACCCAGGCAGGGCAGCTCCAGCGTGGCCATGGAATCGATGAAGCAGGCCGCAAGCCGCCCCAGGCCACCATTGCCCAGTCCCGGCTCCTGCTCCAGCTGCAGCAGCTGGTCGAAATCCAGCCCCAGCTCGGTGATGGCGGCGCGCACCTCCTCGTACATGTCGAGGTTGATGAGGTTGTTGCCCAGGTGCGGGCCCATCAGGAATTCGGCCGACAGGTAGGCCACCGTGCGCGATCCCTGGCGCGTATAGGCGGCGGCGGTGCTGATCCAGCGGGTCAGCAGATGGTTGCGTACCGTGAAAGCCAGCGCCTTGTAGTAATCCTGCTGCGTGGCCAGCGCGGGAAACTTGCCCTGCACGTAGAACAGGTTGTCGAGAAAGGCGTGTTTGAACGCATCACGGGAGTTGATCCCGGGCGCGTCGGCCGGCTGCAGCATGGAGGAATCCGTTGAAAGTCGTTTCATGAAAGCCTTGCAAGTAACGTGCAGGAAGCGCCGCCCCCGGGCGGCAGCTTGCGGAAAGTGTGCGCACCAACCTGGGGCGCCGTGGCGTGGGCTTGCGCTGGTTTGAGGCGGCCTCGCGCCCCTGGCTAGCCGCTGTTGCGCAGCGCCGTGGCGACTGCGTTGATGCTCAGATGGATGCCTTCGGCTACGCGGGAGTCGGTGTCGCCGGCGCGATGCCGCCGCAGCAGCTCCACCTGCAGCAGGTTCAGCGGCTCGATGTAGGGCAGGCGCAGCCGGATCGACGCATCCAGCTGCGGATTCTTCTCCAGCAGCCGCGTCTGGCCGGTGATGTCCAGCAGCACCTCGCGGGTGGCCTGCCAGCCCGACTCGATGCGGCCGAAGTAATGCGCGGCCATCTCCTGATCCTGCACCAGCGTCAGGTAGCGGCGGGCGATGGCCAGATCGCTCTTGGCCAGCACCATCTCCAGGTTGTCGAGCGTGGCGCGGAAGAAAGCCCAGCCCTGCGCCATCCCGCGCAGCAGGCCGCGATCCGGAAACGCCGCCAATGCCTGGCCGGCGCCGAACCAGCCCGGCAGCATCACGCGCGCCTGGGCCCAGGAGAACACCCATGGAATGGCGCGCAGATCCTCGATGCGATCGGACTTGGTGCGGGCCGCAGGCCGCGAGCCGATCTTCAGTGTCGCGATCTCGGTCAGCGGCGTCATCTGCCGGAAGAAGGTGCGGAAGCTGTCATTGCCATAGACCAGGTCGCGATACGTGTGGAAGGCCTGCGCCGAGATCGACTTCATCGTATCGAGGAAATGCTGCTGTTCGACTGCACTGCGCGGCGCCGGCGCCAGCGAGGCCAGCAGCGTGGCGCTGGCCATGGTCTCCAGGTTCGCGGCCGCATTCTGCGGCGTTCCGTACTTGGCGGCGATGACCTCGCCCTGCTCGGTGATGCGGATGCGGCCCTGCACCGTGCCCGGCGGCTGCGCGCGGATGGCCGCCGAGGCCGGACCACCGCCCCGACCCACGCTGCCGCCGCGGCCATGGAACAGCTGCATGCGCACCCCTGCCGCGCGGAACACCTCGGCCAGCGCCAGGCTCGCCTGGTGCAGGCTCCACACCGAGGTGAGGTAACCGCCGTCCTTG
>JBEVNO010000047.1:0-5252 GCA_040508085.1 Steroidobacteraceae bacterium
TATCTTGTCGCCGAAACCTGCGGTGGTTCCCCTGATCTGAGCCCGATGGGGTTGTTCAAGACCTTTGTGTTCAACCCGGGCGGCGACATGAAGGAGCAGCAGACGCAGATCTGCGTGAACATCCGCATGATGCAGAACCGCAAGTACAACGATTCGGTGCAGTTCCTGTCCGAAACGGTGCCGATGATGCAGTCCAGCCTGGGGCGCATCTTCGGCATCCGGCTCGGCAGCAACGACGAAGGCAACGTCCGCGGCGCCGACAGTGAATCGCTGCGCACCGCCAACGACCTGGCGGTGATGGCGCAGACCTGGGAGGCACGGATGAAGTCCTATGACGCTTACATCGAGGTCATGGAGCAGAACCAGAAAGTCGTGGCGCACAGTGCGCTGAAGGGCAAGCCTTCGGTCATCAGCGACCTCGTCAAGACCGCAGCGCTCAAGGGGGCGCTCAGTATCGATTGATGGCGATCAGCCAGGATTGGGCGCCGGTCGGTGCCTGGATGCCCAATGTAGTAGTGGATTCATCAAAGGATTGCGGAAATGACGATTCGTTCGATTGCCAGTTATGACTTCTCCGGCGGGTTGCAGGACCTGCTCGGCTATGCGGTACGCATCCAGTCGATCGGCGATTTCGTGTTCTTCAAGTTCATCATGGACTTCCTGCGCTCGAAGATCAGCAAGTTCGGCATCGAGCTGATGGGCAACATGATGGCGTGGGTCGGCACCATCGCCCTCACCCTGATGACGCTCTGGGTGCTGGTGCAGGGCTTCCGCATCATCACCGGGCGCAGTCGCGATTCGATGATGCTGCTGGTGACCAACATGGCGCGCGCCGCACTGATCGTGAGCGTGGCGACGACCATGGGCATGTTCGGCACCAGCCTGTACAAGTTCCTCACCGACGATGTGAAGCGTGAGATCTCCTACGTCGTCACCGGCAGCGATGAAACGCCGGAGAAGCAGATCGACAAGAGCCTGGCCTGGATGCAGGTGGCGCTGTCGAGCATCGATGCCATCAAGGTGCTCGATGATGGCGGCCTGCGCGAAGACAAGAATCGCGCCATGTGGGCGATCGGCATCGGCACCGGTGGTCCGGCGGTCACGGCGGGCGCGATGCTGATGCTGTATGAGATCGCGATGGCGTTGTTCATCGGCCTTGGACCGTTGTTCATCCTGTGCCTGTTGTTCGACCAGACCAAACAGCTGTTCCAGCGATGGCTGTTCTACGGCATCGGAACAATGTTCTCGATGGCGGTCCTGGCCGCGATGGTATCGATCGCGCTGGACATGGTGATCCGTGTTTCCGCCGCGTTCTGGACGAGTGCGCTGGTGGAGAAATTCATTCTCGATTCGGCCATGAGTGACGGCATGACCAGCCAGGCCATGCAGCAGGGTGGCATGGGCCTGATCCTCACGACGCTGATTCTGACTGCGCCCCCAATGGCGGCGATGTTCTTCCAGGGAACACTGGGCACCTTCATGGCATATTCGCAGATAGGCGGTGGTGCCGCGGGTGTTCCGAGTGCCAATGGCCAGCCGCCGGGTTCGTATACGCCTGCTGCACCCGATCGTGGCGGATCGTCGGGCACTGAAGGTGTCCAGAGTCATGGTTCCCGCGTAACCGGTGGTGGTGCGGACTCGATGGGGAATTCCGTATCCACCGGCCAGTATGGCGCGGCAAATAGAAGGGATTAAGACCCAATGGCACTGATCAGTAAACTATCCGCGTTCGCACGTCTGCGTCAGCCAGCACTGGCACTCGTGCTTGCTTCGACTGCGCTGCTCGGCTATTCCGCTGGCGCGTCTGCAGAGGGCAGGTGCCCGCCGGGGCAACATCCGATTGGCGGCCAAGGCGTGGGTGGTTGTGCCCCTATCGCCCAATCCGGCGCTGCCGAAGGCCCCACGCCTACCGGGAAGTGGGTGAAGACGTGGGGGGCGATCGCCATGTCCTCGGCAACCGGGGACGTGGGTGTCTCGGTGGCCCAGCGCAGCAAGAGCGAGGCAAGTCGCCTGGCGGTCGCAAACTGCGCCGTTGACGGAGCATCGGACTGCAAGCTTACGTACACGTACAAGAATCAGTGTGTAGCGCTTGTTTCTCCAGCGTCCAAGAATGAAACCTCCACCGTCGGAAGAGGCCCCACGAAAGAGGTCGCTGTGGAGCTTGCAACAGGCACCTGCACAAAAAGAGGCAGCCAGGGATGCAGCGTTCTCTACTCCGCCTGCAGTGATCCGGTGTTCGACCGCTACTGAGGCGCGCTTCAGTGCATGAAGCGGCCGTATCGATCCGCGCGGGCTTCGGGAGTGAGCATGAAAAAGGTGCTGGTGGTTGTCTCGCTGCTGCTGTGCCCCTTGACGGCGTTTGCGGAGGGCGGCTGTCCGCCTGGTTCGTATCCGATCGGCGGGCAGGGTGTTCGGGGCTGTGCTCCTATTCCTACCAACGCTGCGCCATCTGAAGGCCCCGTGCCCACGGGTAAATGGGAGACCCGCTGGGGAGCCATTTCCGAAGATTCGAACAACATGATCACGGGCGCCTCGGTATCCAGGAAGTCCAAGCGCGAGGCGATCGACGCCGCTGAGGCGGAATGCAAGCGCACCGGTGGAATCCGCTGCAAGACACGCATCACGTATCACAACCAATGCGTCGCGATTGCCGATCCCGATGCCCAGCAGCTTGCAAAAGGAGGCGGCCGTTCGATGGTCGTTTCCGCCGAGACGGTAGACAAGGCAAAAGCACTGGCTTCGCAGAAGTGCACCGAGATCGGTGGCGGCCAGACCTGCAGCATCGTGTATTCGGCGTGCAGCCCGTCTGAGTTCAAGCGTTTTTGAGTACGACCGGTTGCACCCCGCGTCATGAGGACGTGGTGGAACGCCTGCTCTGTCGCGCAGTGGGGTGCGCGTGACCCGTCCATCCAGATCGTGGAAACGAACGCAATCATGAGCTGCACCGCGGGTAGCGGAGAAGGATGCTACGTGGTCCACACTCACCACCACCGCAGCGGTGCAGCATCCTCATCGGCCGCGATGGTCCTGACGGTTCGCACATTCAGGCTCGTAGCTGAATCTGTGACGCACAGCACCTTACGAAACGCCACGTTGACGGCGTCAGAATGCCGTCTGGTATAGCGTACGCGCGTCAGGAACCCGGCATGGCCGGGGCCGTTGGAAAAGGAGCCTTTTCGTCCATGAAGTATCTGCCAGCCCTGCTGGTCGCGGCACTTGCCTCTGCCGCGACCACCGCCTGCTCACCCTCGCCGGAGTCCACGGACACGGCTGCGGCCTCGGCCGCGACCCCCACCGCCACCGCGGCGGGCACCCAGAATCTGCAACCCAAGGAGCCTGAGGCAATGGAAAATGGAAGTGAGGCGGCCAAGGACGATGCCGCCGCGTTCGTGCCCGCCGGCGCGAAGCTGCTGGAAACCAGCAAGGGCGATCTGAATGGCGATGGCATTGCCGATGCGCTGCTGGTGGTCGACACGCCTGCGCCGGAAGGCCTGGCGGCGGGCGAGAATGGCCCGCATCGCAGTCTTCTGCTGGTGCTCGGCACGGCCGAAGGCAAGTGGCAGCTGGCCGCACGCAACGACAGGCTGGTGCCGTGCTCCACCTGCGGCGGCATCGCCGGTGACCCGTTCGGCTACGCGCGCGTGGACAACGGCACGGTCACCGTGGTGACCAGCGGCGGCAGCCGCGAACGCTGGACCGATACCTACACGTTCCGCTACGCACCGGCCGACAAGGCCTGGTGGGTGGACAGCGTCAGCCGCCAGGTGATCGATACCGACACCGACGCGGAGAAGAAGAAAGATTTCACGGCAGCCGAGCTCGGCAAGGTGCGGTTCGAGGATTTCGACCCGTCCACCCTGGCGGAGGTGACGTTGCCGTAAAACGCAGCCCCGCCAGGAGGTGGGGTATCCCAACGAAAGTCAGACAGGAGTTTCATCATGGCAATGGACAGAGAATCACAGTTGCTGCAGGAGGCCACGCAGGCCGGCATCCGCTCGCCGCGTGAGTTGGCCAACTTCATGGCCCAGGTGAGCCACGAATCCGGCGGTTTCAACCGGCTGGAAGAGGGGTTCCGGTATACCCGCAACATCGCGCAGATCCCGGTCGCCTCGGCGATGCGCGAAGGGCCCGAAGCGCTTGAGGCCGCCCGTGTGGCCGCGTTGAATGGCCGCCCCCAGGCACTGGGCGATCTGATGTACGGTGGCCGCATGGGCAACGATCAGCCGGGTGACGGCTATCTGTACCGTGGGCGCGGCTACATCCAGCTCACCGGCAAGGAAAACTACGAGAAGGCCGGGGATGCACTGGGCCTGGACCTGGTCAAGCACCCGGAACTGGCGGCACAGCCGGAAAACGCCTCCAAGATCGCCGTCTGGTACTGGGAAACCCGTGTGCCGGAAGCCTCGCGCGAGAGCGTCCGTGGCGCCACCCGTGCGATCAACGGTGGCCTTAACGGGCTGGACGACCGCCAGGAGAAATTCGAGGCCTGGGAGCGCAAGCTCACCCCGGAAGTGATGGACCGTCTGGGACGTGGCGAGGTGGGCCAGCCCGCCCATGCGGGCCGTGCGGCCGCGGCGGTTGTCGGTGCCGATGCGCTGGCCGACGGGGTACTGCGCAAGGGCGAGCGCGGCGAGTCCGTGCGCGACCTGCAGGAACTGCTACGCGCCCAGGGCGTCCGTGACGGGCAGGGGCGCGAGCTGCATCCCGATGGCGACTTCGGCAACCGTACGGTCGATGCCGTCAAGGCGTTCCAGCGCGACCAGGGCCTGGCCGCCGATGGCATCGCCGGCCCGGCCACACTGGGCCGCCTGCGTGAACTGGGCCAGTCGCAGGCGCAGGACCAAGGTGCGCAGCTGATGTCCGATCCGTCGCATCCGGGCAATCCGCTGTTCAAGCAGGCGGTCAACGGCCTGGAACAGCTCGGGCCGCAGGCGGGCTTCGCCAACCGGCAGGCGCTTGAAAACGCCGCCGGGCAGATGGCGCTGGATGCCCAGGTCAGTGGCATGAACCGGATCGACCATGTCGTCGCCAGCCAGGACGGCAAGGGCCTGATCGCGGTGCAGGGCGAGATGAACGATCCGGCGATGCGCCGCGTGTTCGTCGAGC
This sequence comes from Steroidobacteraceae bacterium, assembly GCA_040508085.1. Classification (GTDB taxonomy): domain Bacteria; phylum Pseudomonadota; class Gammaproteobacteria; order Steroidobacterales; family Steroidobacteraceae; genus ZC4RG30. Next base: position 5,107 of record JBEVNO010000047.1, read on the forward strand.
GCGACCAGGCCGTCCAGCAGCCGATCGAGCAGAGCAGCCAGCGCCTGGCTGAGGAATCGCAGAGCCGCGAGGAATCGTTGGCAGCCCATCGCCAGGAACAGACCCGCGCGATGTCGATGTAGTGATCACGGCGGGGTGCCGGTGCA
>JBEVNO010000073.1:0-5951 GCA_040508085.1 Steroidobacteraceae bacterium
ACGGCTGGAGCACGCATACGGCCGACATCGCCCGCGTGCTGGTGGACCGCGGCGCCATGGTGGCCGGCATCGATACACCGCGCCTGTTCGAGAAGCTGGATGCCACCGGCGGCAAGTGCACTTTCCCTGATGGGGACCTCGAGAACCTGTCGCACTACCTGCAGGGCTATGCGCAGCTGAACACCTACCACACGCCACTGCTGGCGGGTTATTCCTCGGGTGCGACCTTTGCCTATGCCATGCAGGCACAGTCCCCGCGCGGCCTGTTCGCTGGCGCGCTGACGCTCGGGTTCTGCACCGAGCTCGATCTGGAAAAGCCACTGTGCCCGGCCGAAGGGAGCCACTTCAGGCGTCGCGAGGGCTATCCCGGCACCGTGCTGCTGCCCTCGCCCACACCGGTCAGGTGGACCACCCTGCAGGGCGCGCAGGACCAGGTGTGCGATGCAAACGATGCGCAGCAGTTCGCCTCGCAGGTGCCCGGAGCACAGTTCATCAGCGTGCCGGAACTGGCGCACCGCTACGAGGGCAACAATGGCTGGCGCGAGAAGCTGGCGCTGGCTTACGACGAACTTGCGGCCACCAACAAGGCGACGTTGGCGCCACCGCCTGCAGGTCTGGCCGGCCTGCCACTGGTGGAGGTGCCGGTGCCGGCAGCGGTGGGCGCTACCGATACCTTTGCCATCCTGCTGTCTGGCGATGGCGGGTGGGCCGGGCTCGACAAACAGGTGGCCGCCGCGCTCACTGCGCGTGGTGTCGCAGTGGTGGGCCTGGATTCCCTGCGCTACTTCTGGAGCGAGCGCACACCCGAAGGCCTGGCCAGCGACCTGGACCGCATGATGGCCTACTACTCGCGCTTCTGGCACCGGCCTCGCGCCATCCTCATTGGCTACTCGCAGGGCGCGAACGTGTTGCCGTTTGCCGTGACGCGGCTGGCACCCGCTTCGCGCGCCATGCTCGCGCAGACGGTGCTGATGGGGCTGGAAGAGAAGGCCTCTTGGGAATTCCACGTGACCAACTGGATCGGCGGCAAGCGCGATGCGGTGCCCATCCTGCCCGAGGCCAGCCAGCTGCAGGCGGCGACCACACTGTGCCTGTACGGCGCGGATGAACGCGGCTCACTGTGCCCGAGGCTGCCCGCCACCAGTGCCACGGTGCACCGGCTGCCGGGTGGACATCACTTCGACGGTGAATACGAGCAGCTGGCGGAGCTGATCCTGGCGCGCCTCAACGCCCCGCCGCCCTAAGCCAGCAGCTTGCGGAAGTGCGCCACCATCCTGTCCCAGGCCAGGTTGGCGGCCGCCTCGTTGTAGCGCGGCGTCGAATTGTTATGGAAGCCATGCTGGGTGCCCTCGTAGAAGAAGGCCTCGGCCGGCACCTTGCTGGCTTTCAGCGCGGCCTCGTACGCTGGCCACTGCGCGTTGATGCGCTCGTCCGTACCGGCGTACTGCACCAGCATGGCGGCCTTGATCCTCGGCACTTCTTCCACCGCCGGCGCCGCCCCGTAGAACGGCACTCCGGCCAGCAGTTCCGCGCCCAGCGCCACGGCCAGCTGGTTGGTCATGCCGCCGCCCCAGCAGAAACCCGTGGCACCCAGCTTGCCGCTGGACAGCGCGTGCGTTTTCAGGAAGCGCGCGCTGTTGATCATGTCGACGCGCAGCTTGGCCTGGTCGAGGCCGGACTGCAGGGTGCGACCATCGTCGTCATTGCCCGGATAGCCACCTGCCGGGGCGAGGCCATCCGGCGCCAGCGCCAGGAAACCCACGGCCGCGAAGCGGCGCGCCACATCCTCGACATAGGGGTTCAGGCCGCGGTTCTCGTGGAACACCACCACCGCCGGGAATGGACCGGTGCCAACCGGCTGCACCAGATAGCCGCGCATGGTGCCGGAGTTGCCACCCGGCGAGGGGTAGTCCACGTAGCGTGCCTTGATGCGCGCATCGGTGAAGGAGATGGTCTGCGCTTCGGCATAGCGTGGAAACAGCGACTGCGCCATGGTCAACGCGGTGACGCCGCCGATGACCAGGGCCTGCGCGCGCGCCAGGAATTCACGGCGGTCGATGCGCCCGTGGCAGTATTCGTCGTACAGGTCGTAGACCTTCTGGTCGATCTGCACGGCAGGCGCGGCAACTTCGTGTTGTTCGTTCATCGATGCTCTCCCCGTTGCTCCGGCATTGCGGATCATACCCAGACCGCTAGTCGAGGTCGAAATCCCCTGCGGCGGCTGGTACCGGCGCTCCCGGTTCCGGCGGGGCCAGCAGCTGCGCGATTTCCGCTTCGGTCAGCTGCCGCACATGGCCGCGCGGCAGGGTGCGTTCAAGCACCAGCCCGCCCAGGCCCACGCGCAGCATGCGGCTGACCGTGGCCCCCTGGCGTTCGGCCACCGCGCGCAGTTCGCGCCCGTTGGCGCCCAGCGTGTCGACGCGATACCAGCGGTTGGAGCCCTCGCCGCCGGTGGCTTCGCATTCCAGCACCTTCAGGCGCTGCCCGCTGTCGAGCTGCCCTTCCAGAATGCCTTCGATCTGCTCAGGTGCCAGTGCGCCGCGCACGCGCAGGCTGAAGCTCACCGGCATGCCGCGCACCGCCCGCTGCAGTCGAACTGCCAGTTCGCCGTCCGAGGTCAGCAGCTCTATGCCGCCGTCGATACGGGGCATCGGGCTGATCGAGATATAGCGCCGCCCCACGCGGCGCGAGAGTCGTTCGGATACCGCATCCCGATCGGTCTCCGGTCCAGTGGCGTCCTCGCGGGGTGGCTGCAGGTTCTCGCCCGGCGAGCGGTGGCACAGCCAGGTAGCCGAACGGCTGGTGGGCGCCTGGTGGATGAGCTTGCCGTCGAGCCGTATCTGGTCGTTGCCAGAGGCGCGGCTTCCCAGCGTCGCGATCTCGCCGTTCACCGATACGCGGCGCGCCGTGATCCATTCCTCAGCCTGGCGGCGCGAGGCGAGCCCCGCGCGGGCAAGGATTTTCTGGACCCGCTCAGCCGCGGACGTCGGGGTTTTGCTCGCCGGCCTGTCCGGGGTCTTCGCTGGCGATTTCGCCGCCGATTTCGCGGGCGGCTTCGTCGGGGTCCGCTGCTGCGGGGTCTGCTTTTTCGGACGCGTCATCTGCCGGCGGCTCCTCGTCCACGGTGGCCTGTGCCATGGCCGCGACTGTGTTCGTTTCGTCACCCGGTACCGGCAAGGCCAGCTGCGGGTCCAGTTCCTCCAGCGATTTCAGTTCCGACAACGGTGGCAGCTGGTCCAGCGTGCGCAGTCCGAAGTAGTCGAGGAAATCACGCGTGGTGCCCAGCAGCTCCGGCCGGCCCGGCACCTCGCGGTGGCCGACGACGCGGATCCAGTTGCGCTCGAACAGCGTCTTGATGATGTTCGGGTTGACCGCCACGCCGCGGATGTTCTCGATCTCCGCACGCGTAAGCGGCTGACGATACGCGATGATGGACAACGTTTCGAGCAAGGCGCGCGAATAGCGTGGCGGGCGCTCGGGCCACAGGCGGGCCACCTGCTCGGAGAATTCACGCCGCACCTGCACGCGGAACCCCTGCGCGGTCTCCAGCAGCTCCACGCTGCGGTCGCCATAGGATTGCCCCAGCTCGGCCAGCGCGCCACGCAGCTGCTCGTTGTCGGGCCGGTCCACCGGATCGAACAGCTGCGCCAGCTCCGCCAGCGACAGGCTGCGCCCGGCGGCCAGCATCGCCGCCTCCATGACCTTGCGGGTGTATTCAGTATTCATCGTTCGGCTTTTCCGTATCCGGCGCCGGCAAGGCCGCTGGCGCATCCAGTTCGTCGGTGGCGTCGTCGCCAGTGTCATCAGCGGCGTCGTCGATGCCGTCTGCGGCAATGGAGGCTGCCAGCAGCCGTGCCTCGGCATCGGTGACTTCTTCGGCGGTGGAATCGATCGTGCGGCCGGTGGCGGCCTGGCTCACGCCACTGATGTGGATGGGCGCATAGGCCTCGTTCTGCACGATCTCGATCAACCCCTCGCGCTTGAGCTCGAGGATGGCGATGAAGGTCACCACCACGCCCATGCGCCCTTCTTCGGCGGTGAACAGCTGCGAGAATTCCGTGAATGCATCCGGCCGCACCGCCACCAGGATGTCGCTCATGCGCGCACGCACCGACAGCGGCTCGCGGTGGATGTGATGGTGGGCGAACATCTCGCCGCGGATCGCCACATCCTTGAATGCCAGCAGCAGCTCGCGCAAGGAGACATCCGGCAGCACCTTCACCAGCCGCCGGTCCTCGAGATTCGCCGATGCCAGCCATACATCGCGCTCCAGCCGCGGGATGTTGTCGAGATCCAGCGCCGCCTGCTTGAAGCGCTCGTATTCCTGCAGCCGGCGCACCAGCTCGGCACGTGGGTCCTCCTCGGTGCCGTCGCCCGGAGCCGCGGCGCGCGGCAGCAGCATGCGCGATTTGATCTCCGCCAGCGTCGCCGCCATCACCAGGTACTCACCAGCCAGGTCGAGCTGCAGCTCGGACATGAGCTCGATGTACTGCATGTACTGGCGCGTGATCTCGGCGATCGGGATATCCAGGATATTCAGGTTCTGCCGCCGGATCAGGTACAGCAGCAGGTCGAGCGGACCCTCGAAGGCATCGAGGAACACTTCCATGGCATGCGGCGGGATGTACAGGTCGCGCGGCATCTCGGTCAGCGGCTCGCCCTGCACGATGGCAAAGGGCATCTCGGCCTGCACCGCCGTCTCGACGTTCATTTGGCAGCACCTGGCGATGGGGCAGCTGGTGGCAGCAGGTTCATGGCCCGCCGCACCACCTGCATGGTGTCACCGGCCGCGGCGTTCGCCTTCTGCGCGCCGGCGACCAGGATCTCGCGCACCCGCCCGGGATTGTTCAGATAAGGCGCAGCCCGCTCGCGCATCACGCTGCTCTCGGCGACCAGCCGGTCAATCACCTTCTGCTTGCACTCGATGCAGCCGATGCCGGCGGTGGTGCAACCCTCGCGTACCCAGGCGCGCGTTTCATCGCTGCTGTAGAGCTTGTGCAGATCCCAGACCGGGCATTTCTCCGGCGTGCCAGGATCCGTGCGCCGCGCGCGCGCCGGATCGGTCTGCATGCCCTTCACCTTCTTCGTGATGGAGACCGGATCTTCGGTGAGGCCGATGGTATTGCCGTAGGACTTGGACATCTTGCGGCCATCCAGGCCGGGCACCTTGGGCGTCGGCGTCAGCAGCACCTCCGGCGCCGGCAGCAGCCGGTGGTGGTCGCCTTCCAGGTTCGCCAGCAGCAGTTCACGTTGCGCATCGGTGAGGCCAGGTGCGGCCGCCGCGATCGCACGCGCCTCGGCCAGCGACGCCTGGTCGCCGCCTTCCTGGAAGGCGCGCCTGAGCTCGATATAAAGCGCCCGCTGCTCCGGCGCCACGCGGCCCAGCGCCGCCTTCACCAGCTTGGCGAACTGCTCATCCCGACCGTAGATATGGTTGAAGCGGCGCGCGATCTCGCGGGTGATCTCCACATGCGCCACCTGGTCTTCGCCCACCGGCACGAAGGCGGGGCGGTAGATGAGGATGTCCGCGCTCTGCAGCAGCGGATAGCCGAGGAAGCCATAGGTCGCGAGGTCCTTTTCCTTCAGCTGCGCCTGCTGGTCCTTGTAGGTGGGCACCCGCTCCAGCCACGACAGCGGTGTGATCATCGACAGCAGCAGGTGCAGCTCGGCATGCCCGACCACATCGGACTGCAGGAAGATCGCCGACCGTTCCGGATCGAGCCCGGCCGCCAGCCAGTCCACCACCAGCTCATGCACATGCTGCTGCAGCAGGCCGGTGTTCTCGTAATCCGTGGTCAGCGCATGCCAGTCCGCGACGAAAAAATAGCCTTCGTAGGCATCTTGCAGGGCCACCCAGTTGCGCAGGGCGCCGTGGTAATTGCCGAGGTGCAGCTGGCCGGTGGGACGCATGCCCGAGAGCACGCGCTTGTTATTCGCGGAAGTGGCCAAGC
>JBEVNO010000127.1:0-17586 GCA_040508085.1 Steroidobacteraceae bacterium
TCCATCGGTGTGCCGTATGGCCTGTTCGTGACAACGCTGCCGGGTGCCTATTCCAGCTTCTGGTACGGCGGTTCGCGTTATTTCTACGCTGACGACACGTACTACACCTACGACCCGGTGCGGCGTGGCTATGTGGTGAGCCGCTCGCCCTATGGTGATGACGAGGAGGAATCCTCGGACACCAACTACGGCGACGAGCTGTTCATTTACCCGGCGAAGGGGCAGAGCGAGCAGCAGCAGGCGGACGATCGCTATGAATGCCATCGCTGGGCCGTGGGCGAGACGCATTACGACCCGATCGAATCCACCTACGATGCCAAGGAGCGCGAGGGTTATCAGCGCGCAGTGACGGCGTGCCTCACTGGCCGGGGTTACACCGTCAAGTAACTAGCGGCTGGCGGGTCGGGAAGTGAGTTCGCGGAAGCGCGCGATGTCCGCCTCGAACGAGGTGCGCAGCGCCAGCATCTCCTGCTGACGCTGGTCGACGGTGGTCTGCATCGAACGACGGTCGGACAGCGCGCGCACCAGCTCCTCGGCCAGCTGGTCTGGCACGCGCCGTGCCGATGGGGCAGTTGCATAAGGCCTGAAGTTGTTCATGCGCTCGCTGAGCGTGCCGAGGCGCTGGTCGGCAGCAGCCAGTGAGCCGCGCGCCAGCTCCAGCTGCGCGGCAACCAGTGCAACACGTTCGTCGCGCAGCTGCTCGATGTCAGCGACCTTGGTGTAGGTACTGGTCAGGAAGGAGTCATGCTGCCGGAGGCGCTGCTGTTCGGCAGCCTGTTCCTGGGCACGCGCCGCCTCGAGCGGGTTCAGCTGGCGCGCGGTTTCCCGCACCGGTACGCCCTGGCTGTTGAGCTCTTCATGGCCCTGCGAGGCGTATTCCGGCGGGATCGAATCCCCGTAGTGCGTCACCCCGTTGCGGTCCACCCACTTGTAGGCGCGCTTGCCTTCAGCGCCATGGGTCACGCCAGCGAACAGCAGCATGCCAGCCGTCAGGCTGACCAATGCCGTGAAGAGTTGCCGCTGATTCATGGAATGGATATCCCGGGCCGTGCCCGTGTGCATTGTAATGGTTGATGTTGCCCCATCCGTGGTGCGGCTCACAGTCCGATCGCCCCATAGCGGCTGCGGTAGGCCTCCATCGACGCCAGGGCCTGTGCCGGCAGCAGATCGCTGCCGCTGCGCATGGAGTCGATCAGGCCACCGAGGGAGAGGATGCTGAAGGCCGGAATGCCATACAGGCGCTGTACTTCCTGGACGGCGGATTCGGGCAGATCATTGCCGGCGGCATCACGGCCGCGCTCCTGCCGATCCAGAGCCAGCGCCACACCGGCGGGCACGGCGCCGGCGGCGCGGATGATCTGGATGGATTCGCGGATCGCGGTGCCGGCGGTGATGACGTCGTCTACGATCAGCACGCGCCCGGCCAGCGGCCGACCCACGATGCTGCCGCCCTCGCCATGATCCTTGGCCTCCTTGCGGTTGAAGGCGTAGGGCAGGTTGCGGCCATGGCGTTCGTGAAGCGCGGCGGCCGTGGTGGCCACCAGTGGAATGCCCTTGTAGGCCGGGCCGAACAACATGTCGAAGGCCAGCCCGCTGGCGGCGATGTTGTCGGCATAGCAACGACCCAGCACCGCCAGCGAAGCACCATCATCGAAGGCGCCGGCGTTGAAGAAATATGGGCTGATGCGACCTGATTTCAGCGTGAATTCGCCGAAGCGCAGCACGTTGCGAGCGAGGGCGAGACGGAGGAATTCGGCCTGGTAGTCCTGCATGCGGCGCATCCAAAGCCGCTATGATGCGGCGTGCGCATCATAACCCCCAACGTTGGCGGCTTCCGCTCCGCCTTTGGTCCTTATCTCGAGAAGGAATCGCTGGCGGCATTCTTCACCGGCCTGTCCTCCGGTTATCCGTACGCGATGATCGCCGCCACGCTGACCACACGTCTTGCGCAGGACGGCATCAGGAAGAGCACGGTCACCGCGTTCTCGCTCGCCTTCCTCGTCTACAACCTGAAATTCCTGTGGGCATGGATCGTGGATGGCGTGAAGCTGCCATTGATCGGCCGGCTCGGTCATCGGGTCTCGTGGATGTTGCTGTCTGGCTGCCTGGTGATGGCCGCAGTGGTCAACCTCGCTCTGGTGGATCCGGCCGCCGATGTGCACGCCGCCGCCATCGCCGCCATCCTCGTGGCGGCGGCGGGAGCGACCTACGACATCGTGATCGACGCCTACCGCATCGAGACGCTCAAGCCCCACCAGCTCGGCACCGGCTCGGGCATGAACCAGTACGGCTGGCGCATCGGCTCCGCAGGCGCCGCCGCCATCACCCTGGTGGTGGCCGGCCGCACCGACTGGCATACCGGCTATCTGGTCACGCTGGTATTCGCCCTGCCGGCCATGGTCACGGCACTGGTGATGGGCGAACCCGCCCGTCACATCGTGACCCAGACCCGCCGCAGCCTGGCGAGCCTGGGCCAGGTCATCGTGGCGCCGTTTGTCGAGTTCTTGCAACGCTCCGGCGCCTGGCTGGTGCTGCTGTTCGTGCTGGTACACAAGATCGGCGACACCTTGTCGCAGCTGACGGTGCGGCTGCTGTTCAACGATCTCGCCTTCACCAACAGCGAGATCGCGGTCTATGACGTGGGCGTGGGTTTCTGGGCCTACCTGATCGGCATCTTCATCGGCGGCGCGCTGTACGCGCGCATCGGCATGAAGCGCGCAGTGCTGCTGGCGCTGGTGCTGATGGGGATTTCCAATTTCAGCTTCGCGCTGCTGGCTGCGGCGGGGCACAGCAATATCGGTCTGGCGGCCGCCATCGGCTTCGAGAATGTCGCCAGCGGCTTCGGTGGCGTCGTGGTGGTGGCTTATTTCTCGGCGCTGTGCAATCTGCAGTTCACGGCCTCGCAGTATGCGTTGATTTCCGCCGCCGCGAGCGTGGTGGGTCGCCTGCTGACCGGTGCCACCGCCGGTGGCCTGATCGAGCGGCTGGGCTACGTGAATTTCTACCTGCTGACCACACTGGCTGCGCTGCCCGGCATCCTGCTTTTCTGGTACATGATGCGCACCGGCATGGTGGATCGTGCCTTGGGGGATGCCGCTGCCAACACCGGGAAATCTCCGGCGTGAGCCGGCTGCTGCCGGCTGGCACCGTCATCGCCAATGTCGCGGGCCTGTCTGACGGCGCCGCGCGCGGCTTCTCGCTGACGGCAGATGAATGGCCGCAGCAGGGCCTCGTGGTGCGCGTCGGCGATGCGCTGCACGTGTACGTGAATCGCTGCCCGCACGCGCTGCGGCACCTGAATTTCCTGCCTGATCATTTCCTGACCCGGGATGGTGAACACATCCAGTGCAATGCGCATGGCGCATTGTTCGAGAAACACACCGGGCTGTGCGTTGCTGGTCCCTGCCTGGATGAATCGCTGCGCCGCCTGCCGGTGACGCGCGTCGCTGACGAGCTGCGGCTGACCGAAGCACTGGACCTGGACCGGCTCGAGCGCAACCCCTTCCTGTCGCGCTAGTCGAACAGGTCGAGATCGTTCAGTGAGTCGGCGCGCAGGCCGCTCAATTCGTCGAAGGCCTGCGGAGCGAAACCGGTGAAGTCCTCGTGCTCGTTGTCGTTGCCGGCGCGTGGATCCTCCGGGGCATCGGAGGCCTGCAGTGCGCCGGCGCGCACGCGGATGGCCCAGTCATCCAGGTCCATCTCTTCGATGTCGCCATCGGCGTGCTGGATCTCCACCACGCCTTCGCTGTCATCGATAGCGACGACTTCGAATTGATGTCCGTGACTGCGGTACCAGTCGCCGATGCGGGGTTCGAGGCTCTGCATGCGGACTCTCCAGCGGAGGATGTCGCTGCTATCCTGCTCTCCCGCGCCGGCACGCGACAAGCGCTGTTTTTCTACCGCAGGGCATCATGATCGACCACCTGTTGAAGTTCTTCGTCACGTTCCTGGTGGTGGTGGAGCCGGTGGGCGTCATTCCCATTTTCCTTGCCGTGACAGAGGGTGTCACCGAGCAGGAGCGGCGCCGCATGGCGCGCAAGGGCGTGCTGATCGCCGGCGGCATCTTCCTGCTGTTCGCCTTCGTCGGCGGGCAGTTCCTGCGGCTGTTGGGCATCAGCCTGGATGCCTTCCGCCTGTTCGGTGGCCTGCTGCTGCTGCTGATCGCGCTGGAGATGGTGTTCGCGCGGGAATCCGGTTCGCGCAGCTCCAACCCGGAGGTGGAAGAGGGCAAGACACGCACCGACATCTCGGTGTTCCCGCTGGCCTTCCCCTTCATCGCCGGCCCCGGGTCGCTGACCACCATCCTGCTGGCCTTCGGCCCCGCCACCAGCGATCCGTTGCTGTTTGGCGGCCTGCTGCTCTGCGTTGCCGTGGCGCTGGTGCTCACCCTGCTGACGCTTTACATGGTGACGCCGATCAATCGCCTGATGGGGGTGACGGGCGCGAATGTGATGAACCGGCTGTTCGGCGTGCTGCTGGGCGCGCTGGCGGCGCAGTACGTGATCGACGGCTTGCGTGGCAGCCTTGTCAATGGCTTTGGAGCCGCGGCCGCCTCAGGTTAGCGTGGGCCGCAGGGTGTCGCGCAACGCCTGCAGCTGCGGGCCGGGCGCTGCCTGGGTCGCCGCACTGCGCAGGTAGTTGTCCAGCAGCTGCGTCGCCGCGCGGCGGCGGCCAGTGTGCAGTGCATAGCCGATCATGCTGACGGCAGTGGCTTCGTCGGCGGGCGCGAAGTCCGGGTGCGCGGCCAGGCCTGCCGTGGCCGCGGTCATTGCCAGCGCCGGCTGGCCCAGTTCCAGCAACACCGGCAGCAGCCCGCGCAGCAGGCGCGGATATTCGCGCGCCTCCTGCCATTGGCTGCCGGCCTCCAGAATCGCATGCAGGTCGCCCGCCAGTTGCGCGGGTGGCGCAGCGCCCAGCCATTGCCGGGCGCTGGTGGTGGCACGGGCTGATTCGCGTACGCGCAGATCCCGGTACAAGCCGTCGATGAACTGCTGGCGGCGCTGCGTGCGTGCATGGTCCTGCGCCGCCTCGACACGTTCGGGACTGCGGCGAGGCTCGAAACCCAGCTCAAGGCGCCGCAAGAACAGTGCAGCGCCGATGCCGGCATAGGCCAGCAGCATCAGCAGCTGCAGCAGTGCAAATGCCAGCGCCCGCTGCCAGAAGGACAGGAAGCTCAGCGCTTGGATCGCGAGCACGCCGGCCAGCGCGCAGCCGGCTACGAACAGCACCAGTGGCAGATACACCAGGCCCAGGCCGCGCACCACCCGCGCCATGGCGGCTGGATTGAGCGCATCGCGTGCATGGCCCGACATGGTGGTCGCGCCGATGGACGCCGGGAACAACAGCGCCGCCACCGCCAGGGTGGGGGCCACCGGCCATTCCGGTCGCAGGAAGAAGGCGAGAGCCAGTGCCGCCGCAATGGTGGGATGCACCACGGCGCGCGCATCGGCCAACGGGTTGCCCAGCATTTCCACCGAGGCGGCGGCCGTCCGCTGCAGGCCGTTGGCGGCGTCGTCCACCATGCGCATCGCGAAGTTGATCTGCCACACCAGCATCAGCCAGTAGACCGTGACGCCGATGACCAGAAAGGCTCCACCCAGGCTGGAGGTCCAGGCCAGCAGCAGCGTCGAGATCGCGACGAACATCAGACTGGCCGCCTGGAAGGGCATTCCCAAGGTTTTCAGCAGGCTCATGTCCCTTTGTCCCTCACCGGGATGCGGACAGCAACTGCCTGGGTCAGGGAAAACCGCCAACTGGCGCCCACTTGGTACAAACAGCGCCGAAATCGAGAACCAGTCGGCTGCCCGAGGGGCTGGATTTCGGGGAACATTCTCCCATTGTTTGGTGTCTATGCAGTTATCGCCCAGACGACAACAGTGCAGGCAACTGTTAAATTACCGAATCGTTATAGAAGGAAACCAAATCATGTCCGACGTTCTGCTCACCGTTACCGTTTTCCACACTCTGGCCGCCATCACAGCGTTCGGCTTCATGGTGTTCAGCGTGGTCAAGCTTGTGCAGGGTGGCAGTCAGGCTCTCTGATCCGCTCATAGCACAGGTCGTGCACCGCATGACCGAGCCGCTCGCCCCGCGCCTCGAAGCGCGTGCGGACGCGGCCCGGATTGCGGGGCACATAACGCCCGTCCGCGGCGACATTCGCCAGGCCGGGCGTCACGTTCAGCACTTCCAGCATCCACTGCGCGTACGGCGTCCAGTCCGTCGCCAGCTGCAAAGTTCCGCCTGGCGCCAGGCGTGACACCGCCAGCGTCGCGAACTGCGCACTGATCAATCGCCGCTTGTGGTGGCGCTTCTTGTGCCACGGGTCTGGAAACAGCACCAGCAGGGAATCCAGGCTGCCGGGCAGCAGGCGCAGCTCCAGTACTTCGACGGCATCCTGCTGGATGACCCGCAGGTTGGTCAGGTTGGCTGCCGCGGCCTTGCCGAGCAGATGACCGACGCCGGGCGGATGCACTTCCACGCCGAGGAAGTTGCGTTCGGGGTGCGCCGCCGCCAAGGCAGCGAGGTTGTCACCGTTGCCGAAGCCGATTTCCAGCGTCACCGGGGCGCCGCGGCCGAACAGTTGCGGCAGTTCGAGCGGCGTGTCGCCGGCGTCGATGCCGTAGCGGGGCCACAGCTCATCCAGCGCGCGCTGCTGTCCGCTGGTCATGCGACCGGCGCGCACCACATAGCTGCGGATGGCGCGGTGCCGGCCGCCGGCCGCGTCGCCGTTCACGCCCGGTCCAGTTCCGCCCAGCGGGCGAAGGCGACCTCGATTTCGGCTTCGAGGGTGGCGATCTGCTGCAGCTTCTCGGCCACGGTGGCGCGCGGCTGGCTGTAGAACGAGGGTTCGACCGTCTCGGCGGTGAGCGCGGCCTTGCGCTGCTCCAGCTGCTCGAGCCGGGCTGGCAGATCAGCCAGCTCGCGCTGGTCCTTGAATGAAAGCTTGCGCTTGGGCGTCGGCGCTGCGACCGGCGCCTCTGCACGCGCTGCAGTGATGCCGCGGCTGCTGGCCGCCTGGCGGGCGCTGTCGCGCCAGCGGACCCAGTCGCTGTAACCGCCGACGAAATCCTGCACGCGGCCGTCGCCTTCCAGCACCAGCAGGCTCGTCACCACATTGTCGAGGAAGGCACGATCGTGGCTGACCAGCAGCAGCGTGCCGGCGTAGTCACTGACCAGTTCCTGCAGCAGCTCCAGCGTATCGATGTCCAGGTCGTTGGTGGGCTCGTCCATCACCAGCAGGTTGGCGGGCTGCGCAAACAGCCGGGCCAGCAGCAGGCGGTTGCGCTCGCCGCCGGACAGCGCGCGCGCCGGCGTGCGGAACTGTTCGGGCCGGAACAGGAAATCGCGCAGGTAGCCGGAGATGTGCCGGTTCTCGCCATTGATCATCACGAAATCACTGCGCGCGTTGATGTTGTGCGCCACGGTGGCGTCGAGGTCCAGTTGCGCGCGCTGCTGGTCGTAATACGCAACCTCCTGGCGGCTGCCGCGGCGTACCGTGCCCGTGGTGGGCTCCTGCTCGCCCAGCAACAGCTTCAGCAAGGTGCTCTTGCCGGCGCCGTTTGGCCCCACGATGCCGATGCGCTCGCCACGCATGATGCGGGTGGTGAAGCCTGCGAAAATGCTGCGGCCGTCGTAGGAGATGCCCGCGTTCTCGGCCTCGAAGATCAGCTGGCTCGACGCCTCGGCCTCCTGCACCGCCATGCTGGCCTGGCCCGGGCGGTCGCGCCGGTCACGATGTTCCTCGCGCATGGCTTTCAGCGCCCGCACGCGGCCCTCGTTGCGGGTGCGCCGCGCTTCCACACCCTTGCGGATCCACACCTCTTCCTGTGCCAGGCGTTTGTCGAACAGTGCGTTGGAGCGCGCCTCGTCGGCCAGCTGTGCGGCCTTCTTGACCGCATATTCGCTGTAGTTGCCGGGCCAGCTGGACAGCTGGCCGCGGTCCAGGTCCACGATGCGCGTGGCCACGCGGTCGACGAAACGGCGGTCATGGCTGACGAACAGCAGCGCGCCGCGGAACCCGAGCAGGGTGGTTTCGAGCCACTCGATAGTGGGGATGTCCAGGTGGTTTGTGGGCTCGTCCAGCAGCAGCAGGTCAGGTTCCAGCGCCAGTGCCCGCGCGAGCAGCGCGCGGCGCCGCCAGCCGCCGGACAGATCCTCATAGCGCGCCTCGCCATCCAGGCCCAGCTGTGACAGCACTGTCGCCACGCGGGTGGGGATCTCCCAGTCCTCCAGCTGCGCCTGGTCGGCCAGGCCCGCCGCCACCACCTCCTCGACGGTGGTCTGACCCACGGCGACGATGTCCTGCTCCATCACCGCCAGGCGCGCGCCGGGGCGCAGCCACACCTCGCCCGCGTCCGGCAGCAGCTGCCGGTAGGTGAGCCGCAGCATGGAGCTCTTGCCCTCGCCGTTGCGACCTACGACACATACCCGTTCCCCGGGTTCCAGCTGCAGGGAAACGGACTCGAGCAGCGGCCGCGAGCCGAAGGCCAGGGAGACACTGTCCAGACGCAGTATGGGAGCCATGTCCTTGATTCCCTAACCGTGACGCCAGTCCGGAAGGTTTACGGCCCGCCTGCCGATAATCTGTTCAACAGGGGCCTGCGCAGGCCCTGAGGACGTCTGCTTGTTTGCAATCATTGGAACGCTGGTAGTCATCTGCTCGGTATTCGGCGGCTTCATGATGGGCGGCAGCAGCATGCTGTTGTTGTGGCATCCGCTTGAAGTAGTCGTGATCTGCGGCGCCGCGCTGGGCGCGTTCCTGATCAGCAATCCGTTGAAGGTCATCAAGGCGGCATTCGGCGAGGCGCTCGGGCTGGTGAAGGGTCCCAGGTACGGCCGCGCAGAATACATCCAGCTGCTGAAGCTCGTGTACGACATTCTGGTCATGGCCCGCAAGGATGGGGTACTGGCCATCGAGCGCCACATCGAGGACCCGTCCAAGAGCGACATCTTCAGGAAATACCCGGGCGTGCTGGCCGACCACCACATGATGGAGTTCATCACCGACTGCCTGCGGCTGATCTCCGGTGGCAACCTGGACCCGCACGAGCTGGAGAGCCTGCTCGAATATGAGCTGGAAACCCACCATCACGAGGCGGCGGAGCCCGCCCATGCAGTGCAGAAGGTGGCGGATGCGCTGCCCGGTTTCGGCATCGTGGCCGCGGTGCTCGGCATCGTCAGCACCATGGCGACCATCGATGGGGCCAGCACCGCCGAAATCGGCCACCAGGTGGGCGCGGCACTGGTGGGCACCTTCCTCGGCATCCTGGTGGCCTATGGTTTCGTGGGCCCGATCGCCTCGGCCATGGAGCATCGGGCCAATGAGGGCGGCAAGGCATTCGAAGTGGTGAAGATGGCGCTGGTGGCCAGCGTCCGTGGCTATCCGCCGCCGGTGGCGGTGGAGTTCGCGCGCAAGCTGCTGTTCAGCGGCGTGCGGCCCAACTTCAAGGATCTCGAGGCGCAGCTGCGCGGCAAGAAAGCGTAAGAGACGCGAGCCCATGGCTGAAGAAAAACGCCCGATCATCATCAAGAAGAAGAAAGTGGTGGCCGCTGGCCATCACGGCGGCGCGTGGAAGGTCGCTTATGCCGACTTCGTGACCGCGATGATGGCGTTCTTCCTGGTGATGTGGCTGGTCACCTCCGTGTCCAAGGAGCAGCGCGCGGCCATCTTCGAATACTTCAAGAACCCGAGCATGGAGCGGGGCGCGAGCGTCAAGGCCGCGCCGGGGCAGGCCGGCCCGGGCGGTGCCAGCACCAGTCCCATCGACCTCGGCGGCGGCCTGGACGCCCCCATGTCCCCGACCAGTGGCCAGGAGGGCCAGGGCACGCCGGAGGCCATCGACGACCAGCAGGTCCAGCAGCAGGCGGATGAGGCAGAGAAGCGGCAGCTTGAATCGTTGATGGAGGAACTGCGCGAGGCCATCGACAAGAGCCAGGCCCTGCAGCCCTTCAAGGACCAGCTGCTGCTGGACATCACCCCGGAAGGCCTGCGCATCCAGATCGTCGACAAGCAGAACCGCCCCATGTTCGACCTGGGCCAGACAGCGCTGAAGGATTACACGGTCGCGATCCTGCGTGAGGTGGCGAAGTACCTGAACACGGTGCCGAACCGCGTGAGCCTGTCCGGTCATACCGACAACAAGGCCTACGCCGGCGTCGGGGGTTATTCGAACTGGGAACTGTCGGCCGATCGCGCCAACGCGGCGCGGCGCGCGCTGCTCAGTGGCGGACTGGCGCCGGAGAAGCTCGCGCGTGTGGTCGGGCTCGCATCTTCCGTACTGTTTGATCGCGAGAACCCGTACAACCCCATCAATCGCCGCATCAGCATCATCGTGATGACCAAGGGTGCCGAGGCCCAGGCGCTGTCCACCGATGCACCGGATGTCGAAGCGGCGCGCCACCGGATCGAGGCCGGCGTTGCCAGCACTGACATGCCGGCAGGTGTTGCCGCGCCGGGAGACGCCCCGGCCGCGGTGGCGCCCAGCAGTGCGCCGGTGATGCCGCCCCCGGTGGCCCAGACTCCGGTACAAAGCGCCCGCCAGGCTGCGGCGGCGGTGGAAGCGGTGCTCAAGAACGCCGCCGGCGCCACCACCACCGCGCAGCGCTAGCCAGGCGCAGCGGCGCCTCTGCGCGCACTCGCCCGCTGCCGTTACACTTGCCGGATGCCATTCTCCCTCGGTCCTGCTTCGCTCTTCATCCTGGCCAGCAATGTCGCACTGGGCCTGGCCGGCCTGTATCTCGC
This sequence comes from Steroidobacteraceae bacterium, assembly GCA_040508085.1. Taxonomy (GTDB): domain Bacteria; phylum Pseudomonadota; class Gammaproteobacteria; order Steroidobacterales; family Steroidobacteraceae; genus ZC4RG30. Next base: position 10,742 of record JBEVNO010000127.1, read on the forward strand.
GCCGCGGCTGATCGAGCGTTGTCTGTTCCGGCCCTACGAGTTCGCGCGCGGCAAGCGCCGCGGCACGCTGGTCAGCAGCGGCTTCGTGCATGCCGACCTGCCGCATCTCATCTTCAACATGCTGTCGTTCTGGTTCTTCGGCATACCGCTGGAGCGGTACATCGGCACGCCGAGGTTCGTGCTGCTGTATGCGCTGGGCCTGGTGTTCAGCCTGGTGCCCACCTATCTGAAGCATCGCAACAACCCGAGCTACGCAACGCTGGGCGCGTCGGGCGCCATCTCGGCGGTGCTGTTTGCTGCCATCGTGTACTTCCCCACCATGCGGCTGATGATCCTGCCGATTCCCGTGCCCATTCCGGCGCCGCTGTTTGCGGCCGGCTACCTGTTCTACAGCTGGTGGTCGAGCCGGCAGAACGTGGGCCACATCAATCACGACGCGCACCTGGCTGGCGCCGCGGTGGGCCTGCTGTTCGTGGCGGTGACGGATCCGATGGCCTGGGCGCGGGCCTGGCAGCTGGTGCTGGGCTAGCGCAGCGGCGGGGATGACTCGCGTTCGGCGGCGGTCCAGGGTGGCAGCGCAGGTTGCAGGGCAGTTTCAGTAGTTGCGCAGGGCAAGTTCACCCGGAGGCGGGGCTGCGCAAAGCTGCGCTATATTCAACTTCATGAGCCTGCGTTCATTGCCCTGGATCACCTGCAACCGCAAGCAGCTGCGCCTCGCGCTGCTGCTGCTGATGCTGGGTGCGTTCGGCGTGCAGCAGTGGGCCATGCAGGCGCACTGGCACGCCAATGCCGGCAACAGTGTAGCGGCGCAGGCCTCCGCCACTGACCCCGGCACCGATCAGGGCCCCGGCACGGGCGGCGCGCCAGCGGACAAGGACTGCCTGTGGTGCCACGCCTCCCACGGGGGCGCGGCTGGCGCGCCGCCCGCCGCCATGCGGCTGGCGCTTCCGGACGCGCATGATTTCGTCCGGCTCCCCGCCGGCGTTGCACCTGAGTTTCCTGCTGCGCCGGCCCATGCCTGGCGCAGCCGCGGTCCGCCGCAAGCCTGAAGAGTCCCGGCCCGTAGCAGGCCCGTCCCTCGCGGATGGCCTGTCGCCCGTTTCTTTTCTTCAGGTAACCATCATGTATGACGTTCATTCCGTCCGCGCCGCCGTGGCGTTGGCACTCCTTGGCTTTTCGATTCCCTCCCTGTCGCAGGAGACAGGCCACGCCACCGAACTGGAGGAAGTGGTGATCACGGCATCACCCATTGGTGATCCGGACCGGCTGGCCACCATTGGCGGCAGCGTCGACCGCGAGCAGCTCTTGCGCGCGGGCGGCAACACGCTGGCCGACGCGCTGTCGCAGATACCGGGTGTGACCAGCAGCGGCTTCGCTGCCGGGGCAGGCCGGCCGGTGATCCGTGGCATGGATGCCAACCGTGTGCGCGTGCTGGAGGATGGCATCGGCAGCTTCGATGTCTCCGATGTGGGGCCGGACCATGGCGTGCCCATTGATCCCTTTGCAGCCGAGCGTGTCGAAGTGGTGCGGGGTGCGGCCACGCTGCGATATGGCAGCCAGGCCATCGGCGGCGTGGTGAATTCGATCAGCAACCGCGTGCCCGTGCACCTGCCGGATGGCACGCTAACGGGTGAGCTCATCGGCAGCCTCGGCAGCGCCGCCGACAGCCGGGACTTTGCCGCGCAGTTCAATGCGCGCCCCGGCGATTTCGCCCTGCATGCGGATGGCTACACGCGTCATTCCGGCAATTACGACACGCCGCTGGGCGAGATGGCCAATTCCTGGCTGCGCAGCCAGGGCGGGGCGCTGGGCGGGGCATGGATCGGCGACGACAACCGCATCGGCGTAGGTGTGGTGCGGCATGAATCGCGCTACGGCATCCCGGGCGGGGATTCCTTCATCGACATGGGCCAGACCAAGCTGTCGCTGCGCTCGCAGTGGGCACTGCATGCCGGGCCGTGGCGCCAGTTGACAGTGGATGGAGGCTGGGCCGACTACGAACACAGCGAGATCGAGGATGCCGCGGCGGCTTCGACCTTCCGCGACAAGGAATGGGATGTGCGTGCCGAGGCGGTTGCCGGCCCCTGGGGCGTGCTGTCCGAGACCGCGCTGGGCGTGCAGATGCAGCAGCGCAATTTCGTGGCACAGGGCGAGGGAGCCGATTACCTGGCGCCCACCCGCACACGCAACAGCGCGGTATTCGGCTTCGCCGAGGCGAAGCTGGCGCCGCAATGGCGGCTGCAGTTCGGTGCCCGCATCGAGGATGTGGACCTGGATGGCATCCCCGCGTCGGGCATTCCGACCTCGCTGGGCTTCACGCCGCTCAGCGCCTCCGTGGGGCTGGTGTTCGACATGGCGCAGGCGTGGCGGCTGGGCCTGGCGCTGACGTCTGCGGCACGAGCGCCGGCACAGACCGAACTGTTTGCCCGCGGTGTGCATGACGCACCGGCTACTTATGAAACCGGCGACCCGGCGCTGCGCATGGAACGCGCCAACTCGGCTGAACTCACGCTGCGCTGGCGGGCGGGCCGCGTGCACGCGGATGGCTCGCTGTGGGTCAGCGACTTCAGCCATTTCATCTATGGTGACCAGACCGGACGCAGCTGCAGCGAGGGTGGCGACTGCCTCCCGGGCGGGGGCGCGGAATTCGCCGAACTGGTCTACCTGCAGCGCGGCGCCCTGTTCCGCGGCGCCGAAGGCCATGCGCAGGTGGATCTGCTGCAGCGGCCGGGTGGTGACCTGCACCTGGATCTGATGGCCGACACCGTGCGGGCGCGGCTGGATGATGGCGCCGGCAATGTGCCGCGCATTCCGCCCTATCGCCTGGGCGCAGGCTTCAGCTGGCAGAGCCCGCGCCTGGATGCGGGCGTCACGCTGCGATATTCGGGTCGCCAGGACCATGTGGGGGCTGGTGATCCACAGACTCCGGGCTTCACTAACGTTGATGCACAGATCGCCTGGCGGCCATGGCTGCAGCGGCCGGGCATCGAGTTCGCGCTGGTGGGGCGCAACCTCACGGACAGCGTGCAGCGCAATGCGGTGGCGCTGAATCGCGAGAACGTGATCCAGCAAGGGCGGGATATCCGGCTGACCCTGCGCGCGCGCCTGGAATAGGCGCGCGGGAGGTCTAGACACGGTACAGCAGGCACCGGCGCGAGCGTGAAATGCCAACTGTCGACGTCGCAGTCCCATTCCTCGTCTCGCGCCGCATCCAGCGGCGCTCAGGGCCGAGCTCGATTTTTGCTGGCGGAAACCCAGCTCCAGCGCCCAGGGTGTCCTTGCGGTTTTGCAATGCGGAACTTAGGGGGCGGGTGCGGCGGCGCGCACGCTTTCCACGTCGATCTCCGGCTTGCGCAAGGTGCGCGCGTCCACTTCGCCGCTGATCACCACCGGAGTGTCGGCGGCGATCGGCTGCCCGGCGGGAAAGTCTTCCGCGTCGATCTCCACCTGGATCTCACCGGTGGCATCCCTGAACAGGAACGTCTCGCGGCCGATCTGCTGCACAAGGGTGCCGCGGAGCTCGACCGGGCGATCGTCGACGACATCCTTCAGCACTTCGGCCACGGTATGTGCAACCGTGGGGGCGGCATCCTTGCGCGCGCCGGGTCCGCTGTACTGCGCCAGGGCGGCGGACGCGGTGGAGACGAGCAACAGCGCGGTGGCCGCGCCGAAGTAGGGCTTTTTCATGGTCAACTCCTGATCGTGAATCATTGGGGACGGCGATCAGTGTTGCCGGCGCACCTTGAACGCGGAATGATCGGGGCGTTCATGATCTGTTAACGAGCCTATCCCTATACCTGCCGCATGACCCGCAGTTCGCCAGTCTCCTGCCTGTTGCTGCTGCTGGCACTGACCACTGCGCCACCTGTGTCCAAGGGTGATGACGAGGCCGATGTGGCTGCCCTGGACGCGTCCAGGGTGCGACCGCTGGCGGATGTGCTGGCGCAGGCCCGGCGCATCGCCCCCGGCAAGATCATCGACGTGGAACTCGAGTCGGACCTCGATCGGGATGACGCAGGCCATGTCGCCCGCTGGGTCTACGAAGTTGAAGTGCTGACGGCTGGCAACCGCGTAGTCGAAATGGAGTTCGATGCCTATACCGGGCTGCTGCTGGAGATAGAGGGTGCGCCTTGGCCTAAGGACATTGCGCGGCCCCCGCCATGAGGATCCTGGTCGTTGAAGATGACGTGGCGCTGCGCGAACAGCTGTCCGCGGCTCTGGCCGAAGCAGGCTACGTGGTCGATGCGGTGGGCGACGGCATCGAGGCGGCGTTCCGCGGCGCGAATGAAGCGCTGGATGCCGTGGTGCTTGATCTGGGCCTGCCCGGCAAGGACGGCCTTTCCATCCTGCGTGAATGGCGGGCCGCCGGCATCGCGCTGCCGGTGCTGGTACTGACCGCGCGCGGCATCTGGCAGGATCGAGTGCAGGGTATCGATGCCGGCGCGGACGACTACATTGCCAAGCCGTTCGAGATGGAGGAACTGGTTGCGCGCCTGCGCGCGGTGCTGAGGCGCGCGGCGGGGCACGCCAGCACGCAGCTTGTGCTGGGTGCCGTGCAGCTCGACACGCGGCGCTGCAAGGTCAGTGTGGATGGCGAGAACGTACCGCTGACTGCCCACGAATACCGCCTGCTGGCCTATCTGCTGCATCACCAGCAGCGCGTGGTTTCGCGCACTGAGCTGACGGAGCATCTGTATGCCCAGGATCACGAGCGCGACAGCAATACCATCGACGTATTCGTGGCGCGCCTGCGCCGCAAGCTCGGCACCGACGTGATCCGCACCGTGCGCGGGTTAGGCTTCCAGGCCGTCGCGCCATGAGGTCGGGGACGCGCTCCCTGGAAGCCCGCCTTATCGGAGTGTCGCTGCTGTGGATCTTGCTCGGACTGGGGGCCGCTGCATTGGTGCTGTCCGATCTTTATCGGGGTCACGTGGAGCGCGAGCACGCCGAGCGGATGGGCGCGTATCTGGACGAACTCGCCGCGGCAGTGGAAGTCGCGCCTGCGGGCGGGGTGATCCTGCAGCGAGATCTCTCTGATCCGCTGTTCCGCCGGCCCTATTCCGGTCTCTACTGGGAGGTGATGGTGCAGGGCAGCTCGGTGCTGCGCTCGCGTTCGCTGTGGGATACGTCATTGGGAGCCACCTCTGCGGCAGAGATGTCGGAGCGGCCCGCGATGCGGGCGGGGCCGGAGGGGCAGCGGCTGACCAGCTGGACCCGGGTCGTCCACTATCCGGATTCCGCCACGCCGGTTGTCATGCAGGTGGCGGCCGATGGCGCGCATATCGGCAGGATGACGGCCTCATTCACGCGCACGCTGGTGATCTCGCTGGCCATCCTGGCGCTGGGGCTGGCGGGTCTGGTGATCGCCCAGGTGCAGTTCGGCCTGGCGCCGCTGCGCCGCCTCGCTCGCGCCCTGACGCAGTTGCGCGATGCTCAGGTGGATCAGATTGCGGGGGACTATCCATCCGAGATCCGTCCGCTGGTGGAGGATCTCAACGCGGTGCTGCATGAGAACCGCGAGCTGCTGTCCCGGGCGCGCGCCCAGGCCGGCAATCTCGCGCACGCATTGAAAACTCCCCTTGCGGTAATCCGCAACGCATTGCCGCGCTTCGGCACAGCGCCTGAGGCAAGCCTCCTGATGAGCGAAGTGGAACGCATGCACGAAGCGATTGAAAGGCATCTGGTACGCGCCCGCTCCGGCGCGACCGCATTGCCGCGCCGGCAGGTGAGCATCCTTCCGGTGCTGGAGGAGATTGCGCGGGTGATCGAACGCATCCATGGCGAAAGGGTCAGCATTGAACTGGCAGGCGGGACGCAGGCCGGATTTCGCGGCGACGCCGCCGACCTGCAGGAGATTGTGGGAAACCTGCTCGAGAACGCCGCCAAGTGGGCCAGGTCACGGGTGCGGGTGGGCGTCACTGCCGAGAGCGGGCAGGTCCGTATCGTGCTGGAGGACGACGGGCCTGGCATCGCGCCGCAGCGCCGCGCCGAAGCCGTGCAGCGCGGCGTGCGCCTGGACACCAGCCGCCCTGGCAGCGGTCTCGGGCTGCAGATCGTGGATGACCTGTGTCGTATCTATGGCGGCACTCTCGAGCTGGGGGATTCCGCCCTCGGCGGACTTTCGGCAACCGTGACGCTGCCCGGACATGCGTGACGCAAGCAAGACCGGGCACGGCCGGTTTAGGCTGGCCCCATGAATCGCTGGTTGCGACTGCTGTGGTTTGCGCTCACTGTGCGCCGTCGCGCCGTTGTCGGTCCGCTCGGGCCCTGCCGCACGCCGTTCCGCGTCTGGCCCTCTGACCTTGATGTGTTCCGGCACATGAACAACGGCATCTACCTCACCATCATGGATATCGCGCGGCTGGACCTGCTCACCCGTTCAGGGCTATGGACGAAGTTGCGGGCGCTGGGCTGGTACCCCGTGGTGGTGGCGCAGACGGCGCAGTTCCGCCGCTCGCTGAACCTGTTCGAGCGCTTCGAGATCGAGACCCGCGTGCTGGGCTGGGACGACAAGGCCATCGTGCTGGAGCAGCAGTTCTGGCGCGGCGGCGAGGCGATAGCCCATGCCCTGGTGCGCGCGCGGATATTGAAAGCCGCGGGCGGGCAGGTCACGCCGCAGGAACTGGCACTGGCCGCGGGTTATGACCCGCAATCCCCGCCCCTCAGCGGTTATGCGGCATCCTGGAATGCCGAGCAGGCCACCTGGAAAGGACAGAAGCGCAGCGAAAGCACCTGAATCTGTGCTCAACGGCCGCTCTGGAGCAGCGCCCGCGCGGGCGGGGGGGGGCGAAGGGTTTGGGGCGCCGGCCGGCCCGGGCGTAAGGCGGCTGGGAGCGGGCTCGGGT
>JBEVNO010000130.1:0-5894 GCA_040508085.1 Steroidobacteraceae bacterium
GCCCGACGGGCGGCAGCTGCAGGGCGTGTTCGTCGAGCGGCGTGGCGAAAGGACCGAGGAAGTGATCACGGCGCAGTCCGGCACGCTGGTGCCCTCGGTCGACGGCAAGCGCCTGCTGCTGGAACTGAGCAACGGCCTGATCGTCAGCGACAATCCCGACGGCACGGTGCGCACCGTGAAGTTCGCCGACGGGCGCATCAACGAGGACTTCACGCTGGTGCCGCCCCCGTACCGCCCACGTGGCGAATCGGTGCGCGAGCTCACTTTCCCCGAACTGTGGAGGTCGCAGCTGCCCCAGGGCAGCGACATCACCGCGCACGAGCGCGACGGCGAATTGCATGGCCGGCTGGCGCGCACGCTGATGCCGCTGCTGCTGCCACTGCTGGCTTTGCCGCTGGGCATGGCGGCCAAGCGTGGACGCCGCGCACCAGGTACCGTATTCGCCGCCGTGGCATTGCTGGCGCTGAACCAGAGCCTGCAGTTCGGCGAGAGCCTGGCCGAGTCCGGCAAGGCGATGGCCCAGGTATCGGTCTGGCTGCCCGTCGTGCTGTTCGGCGTGCTGGGCCTGTGGCTGTTCCGCAGCAGCCTGCAGTGGCCTGGCGACAACCCGGTGATGCGCGCCGTCAGCGCCATCGAGGGTGCATTTGAAGGCCTGCAGCGCAAGAAGAAGGCGCCCGCCAAATGAGTCATGTGCTGGGCAATTACCTGCGCCGGCGCGTGGCCGGGCAGATCCTCGGGTTGCTGCTCGCGCTCACCGGCCTGATGCAGCTGCTGGAACTGCTCGAGGTCACCACCGAAGTGCTGGATCGCGGCCTGGGCGCGGCGGGCGTGCTGCGTTACGCCTTGCTGCGCATACCTTCCGAACTGCTGGTGGCGCTGCCACTGGCGGGCCTGCTGGGATCAATGGCCGCCTTCTACGCCATGGCCCGCACGCGTGAGATCACGGCGCTGCGCACCGCCGGTGTGGGGCTCGGCCGCGTACTCCTCTACCTGCTGCCCGTACCTATGCTGTTCGCCCTGCTGCATGTGGGTCTGGCCCAGAAGCTGGTGCCCATTGCAGAGGGGGCGCTGAAGTCCTGGTGGGATTCCACCGTGCCATTGGAGAAGCGGCCCGCCGACCCGCAGTGGGTGCGCACCAGTCGCGGCCTCCTGCTGTTCGAGCGCAGCAGCGCCGACGGCATGCGCCTGCTCGATGTACGCATCTACGAGCGCGGCGCCGATGGCCTGCTCAAGATCGCCACCCGCGCCGATGAGGCCAGCTGGCGCGGCGATCACTGGGAGCTGGTGCGCGCACGCGATCTCACAGTGGGGCAGGGCGCGCAGCCGCCGGTGCAGGCCGCGCGCGCATGGGATTCCAACCTGAGCCCGGATGACATCCTGCAGCTGGATGCTGCCGAACCGCATCTGTCCAGCTTCGCCCTGGCGGATGTCATCGGCGGAGAGCGAGTTTCCACGCGGCCGCGCAGCTTCTACGAAACCGTGCTGGTGCAGTCGCTGGTGGCGCCGTTCACGGTATTCATCATGATGCTGCTGGCCATGCCGGCAGCCATCGTCAACGAGCGCGGCGGCGGTGGCGGCAAGATGCTGCTGGCGCTGTTCCTGGGCCTCGGCCTGCTGCTGGTCGACGGCATCTTCTCCGCTTTCGGGACCAGTGGCCGGATCTCCCCGGTGCTGGCCGCATTGGCAGCGCCGCTGACTTTCGCGCTGCTTGGTTTCTGGCAACTCAAGGCATGCGAGCGATCCTGAACATGGCTGACCTCTCAATCGTTCCGGTGCATACACCGGCCGAACTCAAGCGTTTCATCCGCCTGCCGTCGCGGCTGTTCGCTGCCGACCCGAACTTCGTGCCGCAGCTGGAGATGGAGCGGCTCGACGCGCTGCGGCCCGGCAAGAATCCCTACTTCGAGCACGCCGAAGCGCAGTTCTTCCTGGCAGTGCGCGATGGCCGCGATGTGGGCCGCATCAGTGCACAGATCGACCGCCTGGCGCCCGATCCGCAGCTGGGCTTCTTCGGCTCGATCGCGGCGATCGACGATGCGCAGGTGTTCGCCGCGCTGTTCGCAGCGGCGGAAGGCTGGTTGCGTCAGCGGGGCCGCATCAGGGTGCAGGGCCCATTCAATCTCTCGATCAACGAGGAAACCGGGCTGCTGATCGACGGCTTCGACACCCCACCCATGATCTTCATGGCGCACGACCCGCGTTATGCGGCGGCCCGCATCGAAGCGCTGGGCTATGCCAAGGCCAAGGACGTGATCGCATACATCGTGGATGCGCAGAAGAACTTCCCGGAACCGGTGATGCGCATGATCAGGCGCTCCGAGGCCGGCGGCGTGCGCATCCGCCACATCGACTTCAAGCACATCGAGGCCGAGTTCCGGCTGGTGATGGAAATCTACAACGATGCCTGGAGCCAGAACTGGGGTTTCGTGCCATTCACTGAGCATGAGTTCACGCACATGGCCAAGGGCCTGAAGCCGCTGCTGGACCCGACCTGGACCGCGGTGGCGGAATACGAGGGCAAGCCGGTGGCCTTTGCCATCCTGCTGCCGAACCTGAACGAGGTCGTCCGTGATTTCAAGGGCAGCCTGTTCCCCTTCAACTGGCTGAAGTTGTTGCTGCGCCTCAAGCGCGGCGTGCAGACCGGGCGTGTGCCGCTGATGGGTGTGCGACGCAGCTTCGCCGGAGGTCTGCTGGGCGGTATGGTGCCGCTGGCCATGATCCACAGCCTGCAGCGCCATGCGCGGCCCAAGGGCCTGCAACGCGCGGAGCTGTCGTGGATCCTCGAGGACAACCAGCCGATGCGGCGCATGATCGAGGCGCTGGGCGCGACGGCTTACAAGACCTACCGCGTCTACGAGAAGCCTCTGCCTTGATGCCGGATGGATCATTGACCGCACTGGTGCTGGCGGGCAGGCGTCCCGGCGGTGATCCAATGGCCGCGCATGCGGGCGTGACGCACAAGGCATTCATCGACGTCGGCGGCCAACCCATGCTGCTGCGGGTTTTGCGCGCCGTGGCCGCCGTGCCGGCGGTGGCGCGCATCGTGGTGGCGATTGACCGGCCAGAGCTGCTCGCCGGCTTTCCGGTGCTGGGCAAGCCGGTCAGCACGATGGCTACGGCCCCCGGTCCGTCAGCAAGCGTGGCCGCGGCACTGGGAGATCTGGGCACACCCTTGCTGGTGACCACTGCCGATCACGCCTTGCTGCGTGCCGAGTGGGTGACAGAGTTCCTGACTGCGGACACTGGCGGCGCCGACGCCGTTCTGGCACTGGCGCGACGCGAAGCCGTCATGGCGGCGGCGCCGGACAGCCAGCGCACCTGGCTGCGCTTCGCCGACGGCGACTATTCAGGTTGCAACCTGTTCCTGCTGCGCACGCCGGCGGCCGCCCGCATCGTTGCGCTCTGGCAGACGCTGGAAGCCGAACGCAAGCGGCCACTGGCACTGCTGGGCCGTCTGGGGTTGCTGTATGTGCTGCGCTATCGCTGCGGCTGGCTGAAGCTCGCGCCTGCGCTGCAACGGCTCGGCGGCATTGCCGGCGCCACACTGCAGTCCGTGACGCTGACTGACGGCAGGGCGGCCATCGATGTGGACAAGCCCGCGGACCTGGAACTTGCACGGCGGCTGATCGGCAGGCACTAGCTTGCCGGCGCGCCGCCTTCCAGGAATGCAGCGATGGCCGCAGCGCCTCGCTGGGCAGCGCCAGCCGGATCAGCGCCGATGGATTCGGCCAGCGCAGCGCGCTGTTCCCCGGCATAAGCAGCATGGCGCGCGAAGCTGCGGTCGATGGCCGGCAGCAGCAGTGCCGCGTCTTCCACCACCTCGCCCAGCTTCCAGAAGCGATAGTTTGGATCCGACTGCCAGGCGACGCCGTGCGCATTCAGGAAGACACAGGGCCGTGGCTGCGCCAGGAATTCATATACCTGGCTGCTCACATCCCCCAGGTAGACATCTGCCTGGGCGGTGTAGGTCATGTCCACCAGCCGGTCCGATTCCAGGTCGATGATGATGCGGCCGGGCTCTGCCAGTGCGAGCAGCTCATCCTTGGCGGCCAGAGAGGCGCCGTGGAACAGCCGGATATGCGGCGCCACCACCAGGTTGTAGCGCTGCTGCGCGCGGAATGCCTCGATGACGGCGCGACCCCACCGCGGCCAGGAGGAAAGCGCTGGCCGGAAGTGCGGCGCGTACAGGACCACGGGGCGCCCGTTGTCGAAGAGCGGCGTCTGCGAGCCACGCAGGCGCTGCATGAGATCCAGCTTCACGTAGCCATTGACCGCATAGTGGCCGGGCCGGATGGTGCGCGCCGCCAGCATGCGGCGTTCGCTTTTCTCTCCGGCGACCAGCACGAAATCGAACCAGCGGTCGCGCCAGTCGACCATGATCGCCCTGTCCCCCGCACCGTGCGGCGTGAATATCAGCCGCGTGTTCCGGCGCAGCAGGGGACGCAGCAGCAGGCTGGTGCGCTCCGGGGCAATGATCGCGTCCATGCCACGGAACAGTGGCAGGGCACCCAGAAGCCGTGCCGCGCGGGCCTGCTGGTCCATCACGCCAGCCGCCTGCAGTCCCTGCAGCAGCCTGGGTACCGCCAGCTCATGGATCAGCGGCCGGAATTCCGGATACACCTGCTGCACGCGGCGCACGCAGTGCAGGTGCTGCGCACCCGCCACCGCGGTCTCTATGCTGTAGCCGGGCCGCAGCCTGGCCAGCTCCGCCGCCAGCGGCAGGGCATGGAACACGTGGTGGTGTTCACCAACGAAAGGGAAGAGCACTCGCACGTGGTGGCCGGTGCGGCGGGGCGCCCGCTGTCAGTTCGTCGAGGTCTTGCGCGGCTGCATCGCAGCCGCCCATGCCGTAGCGATGGCGCGACAGTCGACCAGATCAGCCGGGAAGTCGAGTTCGGCCCAGTCCAGTCCCTCGATGGAAACGACCCGCACGTCGGTGCCGGCGTGGGCGAGCTGGTGGATGGCCGACAGGTACCACAGGGTGGGGCCCTCCAGCGTGCGCATGGTGCGTTCGATCTCGGCAGTGAACGCGGCCGCGCCCCGGGCGCTGAATCGAAGGAAGCCGATCGATTCGCCGGTTACCTGCGCCGCCGCCAGCTTCTTGCCGATGGCCTGCAGCCGGTCGCCGTCCGTGCTGACCTTCATGTCGTCGTCGTCGTAGCTGGCCTTGCGGTCGATGGTGACGGTGATGTCGGCGGCAGGGGCTGCCAGCAGCCGCTGCGCGATTTCCGGGCCGAAAAGCGTATCGCCATTGACAACCAGGGCGCCGCCCGCCAGTTCCTGGCGCACCATCCAGCAGCTGGCGAGATTGTCCGCGACCTTATAGAAGGGGTTGAACAGGGTGCGTACGCGCATGCCCGCCGGGGTCAGGGCTGGCAGGGTCTCTTCGACCCGCTCGGTACGGAAGCCGGTGACCACCACGGCCTCGGCCACGCCGGCGGCGGCCAGGGCGTGCAGCTGCCACCCCAGCATGGGGCGCCCGCCGAGATCGAGCAGGCACTTGGGGAGGTCGCGGGTGTGGGGAAGCAGGCGGCTGCCCTGACCTGCCGCCAGGATAACCGCCCGTTGTGGTTTTTCTGCCACGCTCATGGATCACCGAGTCAAATTGGAGCGGGGAGTGTACACAGCCGCCAATGCAGCTGCCGGACCGTTAAGGGAGGGCCTGAAAAGGCTCTGCCCCCCCTATGTCTAGGGTTGGGAACAGGTATCATTGGGGCACCTTTGGAAGACGCCCGAGGCGCCTTCCAGCACATTGAAGTTGCAAACAAATTGCGTTGGCGCTTCCGCCACACTAAATTTGACGAATGCTAAGAGGTTGGAGAGCCGCCCCGGCGTCGAATCTTGGACGGTAACTTGGTTTTACAGAACTTGCCGACACCGTCGGCCAGCGGCAT
>JBEVNO010000135.1:0-9444 GCA_040508085.1 Steroidobacteraceae bacterium
CGACCGGTGAGGTGATGGGCACCGGCCGCGCGTTCGGCGAGGCCTATGCCAAGGCGCAGGCCGCCTCGGGCACGGTACTGCCGCGGTGCGGATTGGTGCTGATCAGCGTGCGCGAGCGCGACAAGCCCGGTGCCGTGGACATGGCGCGCCGCCTGGTCGAGCGGGGTTTCGATATCGTCGCCACGGAAGGCACGCAGAAGGCCATCGTGGCTGCCGGCCTGCCATGCAGGCGCGTGAACAAGGTCCGCGAAGGGCGGCCGCATATCGTCGACATGATCAAGAACGACGAGATCGCGCTGATCGTCAACACCACCGAGGGACGCATCGCCACGCGCGACTCCATGGCCATCCGCCGCGAAGCGGTGAGCCGGCGCGTCACCTACTTCACCACCCTTGCCGCGGGCCTTGCCACCTGCGAGGCGCTGGACCATCTTGAAGCTGTCGATGTGAATCGCCTGCAGGACCTGCACCGGGAGATCCGTACGTGAAACGCACGCCCATCACGGTCCGTGGCGCCGAGGCGCTGCGCAACGAACTGCGCAAGCTGAAATCCGAAGCACGCCCCAGTGTCATCAAGGCGATAGCGGAGGCGCGGGCGCACGGCGACCTTTCCGAGAATGCCGAATACCATGCCGCGCGCGAGCAGCAGGGCTTCATCGAAGGCCGCATCCAGGAACTGGAGATGAAACTCGGCAATGCCGAGATCATCGATGTGACGGCGATGGAGAACACTGGCAAGGTGATCTTCGGCGCCACAGTTGACCTCGAGGACGAGGACAGCGGCGCCAAGGTGACCTACCAGATCGTTGGCGAGGACGAAGCCGACATCAAGGCGGGGCGCATTTCCTTCAGCTCTCCCATCGCCCGCGGCCTGATTGCCAAGAGCGAGGGCGATTCAGTAGAGATCACCACGCCAGGTGGCAGGCGCAGCTACGAGATCGTCGCGGTGCGCTATATATAGCGAGTCGCAGCCAGCTCACGACGCCTTGGTCACACGGGAAATCCAGTCAGCAGCACCAGCCAGGTGATCCAGCTGTGCGGACCCGCCGCTTTCACCCTTTTTGACTTTACAGCGGCCGGACGCCCGCGCAGCACACTCTTCAATTCCAGCACTGTCGAGCTGGCAAGCCGGCGAAGGCGTTCCGTGTGGGTGAAGAAGGGGACTTGCAGTCCTGCGCGCTGACCCGCCGCGTGTCGCAACTCGTCCCCCGAGGCACCGTGAAGGGCAAGTTTGCTGATGGCTTGCCGGTCCGCGGAATCCAGACGCATGCCGACTTTGTGGATGCAGTAGACCGAAGGATCGCTCCAAAGCAAGGTCAGTTCGCATGGACTGAAAGTGCGCGCTTCAACGCCGTGATACCCGGGGTTGGCCGTGGCGGGGAAGCCCCTACTGACAGCCAAGGTGGGCCATACCACTTCCTCTGCCGCAAAAGTCCAAAACCTACGCAGCGTCTGGATGATGCTGGAAGTGCGCGGATCGTCGGCCAGGTACTCGCACAGATCCCGGCGGAAAACTTGGCCAGGGTTCAGTACCACATAGGGCGTGGGGCACTCTAGAAGCTTGGACCACCACTTCGCCCAGTGATAAGTCACGGTTCGCGCGGGTTCCTTCTCGGCCTGGTGACCGTACGCAGAAAAGTCATAAGCAATGTACGCGAAGTTCTGCAGGATCGATTCGAGCGCCTGCTCGTAACCGGACTTGATGATCATCATGTCGCAGTCGAACACCACCAGCGCGTCGTAGTCTGAACGCGGGCGCAGCTCCAGCATTAGCTCGTAGGCAACTTCCACCAAGGCGCCCCACCGTACAGGCTTCGAGCGGGCCGCGACAGGCACCGAAGCGCCCTGCAGCCATCGATCATCGCGTCCGCCATTGAAGATAATGACGTCACTGTTCGGGCAGGTCTGCCTGATGTTGGCAATCGTGTGCTCAATGACCGTGAGATGCTCATGCGCTAGGATGGCAAAGACAATTCGCGACATGTGGTTACGCCTGCCGGATATTTGACAGGCGGACGATACCCCACAAACTGTTTGTGCTGCCCCACACTTACGGCCGAGCCAAACTTGGCTGTCACTATTGTCAATTGGTGCGACTGTTAATTGGTGCGACGCCGCACTGTATCGCGCAGGTTGCGGCCCGCATCTTGGAAGCCGGATGCCGCTGCCTTGCCGAACTCGGCTGATTTCTTCCGGGCCATATCCATCACCTCGCGCGCATTGAGCGCCTCGCCCCGCGCTGACGCAATCTGCTCCGGGGTGCGCGCGGCCGGCATCACAATCAGCAGCGTGAGCCAGGCGAAGAACCAGATGCCCGTGAAGATGGCCAGCAGCACGAAGCCCAGCCGCATCCACACCACGTCGACGCCGAAGTAGGCGGCCAGGCCCGCGCAGACGCCGCCCATCATGCCCTCGCCGGGCAGGCGGAACAGCCGCTTGCGGCCCGGTGCACTGGCCTGCACTGCGCTGCTGCCTGCATAGGCAGGCTGGGCGGTGAAAGCTCCTGCTGGCTCGTCGGCGTCCGCCGCACCATCCACGGAGCCCATCTCGCGCAGGATGGTGCGGGCCTCATCCGTCTGCAGCACGGTCTTGTGCTTGCCGAGGAAGGTGTCGCACTTGTCGCCGATGGCCTGCTCCAGATCCGAGAGGATCTCGCTGCGGTCCGGGTTCGTACCCAGCGCCCGCTCGGCGCGCTCCAGATACAGGCAGATCGCTTCGTAGGCCGCTTCCTCGAACTGGTAGGCATTGCCATTGAGGCTGCCCATGATCACTTTGCGCATTTGTTGTTCTCCCTTGCAGAAAATAGCCCGCGGAAAATAGTCGGCAGAATCACGTCCAGCTGACAGCCCAACCGGACAGCGGCCAGCCGAAGAGCTTGTGCAGCAGCTCCTGTACCGGTGGCAGCACAATCCATGCAGCCACCAGCAGCACGGCGACCATCGCCAGCCACATCAGACCCGACCAGGCATCGGCCCAACCATGCGCGCGGCCGCCGTTGGCGTAATACAGTGCGGCGCGCCGCCCGGCGCCGATGGGCAGTGCGACCAGCGCATAGAGGACCAGCACAACGAACAGCGGGATCCACAACGGCAGATTCGCGAAAGCCCAGTCCGAGGAGGGCAACGGAAAGCCCGCGTGATGCACGCCCTGCCAGATCAGCAGGGCTACGATCCCCATGACCGCGAACCATGCCGCCGACACCAGCGTGAGCAGAGGCAGCAGGATGCCGCCGGCAATGCGCGCGGCGGCACCTGGCGGTGGCGCTGGAGGGCCCGCCGGTGCGCCGGCGTAGGTGCCGAACCAATGGCCGCGGCGTTCCGCCCGGCGCGAGCGGCGATTTGCGCGGTAAGCGGCATGCTTCTGCTTGACGCGATCCACCAGTTCCTGCGCGCTGAACGCCTGGCCGTACGCGGCGGCCCGCTCCGCCGGCGTATCGGCCACCGGCATCAGGAACAGCAAGGCGAAGTACACGATGAACCAGAACCCGCCGGTGAAGATCGTGAGCAGCACGAAGGCGACGCGCACCAGCGTGACGTCCACATTGGCGTATGCGGCCAGACCATTGCAGATGCCGGTCCACATGCGGCCTTCAAGAATCCGATAGGGGCGACGCGGACGCGGCGCCTGAGCCGGCGGCTCGGCGCTGCCGCCCGCGGCGGATGCGGAGGCGGCACCTTCATCGCCGCCCACGACCGGACCCATCTCTTTCAGGATGCGCCCGACCTCCGCGGCGCTGACCACAGTGCGATGGGTGCCCATCGACACCCGGCACTTGTCGGCAATGGCCTGTTCCAGATCCGCCATGATCTCTTCGCGATCCGGGTTGTCCGCCAGCGCACGCGCGGCACCGTCCAGATATACGCGCAGCGCCTCATAGCCTTCCTCGTCTACCTGATAGGCGTTGTGGTTGAGGTTGATGGTGGTGACCTTGCGCATCTTCAGTTTCCTAAGCCGGTGAGGGTGAGGTTCAGGTGGTTCCAGTAACCCTGCAGCTCATCCAGGGCATGGCGGCCGGTATCGGTGAGGCGGTAATACTTGCGTGGCGGGCCCGCTTCGGACTCCTGCCATTCGTAGTCCACGAGGCTCTCGCGGCGCAGGCGGGAGAGCAGCGGATAGAGAGTGCCTTCCTGGGTGGCGAACTCGGTGCCCGCCAGCCGTTGCAGCATCTCGGCCACATAAAGCTTTTCAGCCGATATGACCCGCAGCACCACGAACTCCAGCAGCCCTTTGCGGATCGGCGCGAATTTCTCGTTGAGGTCGTTCATCACGGTCTTCAGGAAGCTACCTTGGTAGAGAAAGGTACCAAAACGAAAAAAGGTGCGCAACACCTTTCAGCGCTGCGCACCAAGGGCACAGGGTCAGGGGTCAGAAGCTGTAGCGCAGGCCCAGCCGCAGGCTGCGGGGCTCTTCGGCGCGGCTCATGCGCCCTTCGGTCGGCCCCGCATCAATGGCCGGCAGATAGCTCTCGTACCAGTAGACGATGTCCTTGCCGTGCCCATCGAAGAGATTCAGCAGCTCGCCGTAAACCATCCAGGCGCCGCGCTTCCATGCGGCGCGCAGGTTGACCACCTCCTCAGCCTTGGCCCGCTGGCTGTTGTCCTCCAGCAGGGGGTAGGGGCCCAGATGACGCACGCGCCCGGATATTTCCCAGGGCCCATGGATGTACGCCACGCCCAGCTCGCCGGCCGATTCCACCGCGCCGGCTATGTGGGTCTCACCTGGCGTCGCGAGCGGGCCGTAATACCGGCCCCGCGATACGGTCCAGGAGGCATCGATGGCCAGCTGCGGCAGCGGGCGCCAGAAGGAGACCAGTTCATAACCGCGGCGCCGGCTGGAGGCGCCCGGCTCCACCGAGTTCGAGTCACCGACGAATTTGAGTTCGCTGGCCACCTGCAGCCACCAGTAGGTGGCCGTGATCGAAAAGGAGCCGCGCTGGTAGCGGGCGCCGACTTCCTCGCCTTCGCCGCGCACCAGCCCGGGCACTGGCGGGTCGCTGGCCGTGACGCCACGGGAGTCGTTGGAATGGAAGCCGCGGCCCCAGTTCGCGTAGGCCTCGACCTGCGGGGAGAGCTCCCAGGCCAGGGCGACCTTCGGGGATACGATGCTGTCGCTGCCATCGCCGTCCAGTGCCGGCACGGTGGCGGCATCGTCACCGGGATCCAGAAAAGTGGGCTGCCGGGCTCTGGTGTGGAAATCAAAGGTATCCGCCCGCAGTCCCGTCATCACGCGCAGCGATGGTACCGGCTGCCAGCTGGCTTCCGCGAAACCGGCCAGTGAAGCCTCGCGGGCACGGTGCGAGCCCAGCGAGCCGATCAATACCCGCTGCGCGGTGTGATCGACCCGCACCCGCTGGATATCGTCCAGGCGAGCATCGGCGCCTGCGGTGAGCTTCAGCTGCCCGCTGAGCTGCCAGTCCTTGCTGCCGCGGCCACCGTAGATGTAGCGCTTGTCCCACTGGTGGATCTGGTAGTCATAGGTCGAGTCCGAGAACATGTCCCAGTTGTAGTACTGGCCGTAGAGCGTCGCCCGCCAGTCCTCGCCCGACAGGCCCAGCGTGCCGATATGCCGCAGCGTGTGGCCGGTGGCCGAAGTGTCCAGTGCGCAGAAAGCATCTGCGCAGATAGCGGTGCCGATGGCGCGCTCGGGTATCTGTTCGGTGGGCTGCCAGTCGGCGTCATAGGTGGACAGGCTGGCCTGCCACTGGCCGAAACCGGCCGGGGCGGTGTATTTGATAAACCCGGAAAGGTGCTGCAGCTTCTCCGGCAGCTCCCACGGCCCGTCGTAACCTTTCCACTGACCCGCTACGGTGAGTTGGCCGGGCCCCGCGTCAATGGTGCCGCCGCCGGCGATGCGGCGCCAGGCATAGTCGCCGACTTCCAGCGACAGGAAGGGGCGCTCGAAACGCTGTACCGTGGTGAGGAAAGAGGCCCCGGCGAGCGCGTTGTCGCCGATGTCCGCGCGATAGGGGCCCTTGCGGAAGTCGATGCGTTCCACCAGTTCGGGGATCAGCCCGTTGATATCCAGATAGCCCTGACCGTGCCCATGGGTACGCAGATTCAGCGGCACGCCATCGATGGCCGCGGCGAAGTCGGTGCCATGGTCAAGGTTGAAGCCACGCAGGAAGTACTGGTTGGCTTTGCCGCTGCCGGAGTGCTGGGCGGCGATCAGGCCTGGAACGGCTTCCAGCAGCTCGGCCACCCGGAGCAGGGGCCGCACGCCGAGGTCCGCCCCTCCCACCGTGCCTTCACTGGCTGCCTGGGCCAGCCCGATCAGGCGTTCGCCGCGCCCGAACACCACTACTTCGTCGAGTTCCTCGTCCTGCGGCTGGCGTGGAGATTCCGCACCCAGCAATGGTCCACTGGCGGCGAGCCAGCCGGCTGCCGCGATCCATCCCTTGCGCATCGTGCCCCACCCGTTTTTTTATGTGCAGGCGGTCATGGAACGCGCGCGCAGGCGCACTGTCACTGAAGATACGGTTCGGAACCGTTACCGCGCCGTTAACGGCGGGCGGAGGCGGGCCAGCGGGCCGCAGTGCCGGGCAGGACGATGCGCGGCATTTCGGGATGCGGCCGGTACAGCACGGCCACATGCCCGATGCGGGTCACCATGGTGCTGGCGGTGCGCTCGGCCAGCAGTACCAGCGCGGCGTCCCGCTCTTCCCGGTCCTGGCCTGGCAGGCGCACCTTGATGAGCTCGTGATCGGTCAGCGCCCGGTCGGTTTCGGCAATGACGCCCTCGGTGAGGCCGGAATTGCCCATCAGGATGACGGGTTTCAGGGGATGCGCCAGGCCCTTCAGGTGGCGGCGCTGTTTGTCGGTGAGTTCCATGAGCGACGAATTGTAACTGGACGGCGCCACGGGAGGCCTTGAAACCTGGCCGCAGCGCCCGGATGAATGGCCGATACGACTCCTGCCAGCGCGTGTCCTGCTCGCTGGCGAGCCGCCCTGGGATGGTGTAGCGTGGTTGGTACATATGAATGACATGACAGGCAAAGTACTGATCTGGGTAGTGGTCGTCGGGGCCATGCTGTTCCTGTTCAGCCGCTTCATGCCGCCGACCACACCTGCGCAGCCCGTGCTGTATTCCACTTTCCTCGATGAACTGGAAGGCGGGCGGGTCGATTCCGTCGTGCTGCAGGGTCAGGTCATCGACGGCGTGCGCAAGGACAACACCCGCTTCCGCACCAGCAATCCGGAAACCGACTTCACCTCGCTGATCGGCGCCCTGCGCAAGGCCAATGTCGGCATCGAAGGCCGCGCTCCGGAGCAGCCACATTTCCTGACTCAGCTGCTGCTGCAGCTGGCACCGGCATTGCTGCTCATCCTCGTGTTCGTCTACATGCTGCGCCAGATGCAGGGCGCGGCCGGCGGCCGCGGCGCCATGTCATTCGGCAAGAGCAAGGCACGCCTGCTGGGCGAGGATCAGGTCAATGTCACCTTCGCCGATGTCGCGGGTGTGGATGAGGCCAAGACGGAGGTGGGCGAAATCGTCGACTTCCTGAAGGATCCTGGCAAGTTCCAGAAGCTGGGCGGCAAGATCCCGAAGGGCGTGCTGATGGTCGGCAGCCCCGGCACCGGCAAGACCCTGCTGGCGCGCGCCATCGCAGGCGAGGCGAAAGTGCCATTCTTCACGATCTCCGGTTCCGACTTCGTCGAGATGTTCGTCGGCGTGGGCGCATCCCGCGTGCGCGACATGTTCGAGCAGGCCAAGAAGCACGCACCTTGCATCATCTTCATCGATGAGATCGACGCGGTGGGCCGTCATCGTGGCGCCGGCCTGGGCGGCGGGCACGACGAGCGCGAGCAGACACTGAACCAGCTGCTGGTCGAGATGGACGGCTTCGAGGGCAACGAAGGCATCATCGTGATCGCGGCCACCAATCGTCCTGATGTGCTCGACCCGGCGTTGCTGCGGCCGGGCCGCTTCGACCGCCAGGTCGTGGTGCCGTTGCCGGATGTGCGCGGCCGTGAGCAGATCCTGCGGGTGCACATGCGCAAGGTGCCCGCTGCCGACGACGTGAAGCCGGCGCTGATCGCGCGCGGCACGCCGGGCTTCTCCGGTGCGGACCTTGCCAACCTCGTGAACGAGGCGGCGCTGTTCGCCGCGCGCGGCAACAACCGCACCGTCACCATGGAGCAGTTCGAGAAGGCCAAGGACAAGATCCTGATGGGCGCGGAGCGCCGCTCGATGGTGATGAGCCTCGAGGAAAAGCGCATGACTGCCTATCACGAGGCCGGTCACGCCATCATCGGGCTGTCGGTGCCCGAGCATGACCCGGTCTACAAGGTCACCATCATCCCTCGCGGTCGCGCGCTGGGTGTCACGCAGTTCCTGCCCGAACAGGATCGCTACTCGATGAGCAAGCGCCGCATCGAGAGCATGATCGCGACGCTGTTCGGTGGCCGCATCGCCGAGGAACTGATCTTCGGCCGCGATGCCGTCACCACCGGGGCCTCCAACGACATCGAACGCGCTACCGATCTGGCCCGCAACATGGTCACCAAGTGGGGCCTGTCGGACCGCATGGGTCCGCTGACCTACACCGAGGAATCCGGCGAGGTCTTCCTGGGTCGCCAGGTCACGCAGACCAAGCAGGTTTCCGACGAGACGGCACACGCCATCGACGAGGAAGTGCGGCATGTGATCGAGGCCAATTACACCAGGGCGAAGTCCATCCTGCAGGAACATCTGCAGAGCCTGCATGCCATGGCCGATGCGCTGGTCAAGTACGAGACCATCGATGAACCACAGATCCGCGAGATCATGAAGGGCCTGCCGCCGACCCCCCCGGAAGGCTGGGACAGCAGCGGTCTGGGTGGTGGTCCGACCAGCGGCGGGGGCAGCGGTGCGCCCGCCGAGCCGCAGCCGGCTTTCGGGTCCGCGACGCTCAATTCGCATTGATCTGACCCGCGGCTTCCCGTGAAGCTCGTCTGCGCCGGCCGCGTGCTCGATCTGTCGCGCCCGGCCGTCATGGGCGTGCTCAACGTCACCGACAATTCCTTCTCCGATGGCGGGCGCTACAGTTCTCTTGAAGCCGCTGTGGCGCATGGCCTGGCCATGGTCGCGGCGGGGGCCGCCATCATCGACATCGGTGGCGAATCCACCAGGCCCGGTGCGGAGCCGGTGGGCGAGCAGCACGAACTGGAACGCGTGCTGCCTGTCATCGAGGCGCTGGCTGCGCGCGTGGATGCCGTCATTTCGATCGACACCATGAAGCCGCGGGTGATGGCGGCAGCAGTCGCCGCCGGTGCCGGCATGGTCAACGACGTGATGGGCCTGCGCGAGCCTGGAGCCATGGCAGCCGTGGCCGCCACCGGAGCCGCTGTGTGCCTGATGCACATGCAGGGCACACCGCGCACCATGCAGCACGAACCGCATTACGCGGATGTCGTCGCTGAAGTGGACGCCTTCCTGCGCGAACGCGCGGCGGCCTGCGTTGCCGCC
>JBEVNO010000137.1:0-2613 GCA_040508085.1 Steroidobacteraceae bacterium
GCGAAAGGCCCGAGCGCAGCAGCGACAGGCCCAGCGGGTCGCTCAGGGAGGACGCGGCATCGAAGCCGCGCGGATCCAGCGCGTTGCCGTACTGCAGGTCGCCGACGCGCTGGCTGCCGCTGGTGTCCGCGGCCAGCGCCTGGCCCTGCGCCGCTGCCAGCAGGGTGATGACGGCAGCGGCGAAGTTCGTTGTGCGGATGGGTTTCATGGCATGCCGTCCGCTAGCGGTGGAACCGTGCGCCGCCAGGATTGTTCGAGCCATGCACGTTGGTGTGACAGCTCAGGCAGGAGCGGCTGATCAGCCGCTCGTCCGGGGCGCGGCCGTTGGCGAGGCCCGCCGGGGTCTGCAGGTCGTTCGGGTGGCGCGTCATCGTGTGGCACTGCTGGCACAGCATTGGCACCGGCGCCACCAGCAGCGTCTGCTGGTTCGAGCCATGCGGGTCGTGGCAGTTCATGCAGTTCTCGCGCACGGGCGGATGTTCGAACAGGGTCGGGCCGCGTTTCTCCGCGTGGCAGCCATAGCAGGTGGTGTTGATCGAATCGGTCTTCAGCAGCGGTTTCGTGACCGAGCCGTGCGGATTGTGGCAATCGACGCAGGACATCTGGCCTTCCGGCAGCGGCATGTGCGAGCGCCGGTTGAATTTCGCGCGGATGTCCTGGTGGCAGCCGGCACAGGTCTCGTTGATCGAGCGTTTCGCCATCAACCCTTCGGGTGAGCCGCGCGCCATCGGATTGTGGCAGTCGCTGCATGAGAGGCCACGCGTCTCATGGACGGAGGCGAGCCAGTGCTGCCGCGCGCCGCCGGCATGGCAACCCAGGCAGGCCTGGGTCTGCGTCGCTATCGGTGTGCCGCCTTCATGCGTGAAGGCGATGATGGCGCCTTTGGCGGCAGGGTTCGCGGCATGCATTGAGCCCGGGCCATGGCAGCTCTCGCAGCTGCCCGCGTTGCTCGCCCCGCCCGAGCCAGCGGCGAAGGTGCGCGCGTGGACCGTATGCGTGAACTGCAATTTCTCCTGTGCGTGGCAGGTGCCGCAGGTGGCTGCACCGATCGGCGTCGCGCCGGCCGCCAGCGGGTTGGTGGCGATGCCGCCCCTGCCCGGCAGGTTGGCTGCCAGCTTGGCCAGATCGGCCGACAGGTCGCGATAAGCGGATTCCTGGCTGCTCATGTTGGTGGCCGGCAGGTCGATGGTGGGGGCGGCGGCCTGGGCGTGTCCCGGCTCACACAGCAGCAGTCCGGCGCTGATCGCGGCCAGCATCGCCAAGGCCGGAAGCGGACCGCAACGTGCGGAGATGCTGGCTCCCATGGTGTCCCTTTGTCGCAGTCCCGGCTCGCGCGCTGCCGCGGCGGCGGGAGTAGTCCATGAAGTGTACTGTTCAGTACGGTAAGTGAGCGGCGTGGATGGCGTCAATGGATTCGCTTGCGGCATGCCGGAATTACTTGCAGCGTGAGCCAATGTAGAATGCGTCTCAATCTCGATAAGAACGAGAAAAGGGGAGCCGCGAATGGCTGACAAGCGAAGAACACCGCTGACGCGCCGCGGCCAGGCGGCCGCCGGACGTATCCGCGAAGCAGCGGCGAGACTGTTCCTCGCCCGCGGCTACGACGCGGTCAGCATCGACGACATCATCGAACTGTCGGGGGGATCCAAGAGCAGTGTCTATAGCCTGTTCCACGGCAAGGAGCAGTTGTTCGTCACCGTGATCGGCGATCTGTGCGACCAGTTTGCACAGGCGCTCGCCGCAGTCGATGTGGCACACCTGGATGCTGCCGGCGGTCTCAGGATGTTCGGGCGGCGGCTGCTGGAGATCCTGATGAACGAACGGCACCTGGCCTTCTACCGCCTGGCGCTCGCGCAGGCGGGGCGCATCGATGGCGTCGGGCGCGAGTGGCAGCGGCACGGTCCGGAGGCCACCTGCCGGTTGATGGCGCAGTTCATCGCGCAACGCCAGGGTGCCGGCGACCTGCGTACCGATTTCGACGCCTACGCGGCGGCGCGGCTTTTCCACGACATGATCGCCTTCAACCTCGTGCATCGCGCGGTGGTGGGCGACCGGCCTTCACCGCGCGATGTCCGTGGCACGATTGCCGGCGCCGTCGACCTGTTCATGCGCGGCTATGCCGTGCACAGGCCGGGCCCGCCGCGGCGGCTCAGTCCGTCGCGCGCAACAGCTCGTTGATCGAGGTCTTCGCGCGCGTCTTCGCATCCACACGCTTCACGATGACGGCGGCATAGAGGCTGTACTTGCCGTCCGCAGCGGGCAGGTTGCCCGCTACCACCACAGAGCCGGCCGGCACCCGCCCATAAGTAACTTCGCCCGTGGCGCGATCATAAATCTTCGTGCTCTGGCCGATGAACACGCCCATGGAGATCACCGAACCCTCGCCGACGATCACGCCTTCGACGATCTCCGAGCGCGCGCCGATGAAGCAGTTGTCCTCGATGATCGTAGGTGAGGCCTGCAGCGGCTCGAGCACGCCGCCAATCCCCACGCCGCCCGAGAGGTGCACGTTCCTGCCTATCTGCGCACAGGAACCGACGGTCGCCCAGGTATCCACCATCGTGCCTGAATACACGTACGCACCGATGTTCACGTATGAGGGCATCAGGATCA
>JBEVNO010000139.1:0-14589 GCA_040508085.1 Steroidobacteraceae bacterium
TCCGGACGTGGACGGCGATTCGCTGTTCGAACGCATCCGCCGCAGCGACGTGCTGCTGCATCACCCTTACGAATCGTTCGCGTCGGTCGTCGAACTGCTGCGTCGTGCTTCGCAGGACGCCGGCGTGCTGGCGATCAAGCAGACGCTTTACCGGGCCGGCAAGGATTCCCCGCTGGTCGACCTGCTGGTCGAGGCGGCACGCAACGGCAAGGACGTCACCGTGGTGATCGAGCTCCGCGCGCGTTTCGACGAGGAAGCCAACTTCGGTCTGGCGACGCGTCTGCAGGAAGCGGGCGTGCAGGTCGTTTACGGCGTGGTCGGCTACAAGACGCACGCCAAGATGCTGTTGATCGTGCGGCGCGAAGCCGGCGGCCTGCGCCGTTACGTGCATCTTTCCACCGGTAACTACCACCAGGGCAACAGCCGCGGCTACACCGACATCGGCCTGATGACCTCGAACGCGGACATCGGCGAAGACATCCACAAGGTCTTCCAGCAGTTGTCCGGTCTGGGGCCGATGATCCAGCTGAAGCGTCTGCTGCATTCGCCGTTCACGCTGTACAGCAGCGTCATGGGCAAGATCGAGCGCGAAATCGAGCACGCGCGCAACGGCCGTCCCGCACGCATCGTCGCCAAACTCAACGCGCTCAACGAAGCGCATGTGGTCGAGGCGCTGTATCGCGCCTCGATCGCCGGCGTCAGCATCGACCTGATCATCCGCGGCGCCTGCACGTTGCGTCCGGGCATCCCGGGCGTGTCGGAGAACATCCGCGTGCGCTCGATCATCGGCCGTTTCCTCGAGCACAGCCGCGTGTACTGGTTCGGTAACGATGGCGAGCCGGAGCTCTACTGCGCCAGCGCGGACTGGATGGAACGCAACCTGTTCCGCCGCGTCGAGATCGCCTTTCCCATCGAAGATCCGCTGCTGCACGCCTCCATCCGCGCCGATCTGGCGCTGTACCTGGCCGATACCGCCGATGCCTGGCTGCTGCAGAGCGACGGCTGCTACCTGCATGCCAGCGCCGGGGCCGAACCAGCCCTGTCCGCCCAGCTCACCCTGCTGCAGCGCTACACCTCATGAAAATGTGAAAATGGGTCAGATCTATTTTCCGGGCGGAAAATGGATCTGACCCCATTTTCAGGAGGTCAGGACGCGCAGGCGCAGGCCCTGGAGGCGCAGGTATTCGATTTCGTCGTCCAGATCGGCGGCGGTCAATGGATGGCGCCGCAGCGAGCGGGTGCGGAAGCGCAGTTCCAGCGTGCGCGGGCGGCCGGTCAGCGTGAAGCGCGGCGCGGGTGCGTCGCTGCGGTCGCGATGCAGCAGCACCGCCAACCTCAGGATCAGGATCAGGTAGAGGCCACGCTGGTCCCAGGGCGGCGGCAGCTCCGACAACCCCTCGAGCACCAGCTTGCGGCGATGGCTGCCCACCAGCCGCGCCAGCAACTGCTGCTCCTCGCGCGCGAAGCCGGACATGTCCGCGTTCGCCAGCAGGTAGGCGCCATGCCGGTGGTAGCCACTGTGCGCGACGTCAAGGCCAATCTCGTGCAACCGGCAGGCCCAGGTCAGCGCCTGTTCGGCCATCTGGTCCTGCAGCTTCCAGCTGGCGCGCACCTGGGCCAGCAGCCGCAGGGCCGTGTGCTCCACGCGCGTCGCCTGGGCCATGTCCACGTGGTACCGCTGCTGCATGGAGCGGACAGTGCGCTCGCGCGCATCCTCATGCCCCAGTCGGCCGATCATGTCGTACAGCAGGCCCTCGCGCATGGCGCCATCGCTCCAGCGCATCTGCGCCACGCGCAGCTGCGAGAACACGGCCGACAGGATGGTGAGCCCGCCCGCCAGCACGCTGCGGCGGTCCGGCGTGATGGAAACCAGCGGGATGGCATTGCAGTCGCCGGCCTCACACAGCATCGCGATCAGCGCATCGATGCGGGCCGGCGTGATGACGGTGGCCCGCGGATCGAGTTCGCGACAGGCATCCAGCACCGAGCGGACGGTGCCGGAGCTGCCGGCCGCGGCCTCCCAGCCCCGCTTGATGAAGCGTTCCTGCACCGGCTCCAGATGCTGTCGCGCCATCAGCAGTGCGCGCTCGAAACGCTTGGCCGACAATTTCCCATCCGCGAAATGCCGCTGCGTCATGACCACGCAGCCCAGGTTGATGCTCTCCAGTTCCAGCGGCTCGCGGCCGCGGCCCACGATGAGTTCGGTACTGCCGCCGCCGATGTCCACCACCAGACGGTTGCCGCTCTCGCTGGGCAGCGACTGCGACACGCCGGCGTAGATGAGGCGCGCCTCCTCGCGGCCGGCAACGATCTCCACCGGGTGCCCGAGCGCGTCGCGCGCCCGCGCCAGAAACGAAGCCTTGCCGCGCGCCCGGCGCAGTGCGCTGGTACCCACCACACGCACGGTGTCGGCATGCATGTCCGACAACCGCTGCCCGAAGCGTTTCAGGCAGGCCAGCGCACGATTGGCCGCATCCTTGTGGAGCCGGCCATCTTCATCCAGGCCCGCAGCCAGCTGCACGGGCTCGCGCAGCCGGTCGATCACGACCAGCTGGCCGTTGCGATGCTGCGCAACGACGAGATGGAAACTGTTGGAGCCCAGGTCCACCGCGGCCAGCACATCCGGCACGCGGGCACTGCGGCGGATCACCAGATCAGGCCGCGAACGATGAACCGCAGCCGCAGGTGGTATGGGCGTTGGGATTGCGGATGACGAACTGGGCGCCTTCCAGGCCTTCGCGATAATCGATCTCGGCGCCTGACAGGTACTGGAAGCTCATGGGATCAACCAGCAGCTTGACGCCGTTGCGCTCCACTTCGGTGTCGCCATCGCCGACGGCCTCGTCGAACTCGAAGCCATACTGCATGCCGGAGCAACCCCCGCCCTGCACGTACACGCGCAGCATCAGCGCCGGGTTGCCCTCATCGCGGATCAGTTCGGCGACCTTGGTCGCCGCAGCGTCGGTAAATACGATGGCCTCGTCACTCATTTTGCGTTCCGCTGTCGGCCTCTGCCAGTTTCACCAGTTTACCGCTGATGAGGGCTCCGGCGGCCACTTCAAGGGCGCGATAGGCGAGATTGCCCTCCACCCGCGCCCGGGGGCCCAGCGCGATGCGCTCGGTGGCCTGGATGTCGCCCCGCACCACGCCGTTCAGCTCGATAACCGCCGCCTCCACCGAGCCGTCGACCACCGCGGCTTCCCCCACCACCAGGCGCGAGGGGCCCTCGCCGCTGCCGCGCACATTGCCGGTGACCGAGCCCTCCAGATGCAGCCCG
Organism: Steroidobacteraceae bacterium; assembly: GCA_040508085.1. GTDB lineage: Bacteria > Pseudomonadota > Gammaproteobacteria > Steroidobacterales > Steroidobacteraceae > ZC4RG30. Next base: position 3,278 of record JBEVNO010000139.1, read on the forward strand.
CCAGTGAACAGCAGATCGCCCTGGATGCGGGTGGTGGTCCCGAGCAGGGAGTCGATCGTGGCCCCGCCCTGGCGTTCTTTGCGGAATTTCACCGTTCAATCTTCCACATTCCAGAGGTAGGTTTCGCGCACCGGGTTCACGCCTTTGCGGGTCGTCGTCACCTCCACGGTGGTGCGGGCGGGCACGAAATCCGCGGGCAGCAGGAAGGTGCGTTCGACAGTCTCCAGGTAGCGGTAGTTGAAGGTGACATCGCCGGCGGGAACTGGGCTGGCAGCGGCCAGATCGAGGCTGGTATCGACGCCGGCTTTCGTGCCCTCGAATGTAACCTTCACGCGGCCGGTGATGGTCTCGTCCGGGCGCAGCGAACGGCCCAGCACCAGCCGCATCACATACTGGCCGGCCGCGGGGCCGCGACTGACACGGAACTGCTGCACCTTGACCACTTCACCCGGGGTGCTGTCGCCCACCACGCCCTTGTAGAACGCCAGCTCGCTGGTGAGCCGCGCAACTTCTGCCTGCAGTTCACCGATGCTGCGCGCCAGCTCGGTGCGTTCGCGCGTCTGGCCGACGCGCTCGGTCTCGTACATCGCAATCTTCAGCCGCAGCGGACGCGCTTCCCGCTGCAGTGTCTCGATCTGGTCGTTCAGCTGCGCCCGCTCCGCACGGGCCGCCGCCCCGTCAAAACCGGCGCGGCTGCGGCCCCATTCGAAGGCGAACCAGACGGCCACCAGCGCCGCAACCACGCCTGCACCGACCACCAGCAGCAGGCGCAGCGGCGCATGCTGGCGCACCACCAGGCGGGGGGCTTGGCTCATTTGGCGGCGATCCCGCTCCCACGTTCAGGCACTGGTGCGCGCGGAGCCTTGACGGTGGCGCGGCGCGGCCGCGTCTGGCGCTCCCACCAGGCCGGATAAGGCGGCAGACCCTCCGGCCGCGCCAGCGCCGCCAGCTCATGCAGTGCCTTCACGTAGACCGGCCGCTTGAAATAGATGACTTCCTTCACCGGCTGCCAGTAATCCACCCAGCGCCAGCGATCGAACTCCGGTTCGCCGGTAGCATCGAAGCGGATGCCGGATTCCTCGCCCGCCAGCTGCAGCAGGAACCAGCGCTGCTTCTGTCCTACGCACAGGGGGCGCTGGCCGTGGCGCACATAGCGCGACGGCAGCCGGTACCGCAGCCAGCGCGAGGTGGAGCCCAGCAGGCGCACGTCCTGCGATGTGAGGCCGATTTCCTCATGCAGCTCGCGGAACAGGGATTCCTCAGCGGATTCGCCGCTGAGCATGCCGCCCTGCGGGAACTGCCAGCCCTTGCCGCCGGTGCGCCGGCCGAGGAACAGCTGACCGGCCGGACTCATCAGCACGATGCCCACATTGGCGCGGAAACCGTCGCGGTCGATCACATCGCTCATCACCCGACCCTACCGGGGCGGGGCCTTCGCAGCAAGGCGGCGGCCCGCGGCGACAGCCGGTCCGGGATGCAGCGCTCAGGCGCGCTGCGCCACCTGCTCGCGCCGCCCCTGCAGATAGCCCAGGCCCTGTTCCATCAGGGCACGAAAAGCGGGGAAATTCCGCGTCTCCACAGCGCTGCGCAGCCGCTCGACGGATTCGGCCAGCGCCCGCAGCGATTCGGCGCCGTAATCGTTGAGCGCCTGGATCTCGTAATACAGCTCCGGGCTCTCCTCCGACACATTGGTCGCCACATCCAGCTGCGCATCGAAGGTGGTGCTCGACATGCGCGCCAGCTTCGGCGCGTCCTCGCCGCTTTCCGCCAGCGCGGTGAAGAAGGCAATGTTCAATGCATGGGAAAGACCCAGCACATAGGCGATTAGGCGGTCGTGCTCGTCCAGGCTCATCACCACCTGCTCGGCCATGGTGGGCGCGAACAGGCTGCGTGCCGCGGCCAGCGCCGGTGCATTGCCGAGGTCGATGAACACCACGTGCCGGCCCGACAGCAGCTCGGTGCTCGGACCGAACATGGGATGCAGTGAAGTGACCTGCACGCCGGCGGCCTGCAATGCCTGCAAGCCGCCGCGCAGAGGCGACTTGAGCGAGCCCAGGTCGAAGACAACACCGGCCGGCCGCCGCAGCGCCAGGGCCGCGAGGATGGCATCGCTGGCGCCCAGCGGCGTCGCGACCACGATGAAGTCGAAGCTGTCGAGGTCGTCGATGCCGCGCCAATCGGCCACCGCGGCAATGCCCGCCGGCGCCCCTGCGGGGTCGGCCACGGTGACGGCAAAACCCTGCGATACCAGGAACTGCACGAACCAGCCGCCCATCTTGCCCGCGCCGCCGATCACCAGGGCGCTGCGCCCGCTGCCTGCGCCATGCGCGGCCACGCTCACCTTTTCCTGGGTGGTCAGGGAGGAACGGATCAGCAGGCGCAGCACCTTTTCGGCGACGTCGGCTGACAGGCCCTGCTGCTCGGCACGGTGGCGTACGCCAAGGATCACCTCGCGCTCGCGCTGGTAATCACGCGTGGGCTTGCCGGTGGCACGTTTGCTGGCCGCGACTTCACGGGCTATGGCCTGCCGTCGGGCCATCAGCGCGATGATTTCGCCGTCGAGCTGGTCCAGCTGCAGGCGGAGTTGATCCAGGGTCATGGCAATGGCGAACCGCCCTACGGGTAAACTGCCGGCCATGGTACCCGATCAGTCCCTGCCCGATCCCCTGCCGGCCGAGCCACTGCAGCTGGCGGCTGCCTGGCTTGCCGAGGCCACGCGCCGCGCCGAGCAGCCCAATCCGAATGCCATGGTGCTGGCCACCTGCGGCCTGGATGGGCGACCCTCCGCAAGAGTCGTGCTATGCAAGGAGATCGAACCGAATGGCGGTTCGGTACGCTTCGTCAGCAATTACGATTCACGCAAGGGCCGGGAACTCGCGGCCAATCCGCGCGCTGCACTGGTGTTCCACTGGGACCACCTGCACCGGCAGGTACGCATGGAGGGGATGGTGGAGAAAGCCAGCGTCGCGGACAGCGACAGTTATTTCGCCGCGCGCGCACGCGCCAGCCAGCTGGGCGCGCATGCCAGCCGGCAGAGCGAGCCCGTCGGCTCGCCGGCATCTCTGCAGGCGCAGCTTGATGCCACCATCGCGCGCTTTCCCGGCGTCGTGCCCCGCCCACCGCATTGGGGCGGCTATGTGTTCTGGGTGGAGTCGGTGGAACTGTGGGTCGAGGCCAGCGCGCGCCTGCACGACCGGGCGCGCTGGACACGCGAGCTGTCGGTTTCCTGCAGCGCGAAACCGGTGGCCGGGCCTTGGTCGGCCACGCGGCTGCAGCCATGAGCAGCCGGCTGCTGGTGTCCGGTGCCTCCGCCGCGCTGTGCTATGTCGTGGCGCTGTGGTCCGGCTTCTTCGTGATGGGTGTCGAACTGCTGGGCGGCCGCATGCTGGCGCCGAATTTCGGCAGCAGCATCTACGTATGGGGAGCGCTGATCACGATTTTCATGCTGGCGCTCTCGCTGGGCTATCTGGCCGGTGGCCGCTGGTCGCAGCGCAACCCCAGCCTGCCGCGGCTCGGCCTGCTGCTGGCGGCGGCGGCGCTGACCACACTGCCGGCACTGCCGTTGTCCGGCGTGGTGCTGGAGAACCTCGCGATTGCAGTGCCGGATCCGCGCTTCGGTTCGCTGGCCGCAGCGGCGATGCTGTTCTTCATCCCCACTTTCTTCTCCGGCATGGTCTCCCCGTACTGCGTGCGGCTACTGGTCGATGCGGAAGAATCCTCGGGCCGGCGCGCTGGCCAGCTGTATTTTGTCTCGACCTTCGGCAGCGCTGCCGGCACCATCATCACCTCGTTCTACCTCGTGCTGTGGTTCGAGGTGAACACCATCATCATCGGATTGATCACCATCTCGGCCGTGCTGGCGGCGGCCGCGGGTCTGGTGCGGAGCAAACAGGCATGAAGATGTTCCCGCGACTGCTGCCGCTCGCGCTGCTGATGCTGGCACCGGCCGTCATGGCGGAACAGAAACTGGTGCATTCGGAGCGATCGCTGTACCGCGAGGTGCTGGTATACGAGCAGGACGGTGAGCGCTGCATGTGCTTCACGCGCATGTGCCGCATCGGCCGGCAATCGTGCATCAACCTCGCCAAGCCGCGCGAATTCGCGTTGCGCTACACGAAGATGGCGCTGGGCGGCCTGCTGTTCACCGGCCCGGCGCCAAAGCGCGTGCTGATCGTGGGGCTGGGCGGCGGCACCATACCGACGGCGCTGCGCGAAATCCTGCCGCAGGCGCAAATCGATGTGGTGGAGATCGACCCGGCGGTGACGCGTGTGGCGAAGCAGTACTTCGGCTTCCGCGATGGCCCGCAACTCAAGGTGTTCGAGGTGGACGGCCGCGTGTACGTGAAGCGCGCCGCGCGCGAAGGCAAGAAGTACGACGCCATCCTGCTCGACGCCTTCGACCACGAATACATTCCCGAGCATCTGCTTACGAAGGAGTTCCTGCAGGAGGTGGAGTCGCTGCTGGCTCCGGGCGGCGTGCTGGTGGGCAACACCTTCTCGTCCAGCAAGCTGTATGACCACGAGTCCACCACCTATGCGGCGGTGTTCGGCAAGTTCTACAGCCTGAAGACCGGCAACCGCGTGATCGTCGCGCGTCCTGCCGGCCTGCCCACCGAGGCGCAGCTGCGCACCCGGGCGCTGGAATATGAGCTGGCGCTGCGCGGCTTTGGCGTCAATGCCACCGAGGTGCTGCCGCTGTTCAGCACCAGGATAGACTGGGACGAGAAGGCGCGTGTGTTGACGGACCAGTATTCACCGGCGAATCTGCTGAACAACTAGCGCCGGGCGGCACGCAAAGGCGCAGGAGGATCCAGGCATGGAAGCTCGCCGCCGTCTTGCCGCCGGCATCACCCTGCTGCTGTGCATGTCCTGGTGCGGCGCGCGGGCGGCAGAACCTGGCGCATCGTCTGGCAGGCTGCCTGGCACAGTGGCACCCGTTGCTTATCGCCTCGACCTGACAGTCATTCCCGAGCAGGAGCGGTTCACCGGCCATGTCGAAATCGACATCGTCGCCAGCGCGCCGGTGAATTCAATTTTGCTGCACGGGCGGGATCTGGACATCACCGCGGCGGCAGTGGTGGTCAACGGCAGCCGCACATCCGCCTCCTGGCAGCAGCTGGACATGCTGGGTCTGGCGCGCCTGGATCTCGCCGCTCCACTTCCACCAGGCGCTGCCACCTTGACCTTCGAATACAGCGCGGCTTTCGGCGACGACGCTCTGGGGCTGTACCGCGTGAAGGTGGGCGAGGAGTGGTACGTGTGGAGCCAGCTGCAGTCCATCGAGGCACGTGCCGTCTTTCCGTCTTTTGACGAACCGGGTTACAAGACCCCGTGGACTGTCACGCTGACCACGAGGCCAGGCCTGCTGGCGCTGTCGAACGCGCCCGCGACCGGCTCGCCGCTGCCGGCCGGCGAACTGGTGACCCATCGATTCGCACCCACGCTGCCACTGCCTACCTACCTGCTGGCATTTGCAGTCGGCCCGTTTGTGGCGGTGCAGGCCGAGGCGCCGCCGACCCCGCTGCGCAACCGCCCATTGCCGCTGCGCATTGTTGCCACGCGCAATCACGCGGGCCGGCTCGACTACGCGCTGCGTGAGACGCCGCGCATCATCGAACTGCTGGAACAGTATTTCGACCAGCCCTTCCCGTTCCCGAAGCTCGACCAGATTGCCAGTCCCGTCATGCCGGGCGCCATGGAGAATGCCGGCGCGGACATCTACGGCGACAACATACTGTTGCTTGGGCCGGACGCCTCGACGCCACAGAGGCAGACCTTCGGCATGGTGGTGGCGCACGAGCTGTCGCACCAGTGGTTCGGCGATCTGGTCACCCCGGCATGGTGGGACGATATCTGGCTGAACGAAAGTTTCGCCAACTGGCTGGGTTACCGGGTTGCCAATGAGTGGCGACCCGAGCTGAACATCGGCGTCAATGCCATCCAGGAGGCGATGACGGCGATGCATACCGATGCCCTGCAGGTCGGTCGCCCCATGCGTCAGCCGATTGTCGCCGATGCCGAGATCGACTCTGCCTTCGACGCGGTCACGTATGGCAAGGGCGGGCAGATCATCGCCATGATCGCCAGCTACCTGGGCGATGCAAGGTTCCGGGAGGGCGTGCGCCTGCACATGCGCCACCGCCTGTATGGCACCGCCACCAGTGACGACTTCTTCGCGGCGCTGGCTGCCGCAGCCAACGACTCGCGCGTGCTCGAGGCACTGCGCAGTTTCGTCACCCAGCAGGGCATTCCAGTGGTCGACCTGAGTGGCGAAGGCCCGCAATACCGCGCCACGCAGTTCCGCTATGCGGTGGCGCCGAGCACGCCCGGCCCGCAGCAATGGATCATTCCTTTCTGCGCGCGGCGCGGCGGCGAAACAACCTGTGTGATGCTCGACGCGCCATCCCAGCTGGTGTCGCTGCCAGGCAGTGGCGCATTGGTACCCAATGCCGGCGGAACGGGTTACTACCGCTACTTCCTCAGCGAACCGGCCTGGGACGCGTTGATCAGCACCGCTGCGCTGCTGCCCGCTGGTGAAGCGCTGGCAGCGATCGACAGTCTGTGGGGCCAGTTCCTTGCGGGGCGCGCTCCCGCCGACCAGCTGCTGCGCGCCGCGGCGGCCTTCGCCATGCATCCGGATTCCAATGTCGCGATGCTGCTGGGCCGGCGCCTGAACACCTGGCAGGACCGGGGCATCCTGTCGGCGCGGTCCGTAACCAGCTTCCGGCGCCTCATGAGCGGGATCTACGGGAGCCGCCTGGCGAGCCTGGGGCTGGACCCCGCTCTTGGCGCCCATGCGGGCGACGCGCCCGACCAGCAGAAGCTGCGCCAGGATCTGGCCGAGCTGGTGGTCGCCGCGACGCCCGACACCGGCATGCGCACGCGGCTGCAGGCAGCGGCCGCCGGCTGGCTTGGCGGGCATTCCGCTGCCCTTGATCCGGCCTTCTTCGTCAGCGCCTTCAAGGCGCAGGTCCGGGAAGGCGGTCTGCCGGCGTCGCAGGCGCTGTATCAGAGGCTGCTGGCAGCCGAGGACGAGCTGTTCCGCGACGCAGCCCTGCAGGCCCTGGGCGACAGCGGGCAACCCGCAACAGCCCGCTGGCTGCTGGACCGGCTGGCGGAGCCCCAGTTGCGTCCAACCGATCGGCTGGCCTTGATGAGCGGCCTGATGAAGGAGGTGGCCACGCGCGAATCCGCCTTCAGCTGGCTGCAGGCCCATCACGAAAGATTCTTCCGCGACGTGGGCATGTTCTCGGTCGAGGCGATCCCGGCGCTGCTGTCGGGATATTGCTCCATGGCCCGTGCCGCTGAAGTTGAACGGCTGCTCGCCAGTGCGCTGCGGACCACCGGCCGCGGCGAGCTGGCATTGCAGCGCGCGCTCGAGACCATCCGCAACTGCGCAGCGCTGAAACGCAGCCGTGGCACGGAGATCGCGACGGCGCTGCGTCAGGCCGCGCAACTGCCCGCTCGCTAGCCCTGCTGGGTCTCGAGAGCCGCCTGCACAGCCGCGTGCAGCAGCGCATTGCTGGCGAGAACGGTGGTGGTGGCAAGCCCCAAAGGCTCGCCGGCCAGGTCGGTGAACCTGCCTCCCGCCTCGGTGACGATCACCGCCAGCGCGGCGATGTCGAGGATGTTCACGTCCGATTCCACCACCACATCCAGCGCGCCGCGCGCCAGCAGGTGGTAGTGGACGAAGTCGCCATAGCCGCGCAGCCGGTTCACCCGCTGCACCAGCGCACCGAACTTCGCCCAGCCCGGACCGGCAGCCAGTGTCTTCAGGTTGCCGGTGGAGAGGATGGCATCGCCGAGCTGCGCGCGATCGCTGACATGGATGCGCTCGCCATTCAGCCAGGCGCCACCACCGCGCTCGGCCCAGGCAACCTCACCGCAGGCGCAGGCCGACGACACGCCCAGCACCAGCTCGCCGCCACGCCACAGCGCGATCTGTGTGGAGAAGAACGGCGTGTCGCGCACGAAGGATTTGGTGCCATCCAGCGGATCGACCAGCCACACATTGTCCCGGTGCATGCCCTGCTGGCCACCCTCCTCGCCATAGAAGCCGTAGTCCGGAAAATGCCGCAGCAGCACCGCACGGATGGCGGACTCGGCGTCGCGGTCCGCCGCGGTGACGGGCGAGCGATCGGCCTTCAGTTCGACGGCCAGGTTGGCGCGGTACAGCGGCGCAATCACCGCATCCGCCGCGCGGGCGGCTTCCAGCGCCGCAGCCAGTTCCCTGGAGGGTGAATAGGTCATGGCGCTACGTTACCGCCCGGGGATGCGCGCTGCCTATGGCCTGCAGGCCGGTCTGCTAGAGTCGCCGCCACATGGGCAACCGCTTGAGCAAGATCATCACCCGCACCGGCGATGCGGGCACTACCGGCCTCGGCGATGGCAGCCGCGTGTCCAAGGACAGCGCGCGCATCGAAGCCATCGGCGCCGTCGACGAACTCAACAGCGCCGTGGGCTGGCTGGCCGTGCTGGCGCTGCCGCCGCAAGTCGGCCATCTGCTGCTGGCCATCCAGCATGACCTCTTCGACCTGGGCGGTGAACTGGCCGTACCAGGCTACAGCGTGCTGACCGAGGCGCGGGCCGGTGCGCTCGAGCAGGCGGTCGAGCATTTCAATGCCGCGCTGCCACCACTGAAGGAGTTCATCCTCCCCGGCGGCAACGAGGCCGCGGCGCGTTGCCACCTGGCACGCACCATTGCGCGGCGCGCCGAACGCCGCTGCTGGACTCTCACTCATGCCGAGGGCCTGCGGGATCTGCCGGCGGTCTACCTGAACCGGTTGTCGGACGCGCTGTTCGTGCTGGCGCGGGTGCTGGCGCGCATCGACGGTGGCGCGGAAGTGCACTGGGATCGCAACCGGCTGTAGGTCTCAGGCCAGTTGCGAGCGCAGCGCCTGCCAGTCGAAGCGCGGACCTGGGTCGGTCTTGCGTCCCGGTGCGATATCGCTGTGTCCCGCAATGCGGCTGGCCGCCAGCGCCGGATACGCCCGCAGCAGTGCTCGGATCGCCTGTGCGGCCGCGGCATACTGCGCGGGCTCGAAGTCCGTCTCATCCGTGCCTTCCATCTCGATGCCGATGGAGAAATCATTGCAGGCACTGCGGCCTTCGTACTGTGAAGCGCCCGCATGCCAGGCACGCCGGTGGAAAGGCACGAACTGCACCACCTCGCCGTCGCGCCGTACCAGCAGGTGCGCCGACACGCGCATGCCGTCGATCTCCCCGAAATACGGATGCACATCGCGCGGCAGGCTGCCGGTGAACAGGCGATCGATCCAGGGGCCGGCGAATTCGCCTGGCGGCAGGCTGATGTTGTGCACGACGATCAGGTCGGTGGCTATGCCCGCAGGCCGCGCATCCGCATGGGGACTCAGCACCTGGCGTACGCCTTCAAGCAATCCGGTGGCAGGATGTACGCGCATGGAGAAGGGAATAATGCCACGCCTGCGGATCGCCGCGCTGTGCCTGCTGGCCTGGCCGTGCAGCGTGCTGGCCGCAACCGCGCCGGAGGACATGCTCGAGGAGGTCACGGTCACTGGCGAACAGCCCGGACCTGCGATGTGGCGCGTCAGCCGCGGCGCGCACACGCTTTGGATCATGGGCACGCTGTCGCCGCTGCCGGCGAAGATGACTTGGCGCTCCCGCCAGGCCGAGGCAGTGATCAGCGCTTCTGGGGAGATCCTCGCCAGCTCCACCGAAAGTCTGCACATCGGCAACACCTTCACTGTGCTGCGCTACGTGCCGGCGCTGCTGCGGCTGCGCCACAACGCCAATGGTGCGACGCTGCGCGAGGTGCTGCCACCACCTCTGTATGACCGCTGGCAAGCCGCGCACCGCCGCTGGTTCGGCGCCGATCCGGATGCGAAGGAACGTGCGCGGCCGCTGTATGCCGCCGAGTTGCTGTTCCAGCAGGCGCTGCAGGGGTCGGGCCTGGTGCGGCGCGACGCCGTATGGCCGCAGGTGCGCAAGCTGGCGCGGCGCCACGATGTGCACATCCGGCAGCGCGAATTCGCGACACAGCTGCAGGATCCAAAATCCCTGATCGCGGATCTGGCTGCCTTGCCACGCGACAAGGAAGCCGCCTGCCTGGCGGCAACGCTGGATCATATAGAGAGGGATCTGCCGGACATGCGCCGGCGCGCCGAGGCTTGGGCCAGCGGCGATATCGCTGCATTGCGCTCCTTGCCACCGCGTACCACTACCCGCACCTGCCTGGACGCCATCATGGAGAAACCTCGCCTGCGCGAACTGATCTCTGCGCAACGCGAAAAAATCGAGGCGGACTGGTCGGGCATCGTGGACTGGATGCTGCTGACCCATGGCAGCAGCTTCACCACGCTGCCCATCGAAAATCTGCTGGATCCCGATGGCGTAGTGTCGACGCTGCGCGGCAAGGGTTATGTCGTGGACGAACCGCGCTAGCGCCGGGCTGGCTGCATTGCGTTTGGTTGCAGGCCCCGCCTATAGTCAACTGGTTACGAGGGGTCAAAAAAGATGGGCAGCCACTGACTGCATGCCACAGAACGGCGACAACCTTGCTTCGGTATACATGGGCTTCCGCAGCGCGCTGGCCCGTGCCGTGGCGCGCATCGTGCGCCGCACCGATGTGGAAGACATCCTGCAGGAGGCGTTCGTGCGTTCGTTCGAGGCGGGGCAGCGCAGTGACATCCGCGACATGCGCGCCTTCCTGATGCGCACCGCCACCAACCTCGCCCTGAACCACGCCGCGCGCAAGGAACATCGCAGCACCGGACCACTGGAGGAGCTGACGCTGGACGATGAGCCGCGGGCCCATGACCTGCCGCTGGATGCGCAGATCGATGCCGACCGCGAGTTCCTCGCCTTCTGCCGTGCAGTCGGCAGCCTGCCGGAGCAATGCCGCCGCGCCTTCATCCTGCGCAAGGTGTATGGCCTGTCGCAGCAGGAGATCGCGCGCGAGCTGGGCATTTCGGAGAGCACAGTCGAGAAGCACATCGGCAAGGGCCTGCTGCTGTGCCGCGAACGGCTCGCGGTGCCCGCGGCACCGCTGACGCAGCCCAGCCCTGCGCGGCGCCAGGCATGAGCAACGTCGCGCGTTTTCCGGACCTGCCAGCGGTGCGTGAGGCCGCGGCGCTGTGGGTGGCACGGGTGGACCGCGGCCTGTCGCCGGCAGAAGCCGCGGAACTGCAACTATGGCTGCACGAGCCTGCGCATCGGCGTGAGTTCGAGGAGCTGGGCGGCATCTGGGCACGCAGCGAGGTGTTGTCCGTGCTGGCCGATGTATTCCCGCGCCACCACACGCCACCGGCGCCACCGGCGCCGGCCGCCGCGGC
>JBEVNO010000141.1:0-13352 GCA_040508085.1 Steroidobacteraceae bacterium
CTTCTCCAGCGCCTCGCGGCCGATGAAGTCATGGTCGAACTTCACGAACGGGCCGTAGCCGATTTCGTAAGGAGTGAGGTAGTAGTCCTCGATGTTCTTCGAGACGAAGGAACCACCGATGGCGCCCGCGGCCTCATACGAGTTGGCTGGCAGCCATTCGCGATAGCTCTTCATGCGCTCGTCCGTATACACGGCCGGCAGCGGCGACGGCACCCAGCCGGATTCCAGCGTGTTGGTCGCATAAGCGCGCGAACCCACTGGCACCAGGCCGAATTCCTTGCCAGCCTCGAGGATCGCGGCAGCGATCTCTTCGCGCTCGGCGTAGGGGCCCCAGATCTCCACACCCGGCTCGCCGGCCATGCCATGGCGCAGCGTGCGGACCTTGCGGCCCTTGATGTTCATCTCGGACATGTTGAAGAACTTCAGCTCCGGCAGCGGCGAGCCGTTCAGCTTGTCGATGACGAACTTGGCCTTCGGGCCCTGGATCTGGAAGCGGTAGTACTTGCGGGTGACGGCGTGGCCGTTCGGGCGCGACGGCGAACGATCGTCGTAGGTGGCCTTCACGTCGAGGCCGCTGGTGTCGGCGTGGAACTTCACCCAGTTGCAGGAAGGCGCGCGGCCGACCATCACGAAGCTGTTCGGGGCGAGATAGAACAGGATGTTGTCGCCGATCACATGGCCCGAGTAGGAGCAGGCAACGAACTGCTTGGCCTTGTTCGGCTGCCAGTTCTTCATGGTGTTGATGGCGAGGCGCTCGATGAGCTTCATCGCGTCCGGGCCGTCGAGGAACAGATCGACCATGTGGTGCGTCTGGTCGAACAGCACGGCGTTGTTGCGCCACGCGGCCTGCTCGTCACGCCAGTTGGAGAATTCCGGCGCCACGACCGGATAGATGTACGCGCCGATTTTGGAATTGCGCAGATGATCGACAGTGTTGCCAGCGGCCTTCAGCACGCTTTCAAGATTGCTCATGAGTCTCGAACCCCTTTGAAATTAGGTTGATGCACTTAATAAGAGGCCGTTGGCGGTCTGTCTATTAAGGGGTGGCGAGTCTAGCGCAGCCCGCGCGCTGTGATCCAGCCCACATAATAAGGTGTAGTAACGTGCCGCCGGCAAACACTGCCCGGGGCAAACAGAAATCGCCGGTCCTACACGCAGAAACGCCCAGCACAGGGCTGGGCGTCGGCATTGCACTCCAATAGTGCCGATTACTGCTGGTGCTGGTTGCCCGTGTCGGGCGCTGGCACCGGTGGCGCCGTATCCTGCCTGGCCTTCAGCACGATGGCCCGCGATACGAGGTATTCCCGCACCGCCACCGTGTCCTCGGGCTTGAGGTCCTTGGCGAAGCTCGCCATGCCGCGCTCGGCGCGCACGCCCTGCAGCACCACCTGGTCGAAGCCTTCCTGGGTGTGCAGCATCGGCGTGGTGGTGAGGTTCGGGAAGGTGCCGCGCTGCTGCACGCCATCGGCGCCATGGCACACCGAGCAGTACTGGTTGTACAACTCGCCGCCCTTGGCGATCACTTCCTGCGATGCCGCCTGCGCCGGCGGATTCAGGATCGGCGCGGTATACGGCTGGTTCGGCGGCAAGGTGTTCTTCGCGCCGATGGCGAACACCAGCATGCGTGCATAACCCGGCGCGTAATAGCCACCGGCGATTGCCGAGCCACCTACGCTTGCCGCGATGTACTGCTGGCCGTCCAGCTCGTAGGTGATGGGTGCCGCGTAGATCGGCGTCTGCGTCTTGTAGCTCCACAGCTGCGTACCGGTCTTCGCGTCATAGGCGCGAAGTTCCTGCCCGGCGCCATTGCCCGCGAACACCAGGTTGCCGCCGGTCGCGAGCGCACCGCCGCTCGGGCGATTGTCAGCGAAGCCCTCGGTTTCCCACACGACCTTGCGTGCCACCGGATCCCAGGCCTTCAGGCGGCCGGTGATGCCGGACTTGCTGTTCGGCTTCAGGCCGCTAGCCGAAGGTCCCAGCGGCGTGAACGAGATGCCAAGATTGAAGCCGCCCGTGGACGGCTTGTAATCCGGATCCGCGATCATCGCGAAATACGCCTCCCAGGTCGGGATGTACATCAGGCCCGTGTCGGGGCTGTAGGCATTCGGATGCCAGCTGTGGCCACCCTGCACGCCCGGCGCGAGGTTCCACGGCTCTTTCTGGTACCGCGCCGCAGCCACCTGCTTCGGACGGCCAGTCTTCATGTCGACGCCAGTGGCCCAGTTCACTTCGGTGAAGGCATCGGCGCTCAGCAGCTTGCCGGTGGCTACATCCAGCACGTACAGGAAGCCGTTCTTGTTCGGCTGGATCAGCACATGCTTGCGCTCACCATCGATGGTGAGGTCGGCCGTCATCATCGGGCTGGTGGCGTCGTAGTCCCAGGTGTCGGCCGGGGTGGTCTGGTAATGCCAGACGTATTCGCCAGTGTCGGCCTTCAGTGCGACGATCGAGGCGATATAGAGGTTGTCGCCGCCCTTCGGGTCGCGCTTGCTCTGGTTCCACGGCGTGCCGTTGCCGGTGCCGTAGATGATCAGATTGGTGGCCGGATCATAGATGGCGCCGTCCCATACGGAACCGCCGCCTCCCAGCTTCCACCACTCGCCGCTCCAGGTCTTCGCCGCCGCTTCCATCTGCGGGTTCTCGAAGCCCTTGGCCGGATCACCGGGCACGTTATAGAAGCGCCACACCTGCTTGCCGGTTTCGGCATCAAAGGCGGCTATCCAGCCACGCACACCGAATTCACCACCCGATGCACCGATGTACACCTTGCCGTTGGCGATGCGCGGCGCCATCGTGATGGAGAAGCGGTTCAGCGGGTCGGCGACGTCACCCAGAATGGTATTGGTGGACCAGGCCTCGGTGCCGGTCTTCGCATCGATGGCCACCAGCCGCGCATCCAGCGTGCCCATGTAGATCTTGCCGTTGTAGGCCGCGATGCCGCGGTTCACATTGCCGCAGCACACATTGCGCAGCCAGTCGCCCGGCACCTTGGCGTTGTACTGCCACAGCTGCTCGCCGCTCTTCGCATCGAAGGCGTACAGCTTGTTCCACGCCGTGGACACATAGATCACGCCATCGATATACAGCGGCGAACCATGCTGGTCGAGATTGGTGTCGTAGTCCGCGAACCAGGCGAGGCCCAGGTCCTTCACCGTATCGGTGTTGATGGCCTTCAGCGGGCTGAAGCGGTGTTCGGCGTAGTCACCGTTGTAGGTGGCCCACTGCGCGGTGTCGGTGGTGCCTTTCAGCAGGCGCTCACTGGTCACGGCGGCTGGGTTGGCTAGGGTCGCGGGCACCGCAGGCGCCTTGTCGGCTTTCTGGCAGGCGGCGAGCAGCATGGGCAGCAGCAGGGCGGAGCCCAGCACACGAGCGCGGTTCAACACTTGAGACCCCCGATACAGTGTTCGTCAGGGGCGGGAGTGTAGCCCGAAAGATGCGGGAAACCGGCCTGAAAAGATGTGAAGGCCGGGCCCGCAGCCTCGTGCATGAGGCTGCGGGTTGACCGCCATTGGTCAGCGCGGCGCGGCCGCCTCCTGGTGCACATCGGTGCTCGGCGGCGCGGGCGGCGTTGCCTGCCGGGTCGGCGCGGCCTGGCCACCTGCAGCGCCAGCGCCACCGGGACCGCCCGGGCCGCCAGGGGCCACTGGCGGCCGGTTCTTCAGCTCGGTGGCGCGCGACACCAGGTATTCGCGCACCGCCAGCGTATCGCCAGCGGACAACTCCTTGGCGAACGAGCCCATGCCGCGCTGTGCCCGCACGCCCTGCAGCACCACCTGGTCGAAGGCTTCCTGCGAATGCAGCAGCGGCGTGACCGTGAGGTTGGGGAAGCTGCTGCGCGCCTGCGTGCCATTGGCACCGTGGCACACCGAGCAGTACTGCGCATACTTCTCGCTGCCGGCCTTCACCACATCGGCTGAAGCAGTCGATGCCGGCGGGTTCAGCTGCAGCGGCGTATAGGGCTGGTTCGGCGGCAGCTTGACCTTGCCACCCACCTTGAACACCAGCATGCGTGCATACGTAGGCGCGAAATAGTCGCCACCGGTGGCGACACCGCCGACGCTCGCCGCGATGTACTGGTCGCCGTCGAGTTCATAGGTGATGGGTGCTGCGTACACCGCCGTCTGCGCATCGTATTCCCACAGCTTGGCACCGGTCTTCGCGTCGTAGGCAGCCAGCTGCTTGCCGCCGCTGTTGCCCATGAACACCAGGTTGCCGCCGGTGGCGAGCGCGCCGCTGGTGGCGCGCGGCCCCTTCGGCGTTTCCCACACCACCTTGCGTGCCACTGGATCCCAGGCCTGCAGCCAGCCATTGTCCGCGGTCTTGTTGTGCGGCTTCAGGGTGGCACGATCCACACGCCCGCCGAACGACACCAGCGGTGGAAGGCTGCCGTCAGCGGGACGCTTGCCCGGCGTCATCGCCGAGTAGTTTTCCCAGGTGGGAATGTAGACCAGCCCGGTGTCGGGACTGTAGGCATTGGGATGCCAGGTGTGGCCGCCGGGTGCACCGGGGCCGATGTTGAACGGCTCGGTTTCGTAGCGCGCACCCGGCACTTCAATGGGCCTGCCGGTCTTCATGTCCACCCCACTGGCCCAGGTGACTCCAGTGAAGGCGTCGGCAGAGATGAGCTTGCCGGTGGCCGCTTCCAGCACATACAGGAAGCCGTTCTTCGACGGCTGGATGATGACGTGCTTCTTCCTGCCTTCGATGGTGATGTCCGCGGTCATCATCGGACTCACAGCATCGTAGTCCCAGGAATCACCCGGCGTTTCCTGGTAATGCCACACGTATTCACCGGTGTTGGCATTCACGGCAACGATCGAAGCCACATAGAGATTGTCGCCATCGGCAGGGTCGCGCATCTCGCGATTCCACGGCGTGCCATTGCCGGTGCCGAAGAACAGCAGGCCGGTCTCGGGGTCGTACACCGTGGCGTCCCACACCGTGCCGCCACCACCCTGCTTCCAGAACTGGATGTCCTTGGGCCAGGTATCGGCAATCGCCGCCAGGTGTTTCTGCGCAGTGCCGCCTTGCGCGGGGTCACCCGGCACTGTCCAGAAACGCCAGACTTCCTTGCCGGTCTCCGCATCGAAGGCACCGATCCAGCCGCGCACGCCGTATTCGCCGCCCGAGGCGCCGACGTACACCTTGCCGTTGGCCACGCGCGGTGGCATCGAGATGGAATATTTGTCGGACATCGCACCCAGGTTCAGGCTGGCGGGCACGGTATCGATCGACCAGGCTTCCTTGCCTGTCCGTGCATCGATCGCCACCAGCCGGGCATCCAGCGTGCCCATGTAGATCTTGCCGTTCCACGCGGCGATGCCCTTGTTGACGAAGCCCAGGTTGAAACGCAGCCGCTCGCCGCTGAGCATCGGGGTGTAGGTCCACACGCGCTTGCCGGTCTTCGCATCGAAGGCATGCACCACGTTGCGCGCCGTGGAGACATAGATCACGCCATCCACATACAGCGGCGAACCATGCTGGTTCTGGTTGGTGTCGTAATCCCCGTACCAGGCGAGGCCCAGCTCCTTCACGTTCTGCGAGTTGATCTTCTTCAGCGGGCTGAATCGCTGTTCGGAAAAACTGCCGCCATAGGTGGCCCATTGGTGCGGATCATTGGTGCCCTTCAGCAGGCGCTGCTGGGACACATTGGCGGGCTGGCTGGCAGCCAGCGCTGCAGCAGGGAAAACCACGGGCAACAGCAGGGCAAGGCCCAGGCAGCGAGCACGATTCAACACAGAGACCCCCTCGTGTTATTGAGTTTTGTTGCAGGCAGTCTATCGCGAGCCAGGGGGAGCCGTGGACTGCCACGGGGCGACTGTGGTGCGGGGAGCGAAAACGCGCTGGTTTTCTTCGAGGCGATAACCTGCCCGCCGCTGCCTGCGGCGCCTGGCAGCGGTAGACGCTGCCGCGAACATGCGTCTATCGAATCCTAATCCCGCTGAATGAGCTCGATCTTGTAGCCATCGGGATCTTCCACGAACGCGATGATCGTGGTGCCGCCTTTCACCGGCCCGGCCTCGCGGCTGATGGTGCCGCCGGCCGCGCGGATCGCTTCGCAGGCCGCGGCCACATCCGGCACTCCCAGTGCCAGATGTCCGAAGGCCGTGCCCTGCTCATAGCGGTGCACGCCATAGTTGTAGGTGAGCTCGAGCTCGGCGCTGCCGTCCTGGTTGCCCTGCCCGAAACCCAGGAAGGTCAGCGAGTACTTGTATTCGGGCACATCGCGCTCGCGCAGCACGCGCATGCCCAGTACCTGGGTGTAGAAATGCACCGATTTTTGCAGGTCGCCGACGCGCAGCATGGTGTGCAGGAATTGCATCTTGTCTCCCGGAGGCTGTCGGGCATTATGGGCCAGGGATCGAGAGGGGGTTCACCTTGCGAGCAGTCATGGCCAGCTTGCTGGCATGCGCGGCGTCCGTCGCCTGGGGCCAGGCGCCGGCGACATTTCCGGCCCAGCAGCGCAAAGCCGGCGACCCGGTGTTGATCGAACGCGGCGGCTCTTTGTATGGCCTTTACTGCCGCGCCTGCCACGGCGCGGACCTGCGTGGCGGCGACATGGGCGGCCCGAACCTGCTGCGCTCGCAGGTGGTGCTGAACGACATCAGCGGCGAGCAGATCGGCCCCGTGGTGCGCAATGGCCGCGTGCCGGCCGGAGGCGGTACAGCCATGCCGCCGCTGCCACTGCCCGATGCGGACATCAGCGCGGTGGCGGAATACATCCACAGCGTGGTCTCCACCGCCCAGCCGCAGGGCGCGCCGCCGCGCGGCAAGGCAGTGGAGCTGAACCTGCTGGTCGGCAATGTCCGCCGCGGCCAGCGCTACTTCAAGGCCGAGTGCGCCAGCTGCCATTCCGTCAGCGGCGATCTCGCCGGCATCGGTGCCAGGCTGACCAACATCGGCCAGCTGCAGGACAGCTGGGTGGCAGGCCGCCGCGTCGGACCGCCCGCGGGCGATGGCTCACGGCGCATCGCGCGCGTGACCGTGAAGTTCGCCGATGGCACGCAGCAATCCGGGCGCGTCGCGCGCCTCGATGATTTCGTGGTGAGCTTCACCAGCGATGACGGCGAATATCACAGCTACCTGCGCCGCTCCACCGCACCGCAGCTGGCATCCGTGCAGGTGGAGGATCCACTGCAGCAGCACCGCGTGCTGTGGACGAAGCTCTCGGACCAGGACATGCATGATGTCACTGCCTACCTGGCGGGCGTGAAATGAGGCGCCTGCGCATCGCACGGATGATGCCGGCAGCCCGCAGTGTCATAGCTGCCGTGCTGCTGGGGACGGGAGTTGCAGCCGCGCAGCAGGCGCCACTGGTGCCGCCGCAGACGCTGCTGCAGCCACTGGCAAAGGACTGGCCCACTTACTCCGGCGACTACACCGGCCAGCGCTTCTCACGCCTGACGCAGGTGGATCGCGACAGCGTGAAACACCTGACGCTCGCCTGGGTGGCGCGCATGAACACCACGGTGCGCGGCGGCCCGGCGCCGGCGGCGCCGGGCGGTGGCGCACCCGCGCCGGGGCCAGTGAGCGCGATCACCACGGTGGTGGGCGGCGAAGGCAAGGGCGACTTCCCGGTAGGCACGGCCACCATGAAGGGCGCGGTGCTCGAAGTGAATGGCGTGCTGTATGTCACCACGCCCGACCACGCCTGGGCCATCGACGGCCGTGACGGCCGCGAGCTGTGGCATTACTACTGGAAGACGCGCGGCGGCACGCATATCGCGAGTCGTGGTTCGGCCATCTGGAATGACTCGCTGCTGTTCGAGACACCGGACAACTACCTGGTCTCCCTCGACGTGCGCACCGGCAAGGAGAACTGGCACGTCGAGATAGCCGATTTCAACCAGCAGTATTTCTCCACCATGGCGCCGGTGGTGATCGGCGATCAGGTGCTGGCCGGCACCGGCAACGACCTGGATGCGCCTGGTTTCCTGCAGTCCTTCGACCCGCGCACCGGCAAACGCAACTGGATCCTCTACACCGTGCCGATGAAGGCCGGCGACCCGGGTCTTGAGACCTGGCCCAGCCTCGACGCCGCGCGCCACGGCGGCGGCCAGGTGTGGATGCCCGGCTCGTATGATCCGCAGACCAACTACTACATCTTCAGCACCGCCAACCCCACTCCGGGCTACACCGGCGTCTCGCGGCCGGGCGACAACCTGTTCACCTGCACGCTGATGGCCGTGGACATGGCCACCGGCAAGATGGTCTGGTATTACCAGACCTCGCCGCATGACACGCATGACTGGGATTCCGCCCAGACGCCCATCCTGTTCGACGGCGTGATCGACGGCAAACCGCGCAAGCTGGTCTCCACCGCGGCCCGCAATGGTTACTTCTTCACGCTGGATCGCGTTACCGGCGAGCACTTGGTGACCCAGCCCTTCGGCAAGACGGTCAACTGGTCGAAGGGCCTGCGCAGGAACGGCCAGCCTGAACCCGACCCTGCCAAGGAGGCGCAGGTGCCCGGCGCACTGGTGTCGCCATTTGAAGGGGGCGTGGTCAACTGGCAGGCGCCGGCCTTCAATCCGGATCTGGGGCTGTTCTACGTGCCCGAGAGCAATGGCTTCAACATCCTGTATCTCACCGACCCCGATCCGCGCGGCTCGATGGGCCTGGGTGGCAAGCGCTTCTCGGTGCTGGGCTTCGAGAGCAATGCACTGCGGGGCATCGACTACCGCACCGGCAAGCCGGTGTGGCGGCGGGAATGGCAGCATGGCGGCAGCATCGGCACCGGTCTGCTGGCAACAGTCACCGGGCTGCTGTTTGCCGGCGATGGCAATGGCAATTTCGTGGCGCTGGATGGCCGCAACGGCGACCTGCTGTGGCACACGCGCATCGGCAATATCAGCAACGCGCCAGAGACCTTCGAGATCGACGGCAAACAGTACGTGCTGGTCGGCGTGGGCGATACACTGTACTCATTCGTATTGTATTGATGGGTCCATGACGCACAGGGTCCGCTACGGAATGGTCGGCGGTGGCGAAGGCGCGTTCATTGGTGCCGTGCATCGCATGGCCGCGCGGCTGGACGATGGCTGGGAGCTGGTCTGCGGCGCATTCAGCGCCGATGCCATCAAGGCACGCCGTTCCGGCGCGGCACTCGGCGTGCCGGCCGGGCGCTGCTACGACAACTTCACCGCGATGATGGCCCACGAAGCGTTGCTGCCCACGGCACAGCGCATGCAGTGCGTGGTGATCGTCACGCCCAACCACCTGCACCTGCCGGTGGCGCTGGCGGCTTTCCAGCATGGCTTCCATGTGCTGTCGGACAAACCCGCCACGGCGTCCCTGAGCGAGTGCCGGGAGCTTGCGGCCAGGCTGCGCCACAGCGGCGTGCACTACGGCCTCACACACGCTTACTCCGGATATCCGATGATCCGTGAGGCACGGGCACGCATAGCGCGCGGCGAACTGGGCGCCGTGCGCAAGATCCTGGTCGAATACACCCAGGGCTGGCTGGCGCTGCCCATCGAACGCGATGGGCAGAAGCAGGCCGCCTGGCGACTGGACCCGGCGCAGGCCGGGGTCGGCGGCTGCATGGGGGACATCGGCGTGCATGCCTTCCAGCTGGCCGAGTTCACCACGGGTCTGGCGGTGCAGGAGCTCAGCGCGCATCTGCACAGTGTGGTGCCGGGCCGCAAGCTCGATGATGACGGCACCGTGCTGCTGCGCTTCGGCAATGGTGCCAGCGGCGTGCTGGTCGCCAGCCAGATCTGTGTCGGCGACGAGAACAACCTGCGGCTGCGCGTCTATGGCGACCAGGCCAGCCTCGACTGGCAGCAGATGGAGCCGAACTCGCTGTGGCTGCGCGGCATCGATGGGCCCGCGCAGCTGCTGCGCACTGGCGGTGCCGGCACGGGGCCGGAAGCCGCCGCCGCGCAGCGCGTGCCAGGTGGCCATCCTGAAGGTTATATCGAGGCCTTCGCCAACCTGTACCGCGAGTTTGGGCAGTTGTTGCAGCATGGCGGCGTCACCAGCGTGCCCGGCATCGAGACTGCGCTACGCGGCATGGCCTTCGTCGAGACGGCGGTTGCCAGTTCCGCTGCCGGCAACCAGTGGCTGCCCCTGCCCGCCTGCCTGGCCCCCGCTTCTGACTGACAGGAACCCGCCATGAAGGGACCCGGAATCTTTCTCGCCCAGTTCGCGTCGCAGACGCCACCGTTCAACACGCTCGAGGGCATGGCGAAATGGGCCGCGTCGCTGGGCTACGCCGGCGTGCAGGTGCCGACCTCGGATACGGCACTGTTCGATCTGCAGAAGGCCGCTGGCAGCCAGACATACTGTGATGAGATCAAGGGCCTGGTCGGGCAGCATGGCATCGAGATCACCGAGCTCTCCACGCACCTGCAGGGTCAGCTGCTGGCCGTGCATCCGGCCTATGTCGAGCAGTTCAAGGCATTCGCGGCGCCTGCCGTGCGCGCCACGCCCTCGGCCTGGCCGGAGTGGGCGGCGGAACAACTGAAATGGGCGGCGCGAGCCAGCCAGCGGCTGGGGCTCACTGCCCATGCCACCTTTTCCGGCGCGCTGGTGTGGCCCTTCATGTATCCCTGGCCGCAACGTCCCGATGGCCTGGTGGAAGAAGGCTTCCGCGAACTCGGCCGGCGCTGGCGCCCCGTGCTGGATGCCTTTGCCGAAGCCGGGGTGGCCGCCTGCTTCGAGATCCACCCCGGAGAGGATCTGCACGACGGCGCCACCTTCGAGCGCTTCCTGGCCGTGGTCGATGATCACAGCGCGGCGAACATCCTCTACGACCCCAGCCACTTCGTGCTGCAGCAGCTCGACTACCTGGCGTTCATCGATCACTACCACGAGCGCATCCACGCCTTCCACGTGAAGGATGCGGAGTTCCGTCCCAGCGGACGTGCCGGCGTGTACGGCGGCTACCTCAACTGGGTGGATCGTCCGGGGCGCTTCCGCTCCCCTGGCGACGGCCAGGTGGATTTCACGCAGATCTTCAGCAAGTTCGCACAGTACGATTACCCGGGCTGGGCGGTGCTGGAATGGGAATGCTGCCTGAAGGGCCCGGAGGATGGCGCACGCGAGGGCGCACCATTCATCCGCCGGCACATGATCCGCCCCACCGACAAACGCTTCGATGACTTCGCAGCCTCGGGAACCGACCTGGCCGCGAACAGGCGGATTCTCGGGCTCTGATGCAGCAGCCCACTGCGCAGGCCGCGCCGCCGACACTGCGCAATGCGCGCATGGACGACCTGCCTGGCATCCTCGCGCTGTATCGGGAACTCAGGCCAGGTGATCCGGTGCTTGCAACATCGTCAGCCCAGGCGGCATTGGCCCGGCTGCTGGCCACTCCGGGCATGCACCTGATCGTCTGCGAGGCAGGCGGTGTGCTCGCTTCGACCTGCCTGCTGGCCATCATTCCCAATCTGGCCAGCGGCGCCCGCCCCTTCGCTGTCATCGAGCATGTCGTGACGCTGCAATCCCACCGCCGGCGCGGCCATGGCAGGCGGGTACTGGAGCATGCGCTCGGCGTGGCGTGGTCACTGGATTGCTGCAAGGTGATGCTGCTGTCGGGACAACAGCGCCCCGAGGCCCACCGTCTGTACGAGTCGGCAGGTTTCATGGGCGATGTGGAGCGGGGTTTCGTAGCCAAGCCGGGTGGACCGCACCGGTCGATGCGCCCATCATGAGACTCCCCCGGAGACCGATTGATGCAGCTTTACGCCCACCCCTTCTCTTCGTACAGCCAGAAGGTGCTGATTGCGCTGTACGAGAATCAGACGCCATTCGAGTACCGCAGCCTTGAGGATGCCGCCGCCAACGCGGAGCTTGCATCGCTGTGGCCGATCAAGCGGTTTCCAGTGCTGGTAGACGGCGGACGCACCGTCCTGGAAACCAGCACGATCATCGAGCACCTGCAGATCCACCATCCGGGCCCGGTGCGCATGATCCCGGAGGGCGACGCGGGCGTGGAGGTGCGCATGCTGGATCGCATCTTCGACAACTACGTGATGGACAACATGCAGAAGGTCGTGCTGAACCAGCTTCGCCCGGCGGCCGAGCGCGATCCATATGGAGTTGCCCAGGCGCGCGGCTTCCTCGACAGGATCTACCTGTGGCTCGATGCGCATCTGACGGACCGCACCTGGGCTGCGGGCGAGGCCTTCACGCTGGCCGACTGCGGCGCCGCGCCCTCGTTGTTCTACGCGGACTGGGCACATGGGATTCCCGCCGCGTTGACGCAGCTGCGTGCATATCGCGCACGCCTGCTGGCGCGCCCGTCCATGGCACGCGCGGTCGACGAGGCACGTCCGTTCCGCAGTTATTTTCCGCTTGGCGCACCGGACCGGGATTGAGCATGGACATCGTCAGTGACCTCGAAGGCGCCGAGCGCCTCGTCAAGGCAACGGGCTGGAACCGCATCGGCATCGATGGCGTCGAGGGCGCCGGCAAGTCATACCTTGCCGAGAAGTTGTGCGAGGTGCTGGAGTACCCGCAGTTGAACCTGGACGACTACCTGCACCAGAACCAGGGCGGCTATGTGGATTTCATCGACTATCCGGCGCTGTCTGCCGCCATGAAATCCCTGCCGGCATTCGTGCTGTCCGGGCTGTGCCTGCGCGAAGTGCTTGCCAATGTGGATACCGAGCTCGACGGGCACGTCTACATCAAGCGCATGAGCAACGGCGTGTGGGTGGATGAAGACCAGTGCGTGTTTCCTGATGGTGTCGATGCGGCGATCGACTCGCTGGCCCGCCAGCGCGCCATGATCTCGGATTATTTCGACGAGCCGCGCGATCTCTCCGGTCCGGTCATCGACGGCGAGCAGCCGGAGTTCGTGCAGGAGGTCATGCGTTACCACGAGGCATACGCCCCACAGGACGACGCGGACCTGATATTCGAGCGCACCGCAGGTGGCGGCTGAGGCCGGCGTTCCAGTCCGCGCGGCGCAGCCGATACCCGCGCCCCCCCAGTTTGCTTGAAGGATTCTGTTATGACCCTTGAAACACAGCCACTGGAGCTGTCATTGATCGATGCCGGCACCCAGGTCGGGTCCGGCGTCGGCTTCGCGCCGCCCTGGGTGAGCTATATCGCCATGGTCGGTGGCGAGCCGGCTGGAACCTGCGGCTTCAAGTCCGCACCCGACGCGGAAAGTGTCGAGATCGCCTACTACACGTTTCCCGGCTTCGAGGGTCGCGGCGTGGCCACCGAAATGACGGCGCAGCTGCTCGCGCTGGCGGGCCATGCGCATCCGGGCGCCATCGCGGTGGCGCAGACCCTGGTTGAGCGCAATGCATCGCACCGCGTGCTGGAAAAGCTGGGTTTCGACTGCATCGGCACCATCGGGAATGCGGATGACGTTGTGCTCGAATGGCAGCGCCCTG
>JBEVNO010000157.1:0-27682 GCA_040508085.1 Steroidobacteraceae bacterium
GGTTGCGGTTGAAGCCCTGCTGCGCGGTGGAGCAGAAACTGCAGTCCATGGCGCAGCCGACCTGCGAGGAGATGCACAGCGTGGAACGGTCTGCCTCGGGGATGTAGACCATCTCGATGCCCTGGGCATCGCCGGCCTTCAGCATCCACTTGACCGTGCCGTCGGTGGAATCCTGCCGGGTGATGACCTCTGGCAGCCGGATGTCCGCGCACTCGGTGAGCTGCGCGCGGAACTCCTTGGCCAGATCCGTCATCGCGGCGAAATCCGTTTCGGCGCGCTTGTAGATCCACTGGAAAAGCTGCCGCGCGCGGAAGGCCTTGCCGCCCCGCTCGATGCACCAGGCTTCGAGTTCAGGGCGGGTGAGGTCCAGCAGATTGACGCGGGCTTCAGCCATTGATGGGGTCAGATCTATTCATGGAATGGGGAAAGATCTAAATCTGCCCCCATACTTTTATCGAGAATGGATCTCGGTCTGGGCGAAGAAGTAGGCGATCTCGGTCGCCGCATTCTCCGCCGAATCCGAGCCGTGCACCGTGTTGGCTTCGATGCTCTCGGCGAGATCGGCGCGGATGGTGCCCTTGTCGGCCTTCTTGGGGTCGGTGGCGCCCATCAGCTCGCGGTTCTTCAGCACCGCGTTCTCGCCTTCCAGCACCTGCAGCAGCACCGGGCCGGAGATCATGTAGGTGACGAGGTCGTTGAAGAAGGGACGCGCCTTGTGCACGGCATAGAACCCTTCGGCCTGGGCCTTGGAGAGCTGCGTGAGCTTGGCGGCGACGACCTTGAGGCCTGCCGTTTCGAAGCGGCGAAGCACTTCGCCGATCAGGTTGCGGGCAACGCCATCAGGTTTGACGATCGAAAAAGTGCGCTCAAGCGCCATGACAGTAATCTCCGGCTGGGGCTAAAAAGGGCCGGATTTTACCTTTTTACGGGCGCCCCGGGCAATCCACCTGACGCTGGAAGTGCCGGTTTTTCAAGGAGTTTTAATATGGGCCCGCGGGTGCCGCGAGCCGGGCGGCCTTCAGATGTTGAAGCTCTCGCCGCAGCCGCACTCACCCTTGGTGTTGGGATTCTGGAAGCGGAAGGCCTCGTTGAGGCCCTGTTTGACGAAATCGACCGTGGTGCCGTCGATCAGCGGCAGGCTTTCCGGGTCGACGAACACCTTTACGCCGTGATCCTCGAACACCAGATCCTGCGGCTCGGGGGCGTCGGCGTAATTGATGACATAGGCAAAACCGGAGCAGCCGGTCTTGCGCACGCCAAGCTTCAGGCCCTCGCCATGGCCGCGGGCGGTGATGAACTTCTGGACGCGGTCGGCGGCGGCAGGGGTGAGCGAAATAGCCATGGGTAGGGGTCGGTCTCCTCGTCAGGGCGCCGGGGCAAGTGCCGCCAGCGCATCCTCGATGATGAGCATTCGCCCCAGTTTTTCAACCGGCGCGCCCACATTTACACGCCATTCTTCCGGGGTTCCGGCGGCAGGCGCGCTCAGCGGCCTCCCGGGCAGCCGTTCGCCCAGCAGGCGGCACGCGGCCATAGCGTGCGGACAGCCATACACCTGCGCGCGCGCCTCCCGCACCACGCCCGCCTCGACGCGCAGCGCCAGCCGCACCCAGGTGCCGAGGCGCTCGGCCCCCGCCTCGCCCAGCCACCACTCGCCCGCGCCCGTGGCCACGGGCCGCGCCGGCGAGGCGCTCCACAGCTCGCCGTGGACGCGCCGCACCGTCGCAATGGCGCGATCGATGTCCGCCGCCGTGGTGCCCGCGCCCAGGCTGAAGCGCAGTGAGCTCTGCGCCTGCTCGGTATCCCGGCCCAGCGCCCGCAGCACATAGGAGGGTTCGCCGCTGCGCGAGTTGCAGGCCGACCCCGTGGCCAGCAACAACTCCGGCAGGCCGGTGAACAGGCTCTCGCCTTCCACTCCGGCGAAGGTGACGTTCAGGATATGCGGCGCGCCGGGGTAGCCATTGCGCTGCGCGCCGGGCAGGTCGGCCAGCCCCAGCCACAGGCGCTCCCGCAGCCCGGTCAGCCGCACCGCCTCGGTTTCGCGGTTGGCTGCGGCCAGCGCGCAGGCCAGCCCGAACCCCACGATCTGATGCGTGGCCAGCGTGCCCGCGCGCAGGCCGCGCTCCTGCCCGCCGCCCTGCATCTGCGCGGCGATGTGGCCGCGATGCGCGGGCGCTACATACAGGGCACCGATGCCCTGCGGCCCGCCGAGCTTGTGGGCGGTGAAGGACAGCAGCGCCACGCCCTCCACCGGCAGTGCCAGCTTGCCGGCGGCCTGAGCGGCATCCACATGCAGGGGCACGCCATGCCGGGTGCAGACGGCAGCCAGTGCGGCGATGTGCTGCACCAGGCCGGTTTCATTGTTCACCTGCAGCAGCGACACCAGGCAGGTGCCGGGCCGCAGTGCGGCGGCCAGCGTATCCGGCCGCAGCAGGCCGGCGCCGTCCGGTTTCAGCACCGTGCTGGCTACACCGATGGCACCCAGGCCGCGCACGGTCTCCAGCACGGATTTGTGCTCGGTGGCGAGCGTGATGACATGCGGCTGCGGGCCGCGCGTGGCTGCAGCGCGCTGCAGCGCGGCGCGCGCCGTGCCCACGATGGCGAGGTTGTTGGATTCGGTGGCGCCCGAGGTGAACAGGATGTCCGCGGCAGCCACACCCGCCAGCGCGGCCACCTGCGCGCGGGCGGTAGCGACCAGCGCCTGCGCCGCGCGGCCGCTGGCATGGTTGGCTGCGGCATTGCCGAGCCGCGCGGCCAGTACTTCGTGCATGCGCGCCGCGACGCGCGCATCCACAGGCGCCGTGGCGGCGTAATCCAGATAGATCGGGGCGCCCTCGCCCGCGGGCTCAGTGCTCATCGCCTGCCTTGCGCCGCCGGCTCTGCACTGCCGTGAGGATGCCGCGCAGGATGTTCACTTCATTGCCGTCGAGCTCGGCACGATTGAACAGGCGGCGGATGCGCGCCATCAGCCGCGTGCCGCTCTGCGTGCGGTCGCGGAACTGCACCTCTTCCATCACCTCGGCAAGGTGGGTGTAGAAGCGCTCCATCTGCTCCGGCGTTGCCAGCGGTGCATCGCGCTCGGCGGTGACGCCGGTGTCATCACCCAGCATGGCCATGCGGATCTCATACGCAATGAGCTGCGCGGCCATGGCGATGTTGAGCGATTCATAGGCCGGATTGGCAGGGATGCGCAGCACGCCGTGGGCAGACAGCAGGTGTTCGTTGGAAAGCCCGTAGCGCTCGGTGCCGAACAGCACTGCCGCCGCGCTGTGGCGGGATTCGGCCACCAGCCGCTGCCCCGCCACCCGCGCGTCGAACACCGCCATGAACTGCTCGCGCACCCGCGCGGTGGTGGCAAGCACCAGGCCGCAACCTTCGATGGCCTCGGCCAGTGTGCCCACGACACGGGCTGCCGCCAGCACATCGTCGGCACCGGCGGCGCGTGTGGTGGCCTCCGGATGCGGGAACTCCTTCGGGTGCACCAGCACCAGGTCGGCGAGACCCATGTTCTTCATGGCGCGCGCCACCGCCCCGATGTTGCCGGGGTGCGAGGTATCGACGAGCACGAAGCGGATGGGAAGGTCGGCCATGTGACGGAATATCGGGTAACGCGCAACGGGGGAGCCGCCGGCCTCTGGTATTCTACCGCGCCGTTGCAGCGCCGCGCCGCGAGACCCATCCATGCATCCGTACCTGAATACCGCCGTGAAGGCAGCCCGCCGTGCCGGTGAGATCATCGTGCGGGGCCTGGCAAGATTCGAGGGCGTGGAAGTGGCCACCAAGGGCCACAACGACTTCGTGACCAGCATCGATCGCAATGCCGAAGCGGCGATCATCGAGACGCTGAGCGAGGCCTACCCGCACCACGGCTTCCTGGGTGAGGAGAGCGGCGTCACGGAAGGCAATTCCGACATCGTGTGGATCATCGACCCGCTCGACGGCACCACGAACTTCATGCACGGCTTCCCGCAGTTCGCCGTCTCCATCGCCTGCCAGCTGGCCGGCAAGATGGAGCATGCGGTGATCTACGATCCGATGCGCCAGGAGATTTTCAGCGCCTCGCGTGGCCAGGGCGCTTATCTCGAGAACAAGCGGCTGCGCGTGAGCAAGCAGCGCACGCTGGAGGGCGCGCTGATCGGCACCGGCTTCCCGTATCGCGACAACCTGCACCTGCTCGACAACTACATGGCGATGATGAAGGCCGTGATCCAGAAGGCTTCCGGGCTGCGCCGTCCCGGGTCGGCGGCGCTCGACCTGGCCTATGTGGCGGCGGGCCGCACCGATGGCTTCTGGGAGATCGGCCTGAAGCCGTGGGATACGGCGGCGGGTACGCTGCTCATCCGCGAGGCGGGCGGGTTGATTGCGACTCTGGATGGCGCCGAGTACAAGCAGAACGGCAACATCGTGGCAGGCACGCCGCGGGTGTTCAACGAGCTGCTGGAGACGCTGGCGCCCTTCCTGACCCCCGAACTGCGCGAAGCCACCACCGGCTGAATCAAATGGGGTCAGAGCTATTTTTGTGCCGCAAAAACAGATCTGACCCCATTTAGTCGAGCCAGTATTGCTGGCCTTGCCAGTTGGCGATGGCGAGGCCGCAGGCGACGCTGGTGAAGGGGTCGTGGCCTTCCACCTTCTCGGGAAACAGCTCTTCCAGCAGCTCGCGCACGGCGACGATCTGCGAGGTGCCGCCGGTGCGGATCACGATGCCCACCTCGGCGGGCGTGATCAGCGCATGCGCCAGCACCGTATCCACGCATTCGCGCGTCCGCGCCAGCACCGGCGCGAGGATGGCATCCAGCTGCGCGCGGCTGAACGGCACGGTGAGGTTGAGCTCCGGGATGTCGATCTCCGTGCTGGTCTGTGTGGACAGCGCCACCTTGGCGCGACGGATGGCCTGGAAGCAGTTGTGGCTGTAGTTGAACGAGATGAGGTCGAGCAGCCGCTGGAATTTCTCGATGCCCGGCCCGCCGCGCGCGATGCGATCGACCACCATGGCGCGCGTCTGGTTCTGGTTCAGCAGGAAGGTGGTCTGCCAGTTGACGAGCCCTGCCTCGAATTCGTGGAAGGGAAACAGCGTGTCGATGGTGCGCCCATCCACCTCGCGCACCCAGCGTTCCCCCTTGCCCAGCTCCGGGAACAGCATCTGCTCGAAGATCAGCTGGTCGATGCGATCCCCACCCAGCGCCATGCCGTGCGTGGCCAGCACTTCGAAGCGCTCGCCCTCGAAGCGCACCGCGGCCAGGTCCAGCGTGCCACCGCCGAAGTCCACGGTGAGCGCGATGCCGCGGTCCAGCCGCCGCGCTCCCTGCAGCCAGCTCAGCGTCGCGGCCACCGGCTCCGGATAGAACTCCGCCACCCGGAAGCCGGCGTGTTCGTAGGCCTCGGTGAGCCGCTGCAGCGCCACCTGGTTGCGGTTGCCGGTGCGGCCCTCGAAGGTCACCGGCCGGCCGGCGTGGATACCGGGCAACGCGGAGCCCAGCGTGCGCGCCAGCTCGTCGTGGATGCGCAGCAGGATGGGCGTGAGCAGCGCCACCAGCCGGTACTGCCGCTCGAACACCGACAGCCGCTCGATATCCGGATCGCCCAGCAGGCGCTTCAAGCCCAGGAACAGCCTTCCCGGCAGCGTGCGGTCATACAGCGGCCCATACAGCGTGTGGCGCTGCGTATCCAGCCGCGAGATGTCCTCGCCAGTCTGGTTGCCAGTGACGGATGAGGCGGATTCACCGATGACTTCGGCCACCAGCTCCACGCGCCGGCCCCGGTTCTCCTCCACATACTGCGCGATGGCGGCATTGCCGGTGAGCGCGGCGAACTGCCGGTCCAGGTGGATGGCCGTGGGCAGGATGGGACTGCCGTTCTCGATGTAGACGCGATGCAGCTGCTGGCCGTCGAACCAGGCCGCGGCGGAATTGGAAGTGCCGAAATCGAGGCCGATGCCGATATGTTTCAGGACGCCACCCGCGCGGTTCGCGCGCTCAGCCGCCGAGATAGGCGCTGCGTACCTTTGGATCTGCCCGCAGCGTGGCGGCGTCATTCTCGAGGATCACCCGCCCTGTCTCCAGCACGAAGCCATGGTTGGCGATCTCCAGCGCCAGATTGGCGTTCTGCTCCACCAGCAGGATGGTGATGCCGCGGCTGCGGTTGATCTCGACGATCTGCTGGAAGATGGCCTTCACCAGCAGCGGTGCGATACCCAGCGAGGGTTCATCCAGCATCAGGAACCGGGGCTGGCTCATCAGGGCTCGCCCGATGGCCAGCATCTGCTGCTCGCCGCCGGAGAGCGTGCCGGCCAGCTGCTTCTCACGCTCGGCCAGGCGCGGGAACACGCTGAATACATATTCGCGCTCGCGCTTGATCAGCGCACGGTCGCGCTGCAGGTACGCGCCCATGGCGAGGTTCTCATTCACCGTGAGGTTGGCGAACACCATGCGCCCCTCGGGCACATGGCACAGGCCGCGCTCGACGATGTCGCAGGCCTTCATGCCATTGATGCGCCTGCCGTCGTAGATGATGCTGCCACTCTCGGCCCTGGTGAGGCCGGAGATGGTACGCAGCGTGGTGCTCTTGCCGGCGCCGTTGCTGCCGATCAGCGTGACGATGCCGCCCTGCGGCACTTCCAGCGACACGCCGTGCAGCGCGCGGATGGCGCCGTAGTTCACCGTCAGGTTCTCGACTTTGAGCATCAGGCGCCCACCGCCACTGCCGGCGTCTCCTCGCCCAGGTATGCCTCGATCACCTTCGGGTTGGCGCGCACCTCGCCCGGCTCGCCTTCGGCGATCTTGACGCCGTGGTCGATCACCACGATGCGCTCGCAGATCTTCATCACCAGCGGCATGTCGTGCTCGACCAGCAGCACGGCAATGTTGAAGCGCTGGCGGATTTCGGCGATCAGCCGCGTGAGTTCGATCTTCTCGGTGGGGTTCATGCCGGCCGCGGGCTCATCCAGCAGCAGCAGCTTCGGCTGCGTGGCCAGCGCACGCACGATCTCCAGCCGCCGCTGGTTGCCATAGGGCAGGCTCTTGGCCGGTTCATCGGCGAGCCGCGTGAGATCGAAGATCTCCAGCAGTTCGGTGGTGCGCTGGGCGATGGAACGCTCCTCCTGGTGGAAGGAAGGCGAACGCACCAGCGAGGCCAGCGAGTGGTGCTTCAGGTGCATGTGGAAGGCGACGCGCACATTGTCGAACACCGACAGCGAGGGGAACAGCCGGATGTTCTGGAAGGTGCGCGCGATGCCGCGCCCGGTGATGCGGTATGGCGGCAGGCCGGTCAGCGGCTGGCCGGCGAAGCGCGCCTCGCCGGAGGTGGGGCGGTAAACGCCGGTGATCAGGTTGAACACGCTGGTCTTGCCGGCGCCGTTGGGGCCGATGAGGCCCATCAGCGAACCCTCAGGCACGGCAAAGGACAGATCGCCCACGGCGGTGAGGCCGCCGAAGCGCAGCGTGCAATGATCCAGTTCGAGCAGCGGCGCGGCCATCAGGCGTTGCCTTTGGCCTGGGCCCTGGTGCGCATGTTCCAGCGGAACAGTCCCTGCGGACGCGTGATCATCAGCACGATGATCAGCAGCGAGTAGATGATCATGCGGTAGTCGCCGAACTGGCGCAGCGACTCACCCAGCACGGTGAGCAGGATGGCCGCGACGATGACGCCCGCTGTGTTGCCCATGCCGCCCAGGATCACCATCACCACGATCTCGATCGAGCGGTCGAAGCCGAAACCCTGCGGCGCGATGTACTGCTTGAAGTGCGCATACACGCCGCCGGCAAGGCCGGCGAAGAATGCGCCCACCAGGAAGGCGGTGATCTTGTAGCGCGTGGTGTTGATGCCCATGGCCTCGGCGGCGATCTCGTCATCGGAAACGGCGATGAAGCCCCGCCCATAGGTGGAATTCACCATGGCCCAGACGGTGTACACGCAGATGGCAGCAAGGCCGAAGGCCCAGGCGAGGTTGGCGTAGCCCGGAATGCCGATGAGGCCGCGCGGGCCGCCCACCGCATCGATGTTGTTCAGCACCACACGGATGATCTCGCCGAAGCCCAGCGTCACGATGGCGAGGTAATCGCCCTTCAGCCGCAGCGACGGCACGCCGACGATGAGCCCGGCGACGGCCGAGGCAAAACCGCCGACCAGCAGCGCCACCGCGAACACCAGCCACTGCTGCCCGCCGAATGCTGCCAGCAGCGCCGCACCCGCCGTGGTGGTGAGCATGGCGGCGGCGTAGGCGCCCACGCCCATGAACCCTGCATGGCCCAGCGAGAACTGGCCGGTGTAGCCATTGATGAGGTTCAGGCTCACCGCCAGCGTGATGTTGATGCCGCAGGTGACCGCGATATCGAGGAAGTAAGGGTTGTAGCTGCTGGAGAAGGCCGACAGCACGCCAATGGCGGCCAGCACGGCCAGCAGGATCAGCTGCGGACGGGCGGCCAGCATCAGACCTTCTCCGCCACGCTCTTGCCGAGCAGCCCGTTGGGGCGCAGCAGCAGGATCAGGATCAGCACCGAGAACGCCACGGCATCGCGATAGGTGGAGCCGCCCAGGCCCACCACCGTGGTCTCGACCAGGCCCAGCACCAGCCCGCCCACCGCGGCGCCGGCAATGTTGCCGATGCCGCCCAGCACCGCTGCCACGAAGGCCTTGAGCCCGGGCAGCGTGCCCATCAGCGGATCGATGGAGGGGTAGTTCGAGGCATACAGGATGCCGCCGGCCGCGGCCAGCGCCGAACCCAGCGCAAAGGTGAAGGAGATGATGCGGTCGTTGTTGACGCCGACCAGCGAGGCGGCCGTCGGGTTGAACGACAGCGCGCGCATGGCGGTGCCGATGCGGGTGTGCAGCACGATGTACTGCAGCGCGAACAGCAGCAGCAACGTCACCACGAACACCATGATCTGCGCGCTGGAGATGACCACGCCGCCGATGTGGAACTGGTGCAGCGGGAACAGCGCCGGGAAGGAGCGCGGGCTGGCACCGAAGATGCGCTGCCCGAGGTTCTGCAGCAGCAGCGACACGCCGATGGCGGTGATGAGCACGGTAAGCGTCGACCGGCCGCGCAACGGCCGGTAGGCCAGCTTCTCGATGACCACGCCGAGCAGCGCGCAGATCATCATCGCCCCCAGCAGCACCAGCACGCCGGAGATGGGGCCGCTGGGCAGGATGCGCGCCAGGTAATAGCCCGCGAAGCCGCCCACCATGAATACATCGCTGTGGGCGAAATTGATGAAGCGCAACACGCCGTACACCATCGTGTAACCCAGCGCGATCAGTGCATAGATGGCGCCCAGCGCCAGCCCGTTGATCAACTGCTGCAGCAGCTCGTTCACGTCACGTCACCCGGAACCATGCGGAAGCTTGAGGTTTTCAGGGCGTGATCGTTTCGACGTATACGAACTTGCCGTCCTTGACAGTGATGATCACCGCCGGCTTGGAAGCATCGCGCTTCTCGTCCAGCGTGGTGGCGCCGGTGGCGCCGGGGAAACCCTTGGTGGCGGCGATGGCATCGCGCAGCGCCGGCTCTTCCGTGGTGCCGGCACGCTTGATGGCATCGACCAGCACCAGCACCGAGTCGTAGCCCAGCGCGGCCATCGCATCCGGCACCTTGCCGCCGAACTTGGCCTTGTAGGCGGTGACGAACTTCTGCGACAGCGGCTCGGTGCTCTCGGGCGAGAAATGCGTGGAGTAGTAGGTACCCACCAGCGCGTCGGCGCCGGCGATCTGGATGAGCTCGGGGGCTTCCCAGCCATCGCCACCGAACAGCGGCACGGTGATGCCCAGCTGCCGCGCCTGCGAGATGATGAGGCCCACGTCGCTGTAGTAGCCCGGCACCAGGATGGCATCCGGATTGGTGCCCTTGATCTTGGTCAGCTGCGCTTTGAAATCCTTGTCGCCGCCGGTGTATTTCTCCTCACCGACAATGGTGCCGCCGCCGGCCACATAAGGCTCGCGCACATACTGGGCGAGACCGACGCTGTAAGGCGCCGCCACGTCCGACAGGATGGCGAGCTTGGTGGACTTCAGCGAACGCTTGGCGAACTCGGCCAGCAGCTTGCCCTGGAAGGGATCGGTGAAGCAGACGCGGAATACGTAATCGCCGGTTTCGGTGACCTTGGGGTTGGTCGAGGACGGCGAGATCATCGGGATCTTGCTGGCCTGCGCGATGGGCCCGACTTCCAGCGAGCGGCCCGAGGCAACCTCACCCAGGATCGCCACCACCTTGTCGCGGGTGATGAGCTTCTTGGCAATGGTCGCGGATTCGCCCGGCGTGCTGCGGTTGTCTTCGGAGATCAGCTCGAGCTGCTTGCCGAGCACGCCGCCGGCGGCATTGATTTCCTCGACCGCGAGCACCGTGCCCTCATGCGAGGACACGCCGAATGTCGCCTCCTTGCCGGTGAGCGAGGCGAACTCGCCCACCTTGATGGTCTCGGCGGCCGCGCCACCGCCCCCCGACTTGGAGCAGGCGCTGAGCAGGACTACACCGGCAACAGCAGCGGCGAGCAGGGAAATTCGGGGGTGTTTCATGTAGTCCGGTACTCCAGCGCGTCAGGTTTCGCCCTTCTCGACCTTGCGTCGATCAAGATGCTTGCGCAGCCTCAGGTTAATCATTTCCACGCCCACGGAAAAGGCCATTGCGAAATACAGGTAGGCCTTGGGGATGTGCGTGCCCCAGCCATCGGCTATCAGTGCCACACCGACCAGGATCAGGAAGGCCAGCGCCAGCACCTTGACCGTCGGGTGCTCCTCGACGAAATCCGAGATCGGCCCCGCCAGCACCATCATCACGATGATGGACACAACAATTGCAGCCACCATGATTGGCACCTGGCTGGGATCAGCCAGACCCACGGCAGTGAACACCGAATCCAGCGAGAACACGATGTCGATGATGGCGATCTGCACAATGATCAGCGCGAAGGCCGAGAACAGCCGCGCCTTGCGATCGTCGGCGGCGCCTTCCAGCGTGTGATGGATTTCCAGCACGCTCTTGCCGAGCAGGAACAGGCCACCGACTATCAGCACCAGGTCGCGGCCGGAGATGTCGTTGCCGAATACGCTGAACCAGGGCCTGGTCAGCCCGATCAGCCACACGATCGACAGCAGCAGCGCAATGCGCGTGAACATCGCGGCCAGCAGGCCGAAGTTGCGCGCCCGCTTGCGCTGCTCCGGCGGCAGCCGGCCCACCAGCACCGAGATGAAGATGATGTTGTCGATACCCAGCACGATCTCCAGCAGCGAGAGCGTGAAGAAGGCCATCCAGGCGGCTGGGTCGGTGAGGTGAACCATCAGGTTCTCAAGCATCGTCGGTGGGCCCTCTGCTCAGGCGGGGGTGGGGATCAGGGCAGGCTGTCGACTTCCCGGCTGCGCACCACCGGGAACACATGCTCGGCCTTCAGGCCGAGATCCAGCGCCACGGCTGCGGAAATGTAGATCGACGAATAGGTGCCGGCGACGATGCCGATGACCAGCGCTTCGGCAAAGCCGCGCAGCGCCGGACCGCCCAGCACCAGCAGCGCCACCACCACGATCAGCGTGGTGACCTTGGTCATGATGGTGCGCGACAGGGTCTGGTTGATCGACTGGTCCAGTGCCAGCCGCGGCTCCAGCCGGCGGTTGGCCTCGAAGCGCTCGCGGATGCGGTCGAACACGATGATGGTGTCGTTCAGCGAGTAACCCACCACGGCCAGCAGCGCCGCCACCACCGCGAGGTCGAAGGGCGTCTGCGACAGCGCGAACCAGCCGATGATCAGGATGGGGTCGTGCAGCAGCGCCAGGATGGCACCGGAGGACAGCCGCCAGGTGTGGAAGCGGAACGCGATGTACAGGAACACCAGCGCCATGGTCAGCGACAGCGCCAGGATGGCGGCGTTGCGCAGTTCATCGCCCACCTGCGGGCCGACGAACTCCAGCGGCTTGATCTCCACCTGCGGATCCACGCTGCGCAGCGCCGTGGCCACGCGCTCGCGCACCTGGTCCACGGATTGCCCCGCCTCCGGTGCCAGGCGCGCGGAGATGTCGCGCGAGGTGCCAAAGGCCTGCACGGTGGGCTCGTGGAAGCCATTGGCTTCGAGCGCGGTGCGCACCTTCTCGGTGTCGGCGGCGCCGGAGAAGGTTGCCTCGTCGGTGGTGCCACCGGTGAAATCCACGGTGAGGTGCAGGCCACGCGCCAGGAACAGGCCTATGGAGGCCACCATCAGCAGCACTGACAGCGTGTACCACACGCGTCGCGTCGCCATGAATGGAAAGCTGGTTGCCTTGCCGAAGAATTCCACGTCGTTTTCCTTGAATCTTTAGCGCGATCAGCCGATCGCGAGCCGGGTGGGCTTCTTGCGCCCGCCATAGATCAGCGTCAGCAGTGCGCGGCTGCCCAGCAGCGAGGTGATCATCGAGGTGGCGATGCCCAGCACCAGCACGATGGCGAAATTGCGGATCGGCCCGGTACCGAACACCCACAGCACGAGGCCTGCGATCGCCGTGGTGAGGTTCGAATCCATGATGGCGGACCAGGCCTTCTCGAAGCCGGCGCGGATGGCCGCCTGCGGGGAGACGCCGTTGCGCAGCTCCTCGCGGATACGCTCGTAGATGATCACGTTGGCATCCACCGCCATGCCGACGGTGAGCAGGATGCCGGCGATGCCCGGCAGCGACAGCGAGGCCTTCATCAGTGACAGCAGCGCGGTGAGCAGCACCACATTGCCCAGCAGCACCACCGTCGCCACCACGCCGAACAGGTGGTAGTAGAAGATCATGAACAGGAACAGCGCCGCCGAACCGATGAGCAGCGCCCGTACGCCCGCCTGGATGTTCTGCTGGCCGAGCGATGGCCCGATGGCGCGTTCGCTGACCGGCACCAGCGGCGCCGCCAGCTGGCCGGAACGCATCAGCAGCGCGGTATCGCGTGCCTCGTTCTGGCTCAGGCCGGTGATGTTGAACTGGTTGCCGAATACACCGCGGATGGTGGCCTCGCTGATCACCTCGCGGCGGATCACGTCGCGTTCCTTGGTTTCGCCGTTCTCGACGTACTTCTCGCGGGTCTGGTCGATGAGCACCACCGCCATCGGGCGCCCGAGGTTGGCCTGGGTGACGCGCAGCATCTCGTCGCCGGCCTTGGAGCTCAGGCGGATCGCCACGGCCGGGCCTTCCTGCGTGGTGGTCGCCGTGGCATTCACCAGATCGGTGCCGGTGGCGATAAGCTCGCGCTTCAGCAGCGTGGGCTGCCGGAAGCCATTCACCTCACGGTGGTAGTCGATGCGCGAGCCCAGCGGCGCGCGCCCGCGCGCCACGGCTTCCTGCACATTGTTGGTCACATCGGTGAGGCGGAATTCAAGCGTAGGCATCTTGCCCAGGATGTCCTTCACCTCGGCCGAGTTGGTGACGCCTGGCAGCTGCACCGAGATGCGGTCCAGGCCCTGCTGCTGCACGATGGGCTCGGTGACGCCCAGCGCGCCGACGCGGTTGCGCAGCGTGGTCATGTTCTGCTGGATGGCGTTGCGCTGCCGGTCGGTGACCTGCGCCGCCGTGAGCGTCGCGTCCACATAGGGCACGGGGCCGTTCTGGATGGAGTAGTTCGCGTCCGGCAGCACCTTGCGCATCACATCGCGAGCCGCGGCGAGATCCGCCCCCGGCGCGAAGGTGACGCGCACGCCGTTCAGCACGCCATTGTCGTTCTGCAGCTGGATGGTGTCGGAGAAGGTGACATTGGCCGCGGTGAGCGCGCGGCGGAAATCCTGGTCATAGCTTTCGATGAGCTGGCGGATGGCGCCGTTGACGTCCACCTGGTAGAGCAGCGACAGGCCGCCGCGCAGGTCGAGGCCCAATGGCATGGGCCGCAGACCCAGCTTCAGGAAGAAAGAGGGTGCGCGCGGCGCACGTGCCAGCGCCGACACATAGTCGACCGACAGCACTTCGTTGGCGGCGTCACGCGCCGCCAGCTGCTGGTTCACCTCGTCGAACAGCAGCATGGCGCGCCCGCCATCGAGGTAGGCACGCTTGATGACCACGCCCTTGGCCTTCAGGGCGTCCTCGATGGTCTGCTGCCCGGCTGCGTCGATGTTGGCGCGGTCGCGCCGCGCCAGCTGCACGGCGAGATCCTCGCCGAAGAAGTTGGGCGCCGCGAACAGCAGCGCCAGCAGCGTCACCAGCACGACGACGACATATTTCCAGCGGGCGAACTCGAGCATGGTGGTTCAGGCGCCCTTGTAAGTGCCCTTGGGAACCAGCGTCGTGATCTGGGTCTTCTGCACCTTGATGCGCACGCCATCGGCGATCTCGACGGTGACGAAGCTGTCCGTGACGTCGGTGGCCTTGCCAAGGATGCCGCCGGCGGTGACCACTTCATCGCCCGGGGCGAGCTTGGCGAGCATGTTGGTGTGCTCCTTGGCGCGCTTCTGCTGGGGGCGGATCAGCAGGAAATAGAACACCACCAGCATCAGGGGCAGGATGAGCATGTTGATCATGCCGCCCTGCGTGGAGGCGCCCGCTGCCTGGGCGTGGGCATCTGATATGAGGAAACTCATGGCTCGAACCTTCCGGGTAAAAATCGGCGGGCGATTATGCCACAGGGCCGCGCAGCCACCGTGGCGACCAGCCGGAGCCCGGGTGGTTCCCCGTCAGCCCCCGGCCCGCCGGGCCAGGAAAGCGGCGGCGAATGCCGCATAGCGACCCGCGTCCAGAGCCTGGCGCACCTGCCGCATCAGGTCCAGGTAGAAATACAGGTTGTGGATGGTGTTGAGCCGCGCCCCGAGGATCTCGTTGCACTTGTCCAGGTGGCGCAGGTAGGCGCGGGAGTAGTTGCGGCAGGTGTAGCAGCCGCATTCCGGGTCGATGGGGCCGGTGTCCGCGGCATGTGCGGCGTTGCGGATGTTCAGCACGCCGGTGCTGGTGAACAGGTGGCCGTTGCGTGCGTGCCGCGTGGGCATCACGCAGTCGAACATGTCGACACCGCGTGCCACGGCAGCGATCAGGTCCTCCGGCCGCCCCACCCCCATCAGGTAGCGCGGCCGGTCGCGCGGGATGTGCGGCTCGATGCCCTCGAGCACGGCCAGCCGCACCTCCTCGGGTTCACCCACCGCCAGGCCGCCGATGGCATAACCGGGGAAGCCGATGCGGGTCAGCGCTTCCAGCGAGGCCTGCCGCAGCGGTGCATGGGTGCCGCCCTGGATGATGCCGAACAGGTTGCCGCGTGGCGGCGCCGGATCATCGCGGTAGTAATGCGCATGCGAGCGCGCGGCCCAGCGCATGGAGCGCTCCATGGAATCCCGCGCCTGCTGCTCGGTGGCCGGCCACGGCGTGCAGTCGTCGAAGCACATGGCGATATCCGAGCCCAGCGAGCGCTGCACGTCCATGGAATCCTCCGGCGTCAGCCGCACCTGGCTGCCATCGATGGGCGAGGCAAAGCGCACGCCCTCCTCGGTGATCTTGCGCAGGTCCGCCAGGCTGAACACCTGGAAGCCACCCGAGTCCGTCAGGATGGGTTTGTGCCAGTGCATGAAGCCATGCAGGCCGCCGTGCGCATCGATCACGGCGGTGCCCGGGCGCAGCATCAGGTGGAAGGTATTGCCCAGGATGATCTGGGCGCCGATGCCTTCCAGTTCTTCGGGCGTCATCGCCTTCACGGTGCCGTAGGTGCCCACGGGCATGAAGATCGGCGTCTCGATCACGCCCTTGTCGAGCGTGAGGCGGCCGCGCCGCGCGGCGCCTTCGGTCTGCAGCAGTTCAAAGGAGATCAAGTCCGCACTCCGGGCTGGGCCGAGATCCACATGGCGTCGCCATAGCTGAAGAAACGGTAGCGCCCGCGTACCGCATGCGCGTAAGCGGCCAGCACATGGGCGTGGCCCGCGAAGGCCGCCACCAGCATCAGCAACGTGGATTCAGGCAGGTGGAAATTGGTGATGAGCACGTCCACGACGCGGAAATCATAGCCCGCGGTGATGAACAGGCGCGTGTCGCCGGCGCCGGCGCGCAACACGCCATCGGCGCTGGCGCTCTCCAGTGCGCGCGCCACGGTGGTGCCCACGGCCACCACGCGCCCGCCGGCCGCGCGGCAACTGGCCACTGCATCCACCAGTGCCTGGCCCACCGCATAACGCTCCGCATGCATCACATGCTGCGCAGGATCATCCACACGCAGCGGCTGGAAGGTGCCTGCGCCCACATGCAGCGTCACCACCGCGCGCTGCACACCGCGCGCGTCGATGCGCGCCACCAGCCCGGGATCAAAATGCAGGCTGGCGGTGGGTGCGGCCACGGCACCCGGCTCGCGCGCAAAGATGCTCTGGTAGCGCTCTCGATCGGCCTCGTCCGCCGCGCGCTCGATGTACGGCGGCAGCGGCACGCTGCCATGGGTCTCGAAGAAGGAGAGCGCATCGCCCGGGGTCTCGATCTCCCACAGGTCACCGGCCGGCGTGTTCACGCGTTCGACCACGCGCAGCGCGCCGCCGGCGGTGTGGATGATGAGATCCGGCCGGATGGCCTTGCTGGCGCGCAGCTGCACCCAGGCCCGCGGGCCGCCGACGCTGCGTTCCAGGAACACTTCGACACGGCCGCCGGAGGCCTTGCTGCCGATGAGCCGCGCTGCCACGACGCGCGTGTCGTTGAACACCAGCAGGTCGCCGGGCTGCAGCAGCTGCGGCAGGTCAGTGAAGAGACGATCTTCCAGCGCGCCGGTAGCGCCGTCGAGAGCCAGCAGCCGGCTGGCCGAGCGCTGTGGCAACGGCGCCTGGGCGATCAGCTCCGGCGGCAGTTCAAAGTTGAAATCGGCGCGGCGCATGGGGGCGCGCATCGTACCCGATCAGCGCGCCCCCGGGCCGTGGCGCCTGGCGCCCCCGGGCCGTGGTGCCTAGCCGCGGCGCGCGGCGCGCTCGTCGCGGGCGCCATCGCGTCTGCCATCGCGCGGCGCGGTGACCTCGATGTTCTGCGCCTTGCGGTCGCGCTGCACCTTCAGCGTCAGCTTCTCGCCAGCCTGGTAGGAACGCAGGATGCGGCCGGCATGCTGGGCTGAATCCGGTTCGCGCCCGTCAATGGCGAGGATCACGTCCCCGTCCTGCAGCTTCCAGGGCGAATTGGCCCCGGCACGCACCACGAGCACGCCCTGCTTCACGCCGAAGTAGCCGCCGAGGCGTTCGGACAGCGTGGCGAACTCGATGCCCTCGAAACGCGTGCCGGCTTCGTTCTCGCGCTCGAGCATGAACTGGCGCAGCTGCGGGCCATTGGTCAGGCCGCCCGGACCGGGAAAGCCCGGCATCCCCATCGGACCATTGCGGAACCGCTCACGCATCTGCTGCGCCAGCAGGTGCGGCGCCGGTCGCGGCATGACATCGACTGTGAGCTTCCTGCCATCGCGCAGCAGGCCGACCTGCACCTTCAGGTCAGGCTGCAGCTCGTTCATCTTCTCCACCAACGCGCGGCCAGGATTGCCCTCCTTCGAGAGGTCATGGCCACCCACCGAAGTGATCACATCGCCCTGCCGGATGCCGGCCTCGGCAGCCGGGCCACCCGGACTGATCGAGCCCACCAGGGCGCCGCCCTTGTCCGTCTCGGGCCGGATCGCAACACCGAGCATGGCGCGCGGCGGCATTGCGCCATCCGGCGTGCTGAAATTGAAGTTGAAACGACGGCCCATCTGGCCGGCCATCTGGCCAGAGAGCTCGGCTACTTCGCGCGCCGCCGCATCCAGGCGCTGGCGCGCCGCTTCAAGGCGCTGTTCGGTGCCCTGGTCGGGCGCGGCAGCGGGTGCTGGCTCTGGCGCTGCCGCCAGGGCCGGCAACGCGGCCGCGGCCAGCAGGCCAGTCAGCAGGCCACTGCGCAGGGTGTTGCGAATCGCATTCATCGTTGCTCCTTGGTGCATCACAGGCCCAGCAGGGAATGCGCGTAGCTGACGCGCTGCAGGGAATCATTCAGTTCGGCGCGCGTGGACTCCAGCTCGCGCAGCTGTCCGGGAGCGGTGGTGCCGACCCGCGCTGCCGAAATCTCCGCATCCAGCAGCGCGATGTGGTCCTGCAGTTCGCTGGTCAGGTCGAACTGGCCCAGATCCAGCAGCGCGGGCTGCGCGTCCCGGGCCTGCACCGCGGCAGCGGTGAGCTGTGCCGCCGGCTGCGGCGCCTGCGTGACCAGCGCGAGCACTGCCACCAGCCCCAGCACGCCCACCGAGCCCGCCACGCTCCACGCGGTGGCGCGGCGGCGGCGCAGCCCAAGTTCACGGCGCCGCTCGAATTCACCGAAGCCGTACGGCGCGCCGGCCGGCGGCTCCACCTCGAGCTGGCGCAGATCCACGGGAGCATTCATGGCGAAGGACCCTCGATGACCATGCCGGGTGTGGTGGCGCAGGCAGTCCGGGTGTAAGCCTGCAGCTGCATGCGCAGCTGCGCGTGCGCACGCGACAGCTGCGACTTGGAGAAGCTCACGCTGCGGCCGAAGGCGGCCGCGATCTCCTCATGCCGCAGGCCCTCGACGTCATGCATCCAGACGATGGCGCGGGCCGTCTGCGGCAGGCGCGCCAGCGCCCGTTCCAGGTCGATCTGCGCGCCCAGCGGTGTCTCGCGGGCGGCCGGCTCGAGGGGATCCGCGGCGTCTTCGTCCAGACTGAAACCGAGCAATGCCCGCCGCCCCCGCTGCCATGGCGAGCGCAGGTGCATCAGGCAGGCACGCAGCACCACCTGCCGCGCCCAGGCACCGAAGGGCGCCTCGCCGCGGAATCCGGGCAGCGCGCCCAGCAGCCGCAGCATGCAATCCTGGAATACATCCTCGGCGGCCGGCCGGCTGCGCACGATGCGGCGTATCAGCGCGAAGGCGGGGCCGGCGGTGCGCTCGTAGACTTCCTGCTGGGCCGCGCGTTCGCCCGCCGCCGCCCGGCGC
The DNA here is from genome assembly GCA_040508085.1 of Steroidobacteraceae bacterium. Classification (GTDB taxonomy): domain Bacteria; phylum Pseudomonadota; class Gammaproteobacteria; order Steroidobacterales; family Steroidobacteraceae; genus ZC4RG30. Next base: position 18,835 of record JBEVNO010000157.1, read on the forward strand.
AGGCAATCCCCGTCCACTTCAATGGCAAGAAACCGGCTCATGCCCCCGAAGATGCGCGGTCCGGGCAAAAGGTCGCAGCCCCAGGACAATTAAAAATCGCTAACATCGGCACCCTTCGCGCATGCCCGTGTGGCGGAACTGGTAGACGCAGCAGACTCAAAATCTGCCGACCGCAAGGTCGTGTCCGTTCGATTCGGACCATGGGCACCAATCCGGAACAAGCCGTCCCCAGCGGGGGCGGCTTTTTCTTGTCCGCTGCAGATCCCGAGACCCATGACCGACTGGCAGCTCACGATATTCGTCCTCGCGCTGTGCGCCTGTGTCATACCGCTGTCGATGTGGCTGGCACTGCGGCTGGTCCGGAAGACGCGCCAGGCATCCGACCAGCCGCTGGCAAGCAGCGCCACGGGCATCGTGGTGCCGGTGCGCAGCCTCAAGCGCTTTTACCGGTTTTTCGGCCAAGCCGAGAACGGCATCAGTCCGCGCCTCGAGATCGTCGATGCCGGACTGCACTTCAAGGTCTTCAAGCCGGTGCACTGGCTGTTCGCGGATATCGTGAAGGTCGATGCCCCGTGGTCACCCTTCGTTACGCGGCTGGTGCTCCGGCACCGCCATGAGGGCCAGCTGTGCGTGGATCTGGCTGGCCCGGCGCGCGCCAGCGACTTCCTGCGCGCCCTGCCGCAGCACCTGCACTTCACGCCGCGCGCCGTCGCGATGCGCGACAGCCGTGGGTGAGCGGGACGGCGGGGGCCGGTACGAAAGGGTGATGAGGGTACGGTACCGCTGAGCGCAACGGTCTAGGATGGGTCCATGACAGGCTCGTACGAGACTTGGACTGTCGCCCTCTCGGTGCTGGTGGCGGTCGCGGTCTCCTACGCCGCCCTGAATGTCTCGGCGCGCATCGCGCGGGCCAGGGGTCTTGCGGCCCGCATGTGGCTGGCCGGCGGGGCGCTGACCATGGGCGTGGGCATCTGGGCCATGCACTTCATCGGCATGATGGCCTTCCGCTTGCCGGTCCCGCTGGCCTACAACCTCTTCATCACCCTGTTATCGCTGGCGCTGACCGTCGCGGCATCGGCCTATGCGCTGCGCATTGCCAGCGCCCCGGCGCTGCCGCCCGCCAAGGTACTGCAGAGCGGCGTAATCCTTGGTCTGGGCATCAGCGCCATGCATTACGTCGGCATGGATGCCATCACGATCGAGCCCGGGGTGCGTTACGAACCGCGGCTGTTCGCGGCTTCGGTGATGCTCGCCATTGCGGCGTCGGTGATGTCGCTGTGGCTCGCCTTCCGCCTGCGCCAGGGACGCGGCTGGCGTCTGCATGCGGCGCGAGTCGCCGCCGGCATCGTGCTGGGTTCCGCCATCAGCGGCATGCATTACATCGGCATGGCAGCGACGGTGTTCGCGCCGGGCGCCTTCTGCGTCGGGGGCGTGGTGCTGGACCAGGGCTGGCTGGCAATTACCGTGGCGCTGGTGGCACTGGGGCTCATCGCCATTACTTCGGGCCTGATCCTGGTGGACATGCACATGGCCTCGCGTGCACACCAGCATGCTGCGCAGCTGGAGCGGGCCAACCAGAAACTCAGCCATGCCGCCACGCACGATGCGCTCACGGGCCTGCCCAACCGCACCTTGCTCGGCGACCGGCTGCAGCAGGCCGTCGCGCAGGCCCAGCGCCAGAATTCGCAGTTCGCGCTGGCCGTCATCGACCTGGACCGCTTCAAATCCATCAATGATTCGCTGGGCCACCTGGCCGGCGATGAACTGCTGCGCGAACTGGCAGCGCGACTGCCGCCGCAGCTGCGCGCCACCGACACCCTGGCCCGCATGGGCGGCGATGAGTTCGTCGCGCTGCTCACCGGTGCGGGCGACCGCGCGGAGGTCCTGCGCATCCTGCGCCAGCTGCAGCAGGAAATATCGCGCCCCATGAGGGTGGTGGGCGTCGAGATCCAGGTTTCCAGCAGCATTGGCGTTGCCTTGTATCCGGCCGATGGCCACGAAGGCCCGACCCTGCTGAGGCACGCGGACGCCGCCATGTACGGGGCGAAGCATGCGGGGCGCGACAACCTCCAGTTCTTCACTGCCGGCATGGCCGGCTTCGCCCGTGACCGGCAGGAACTGGAAAGCGCGCTGCGCGAGGCATTGGCCGGGCAGCAGTTGCTGCTGCATTTCCAGCCACTGTTGGATATCGGCACTGGCCGGGTCGAGCGCCTGGAAGCCCTGCTGCGCTGGCAACACCCCACGCGCGGGTTGTTGCTGCCGGCCGATTTCCTGCCGCTCGCCGGCGACGCCGGCCTGATGCGCGGCATCGGCGCATGGGCACTGCTCGAGGCCTGTCGCCAACTGCGCGCCTGGCATCTGGCAGGCCATGACGAACTGTGCATAGCCGTGAACTTGTCCGCCGAGCAGTTGAACCAGCCGGATCTGCTCGCCCAGGTGCAAGCCGTGCTCGGCGAGACCCAGGTCGATGCCCGGTTTGTCGAACTGGAGTTCTCCGAAGCCGCGCTGATGCATGACGTGGAGCATTCGGCCAAGCGGCTCGGCCAGCTCGTGAAGCTGGGCCTGCGCGTAACGCTGGATGATTTCGGTACCGGTTTCTCCAGCATCAGCTTCTTGCGGCGCCTGCCGCTGCATGGCCTCAAGATCGACCGCAGTTTCATCCAGGGGATGGAGGCCGGCGGCGAGGATGCCGATATCGTGAGCGGCATGGTGTCGCTGGCGCACTGCCTGCACCTGCAGGTGACAGCCGAGGGAGTGGAGACCGCTGGACAGCTGCAGCTGCTCCGGACCCTCGGGTGCGACCGTTACCAGGGGTTTCTGTACCGCGCACCGCTGCCGGCCGCGCAGTGCGGGGATTTCCTGAAGCCCCCATCGACCACGCAACGCCTGCGCGTGCTGGGTAAACTGGCGCGCGCCCGCCTGCTGGGCGGACAGCCACTTCCCGGATGACATGACCGAAAAGCTTTTCTGCAGCTACTGCGGCGCCCGCACCGTCATCGCCGTGCCGCCCGAGGATTCGCACCCCCGACGCATCTGTCCGCAATGCCAGGCCGTGCATTACGAGAATCCGCTGCTGGTGGTGGGTTGCGTGCCTGAATTCGAGGGACGCATCCTGCTGTGCCGCCGCGCCATCGAGCCGCGCCACGGGTTCTGGACGGTCCCGGCGGGGTTCATGGAGCTGGATGAGACGCTGGAACAGGGCGCGGCCCGGGAATGCCATGAGGAGGCCCTGGCGCGGGTCGAGATCGGCTCCACGCTGGCGCTGATGAACGTGCCCGAATCCGGGCAGGTGCATGTGTTCTTCCGCGCGCGCATGCTCTCCGCCGCCCACGGAGCGGGCGTGGAGAGCCTGGAGACCCGCCTGGTGGACCCGGCGGATATTCCCTGGGACGACCTGGCCTTCCCCACCATCCGCTATTCGCTGCGGCAGTACCTGGCCGACCGGGCCGCCGGAACCGAGCGGCAGCACATCACCACGCTGCGGCGACGCGATCCGGGCTGAAATCCTCCGCCAGCTTCCCTACAATCCCCGCGCCCGACTGCTCTATGGAGCCTGCATGACCTTCGTCGTCACCGAAAACTGCATCAAGTGCAAATACATGGATTGCGTGGAAGTCTGCCCGGTGGACTGTTTCCACGAGGGGCCCAATTTCCTGGTGATCGACCCGGATGAATGCATCGACTGCACGCTGTGCGAGCCGGAGTGTCCGGCCGAGGCGATCTTCTCCGAGGACGAGGTGCCTGCGGACCAGAAGGATTTCCTGAAGCTCAATGCGGAGCTGGCCAAGCAGTGGCCGGTGCTCACCGAGAAGAAACCCGGCCCCGCCGACGGCAAGGAATGGGACGGCAAGCCCGGCAAGCGCGACCTGCTCGAGCGCTGAATAAATTATTGGGCGCGGGGGGGTTGGGCGAGGCTTTCGGTGATGTGTGCCAGCATCTGCTTGGGTGCGAGGTAGCCGGGCACCAGTTCGCCGTTTTCGAGCACCACGCCGGGTGTGCCGGTCACGCCGATCTCCTGCCCCAGTTCGTAGTCACGCTTCACCGGCGATGACGGGCAGGGCTTCTGCTTCACGTCCTCGCCATTCTTGGCGCGCGTGAAGGCCTCGTTGCGATTGGCCGAACACCACACGGCATCGGCCTTGTACCAGGATTCGGTATCCGGCCCGGTGCGCGGATAGAACAGATAGCGCACGCGGATGCCCAGCTGGTTGTACTGCGCTATCTGCGAATGCAGGCGCTGGCACCACGGGCAGTCGATGTCGGTGAACACAGTGATGGTATGCGGCGCGGTGGCCGGCCCGAACACCAGCATCTGCGATTCGGGAATGGCGGCGAGCCTGGCCGCCCGCATCTCACGCCGCCGCACTTCGGTGAGGTTGGGGAAATCCCCATTCATCGATACCTGGTACAGGTCGCCCGAGAACACGAACTTCGCATCGGCGGTGACATAGGAGATGTCGGCGCCATGCGAGAGCTCGAAGATGCCGGGAATGGGCGTGGCGCGCAGGTCTTCTGGCCTTGTGCCGGGCAGCTTGGCGGACAGCGCAATGCGCGGATCGCCCTTGGCCAGTGGCGCGGTGGCAGGTGGCGCCTCAGCGGGCTTCTGGGCGGCCGCACCGGGAGCCGCAGCGATGGCGGCAGGCGGCGTGCCCGAGCCCTGCGCACAGGCCATGAGCGGCAGGACGATGACCAGCGGCAGCAGCAGTCGGATATTCATGGGCGGAATTCTAGCACCGCCGCGCGCCCGTTCCGGGCGCGGCCGGATCAGCCGCGCTGATGATGCGTGGAGTGCAGATCCTTCAGGCGCTCGCGGGCCACATGGGTGTAGATCTGCGTCGTCGACAGATCGCTGTGCCCCAGCAGCATCTGCACCACGCGCAGGTCGGCGCCATGATTGAGCAGATGCGTGGCGAAAGCATGGCGCAGCGTGTGTGGCGAGAGTTCCTTGGAGATGTTGGCCTTGCGGGCGTAGCGCTTGATGATGTGCCAGAAGGCCTGGCGCGTCATGTGGTCGCCGCGGCGCGTCGGGAAGAGATAATCCGTGCTGCGGTCGAGCAGGATCTCGCCGCGGCCAGTGCCGATGAATTCGTTCAGCCAGTTCACGGCCTCCTCGCCCAGCGGAATCATCCGCTCGCGGTCGCCCTTGCCATGCACGCGCAGCACGCCCTGGTTCAGGTTCAGCTGCGAGTAGCGCAGCGACACCAGCTCCGAAACGCGCAGCCCCGTGGCATACAGCACTTCCAGCATGCAGCGGTCGCGGCTGCCCAGCGGATCCGAAACCAGCGGTGCGTTCAGCAGCGATTCGACCTCTTCCTCGCTGAGCGACTTCGGCAATGAGCGGCCGATCTTCGGCATGGCGATCTGCGCGGTCGGGTCATCGCGCAGCGTGCCCTCACGCAGCAGATGACGGAAGAAACGACGGAACGACGAAAGCTGTCGTGCCGTCGAACGCGGACGGGCCCCGGATTCGACTCGCCAGGCGATGAATCCAAGCAGGTCTGCGCGCGTAGCCTTGGTGATCAGCCCGCCCTGCGTGGCAAGCCAGCGGGACAGGGCCATGAGATCGGCACGGTAGGCCGCCAGCGTATTGGCCGACAGCCCGCGTTCCATCCACGCCCCGTCGAGGAAACGGGTGATGGCGGGATCGACTGCATCCGGCGCGGGTCGCGCCAAGGCGGTGCTTGCGGTCTTGCTCACTGGATTGTTCCGATAGGACTCGTGACTGCTCGTTGATAGGCAGTATCGTCACGAGCTGTCTCCACCTGCGTGATGGCTATCACAGCTATTGGGACGCGTTAACATAAAGAGAAGCGAGTCACAGAATCCCCCCGCGCAGCTCAGCAGGCAAAGTGTCGGCACATAGAGAATTCCCGCGCTGGCTGGCCCTGCCCTACGCGGCCTGGGCGTATGCCAGCTTCCTGATTCTGGGCCTGGGCGTGCTGGTACTGATCATCCCGGTGCCGTGGCAGTCACTGCGACGCCGCCTCGTGCGTGGTGCGGCACGCCTGGCCCTGTGGACCTGCGGCATGCGGGTGGAGCTGCTGCAGGCGGCCAGCCTGCCGGATGGTCCCTGCGTGGTGGTGGCCAACCATGGCAGCTATCTCGACGGCGTGGTGCTGTACGCCGCGCTGCCGCCCACCTTCGGCTTCGTGATCAAGCGCGAGATGAGCCGGGTGCCGGGCGCCAACCTGCTGCTGCGCCGTATCGGTTCGCTGTATGTGGATCGCGGCAGCGGCGTGAAGAACAAGGGCGACACGCGCGAGCTGCTGAAGCGCGCGCATGCCGGCGGCGCGCTGGCGTTCTTTCCCGAAGGCACCTTCCACCATGAACCGGGACTGGCTCCGTTCCGCCCAGGCGCCTTCGTGGTCGCGGCGCGCGCGCAGCTGCCCATCGTGCCCATCGCCATCCGTGGCACGCGCCGCGGGCTGCCCGCCGGGCGTGTGCTGCCGCAGCCCTGCCGCATCCAGATCGAGATCGCACCGCCGCTGCCGCCGCCGGGCTCTGGCGGTGCCGATATCGCCGCCACTGTCGCCGCCGCCCGCAGCGCCATCCTCGCGCGCATTCCCGAACCTGATCTGGCAGCAGGCGGCTAGACTTCGCGCCCATGATCGAACGCGACATCATGGAATATGACGTGCTCGTGGTAGGCGCAGGCCCGGCGGGCCTGGCGGCGGCCATGCGCATCAAGCAGCTGGACCCCGCGCGCACGGTCTGCGTGCTGGAAAAAGCCGCCGCGGTGGGCGGCCACACGCTGTCGGGCGCCGTGATGGAACCTGCGGCACTGGATGAGCTGTGGCCGGAGTGGCGCCAGCAGCAGCCCTCGCTCTGCGTGCCCGTGGCGGCGGACGAGTTCCGCCTGCTGACGCCTGCGTCTGCCTGGTGGCTGCCGGTGCCGCCGCAGCAGCGCAACCATGGCAACTTCATCGTGTCGCTGGGACAGCTGCTGCCGCTGCTGTCGCAGCGTGCCGAGGCGCTGGGCGTGGACGTGCTGCCGGGTTTCGCGGCGGCTGCACCTCTGTTCGACGCGCAGGGCGCGGTCAACGGCGTGCAGGTGGGCGACATGGGGCTGGATGCCGACGGCAACCCGGGTGCGGATTTCGCCCCCGGCCCGCAGATCCGCGCGCGCGCCACAATCGTGGCGGAGGGCTGTCGCGGCAGCCTCGCCAAGCAGCTGATCCGCGAATACGCGCTCGATGCCGGGAGTTCCCCGCAGACCTTCGCGCTGGGATTCAAGGAGCTGTGGCAGCTGCCGCCGGGCCGCGTGCGTCCGGGCCTCGTGCAGCATTCAGTAGGCTGGCCGCTGGACAGCGCCACCTATGGCGGCAGCTTCATCTACCACCTGCCGGGTGACCAGGTGTATGTGGGCTATGTGGCGGGCCTGGACTATCTGGATCCACGCTTCGCGCCCTTCGAAGCCTTCCAGCAGTTCAAGCACCATCCCAGCGTGGCGGCGCTGCTCCAGGGCGGCGAGATCCTCGCCGCCGGCGCGCGCAGCATCGCCGCGGGTGGCTGGCAGTCAATGCCGCGCCTGGACATGCCGGGCGCATTGCTCGCCGGTGACGCCGCGGGCACGCTGAACTTTCCCAAGATCAAGGGCATCCACCAGGCCCTGCGCTGCGGCATGCTGGCCGCCGAACATCTGGTGACCACCGGCGGCACGGCGGGCTTTGACGCGCGCTGGCGCGAATCAGCAGGCGGACGCGAGCTGCGCCGGGTGCGCAACATCAAGCCCGGCTTCAAGCGCGGGCTGTGGTGGGGCCTGGCCAATGGCGCGCTGGAAACGCTCACGGCGGGCCGCACACCATGGACGCTCGCCAACCGCAGCAACCAGGCGCTGGAACGCCTGGATGAGTACACCTCGCCCGACCGGCAATGGCGGCCGCGCAACTTGCCGCCGCGGGATCGCCTGGCCGCCGTGTTCTTCGCGCAGACCAGCCACAATGAAGCGCAGCCGGTGCACCTGCATGTGGCCGACACCAACATCTGTGCCACGCGCTGCACCAGCGAATTCGGTAACCCCTGCACGCGCTTCTGCCCGGCGTCGGTATACGAGATGATCGATGATGGCGCCGGCGGACGGCGCCTGCAGATCAACGCCGCCAACTGCGTGCACTGCAAGGCCTGTGACATCAAGGATCCTTACGGTGTGATCACCTGGACCACGCCCGAGGGCGGCAGCGGACCGAACTACACCAACCTGTGACTGAAGCGCACGACAACGAGATGGCACTGGTTCGCCCGGTCAAGGCCGGGCGGCTGGCGGCGCTGCGCACCGCGCTGGATGAAGGCGCGGTACGCAGTGCCGAGCGCATGATCAACACGCTGCATCCGGCCGAGATCGCGCAGCTGCTCGAATCGCTGCCACCCAAGCGCCGCGAACTGGTCTGGGAGATGACCGACCCGGATCTCGACGGCGATGTGCTGGTCGAGCTCTCCGATGACGTGCGCGGGCAGCTGATCCGCGAGATGGATGCCGAGGAGCTGGCCGCGGCCACCGAGGGCATGGAGGTCGACGATCTGGCCGACCTGCTCTCCGATCTGCCGGAGACGGTGACGCAGCAACTGCTGCACAACATGGACCAGCTGGACCGCGAACGGCTGTCGCGGGTGCTGTCCTGGCCCGAGGATTCCGCCGGCGGCCTGATGAGCACCGACACGGTGAGCGTGCGCTCGGATGTGTCGCTGGAAGTGGTGACGCGTTACCTGCGCATGCGCGGCGAGCTGCCGATGCGCACCGACCGGCTGTTCGTGGTCGACCGGCATGACCGCTTCCTCGGCACGGTGACGCTGTCGCGACTGCTGACCGGTGACCCGGAGCACCTGGTCGGCGCCAGCCTCGATCCCGAAG
>JBEVNO010000012.1:0-55325 GCA_040508085.1 Steroidobacteraceae bacterium
CTTCCGGCCTCCCGGTTTTCAGCCCTGACTGGCCCGCGCGTCTGTCAGAGGATCAGAACTTGCGCTCCACCGACAGACTCCAGGTGCGCGGCAGGCCTGGCACGCCGGTGACCACGCCGAGCTGACCGGTGGATACATCGCTCTTGGACATGAAGTAGTACTTGTTGAAGAGGTTCTGTACCTCCAGTCCCACCTTCCAGGTTTCATTGCGGGAATAGCTGACCCTGGCATTGGCGAGGAAGCGGCCATCGATCTTGCCGAATTCGGTGTTCTCGCCGTTGGTGAACACCTTGGCCTGGTAGGAGCCATCCAGGCGCAGGCTCAGCGTGCCGGAATTCACTGCCACGTCTTTCTGCGCCCCCACCGAATAGGCGAGCTCAGGTGTATAGGGCGTGATGTTGCCGGGAGCGATACCCGAATTCACCAGGAAGCCCGTAGCGGGGTCGACGTCGGTGGTGTATTTGAAATCCAGCACGCTGACACTGCCATCGAAAGTGAAGCCGGCGCCGGGATTCGCCATGATCTCAAGCTCGGCGCCCTTCACGTCGGCCGCGCCGATGTTGTCCGGGCGCAGGCAGGGCTGCGACGGGAATGGCGCCGACTCCGGACATACCTGCTTGGCGAGCTGGATGTCGTCGTACTTGTTCAGGAACACCGCGCCATTCACGCGCAGGCGGCGATCCAGGAAATCGGACTTGAACCCCGCCTCGTAGGTCGTGATGGTCTCGGGGTCGAAGGGCAGGCGCTGGGTGGCGAAGAACGGCCGCGGATTGACGCCGCCGCCCTTGAAGCCGGTGGACACGGACGCATACGCCAGCAGACTCTCGGAAAAGCGATAGTCGCCGACGACGCGCCAGTCGGTGCGGTCGCCCCTGAAGCTGCCCTCGATGTTGTAGATGCCAGCGAGCAGGCAGTTCGGATGGGTGAACCAGTCGTTGTTCACGTTGGGCGGCGCACAGGTGGCAGGATCCGGCACCGTGCCATCCGGATTGGAGCGGAAGTAGGTGTAGTCCTTGGAATCCTTGGTATAGCGCAGACCACCGGTGAAGCTCAGCGCCTGCGTCGGGTGGATGGTCGCCGTGCCGAACGCTGCCTTGGTTTCGCTGGGGGTGGAATCCGGGCCGTGCAGGAAGTCGATGACCGGGCCGACATAGTTCAGGTCCACGCGCGCGGTGTACACGCCCTTCTGATCCAGATAGAACGCGCCCAGCGTGCCTTCGATGAATCCGCCAGCGGATTTCATGTTGAGCCGCACTTCCGAGGTGAACGCATGGTGGTTCAGCTCGTTGTCGAGCTGGGCCACCGGAATGGGCGTTGCGTCCTGGTCCTGGCCGAACTTCGAGTTGTACTTGCGATACGACCCGATGTATTCCAGCTGCACGTTGTCGTTGATGTCGAAGCTGATATTGCCGCTGTAGCCATAGCCATTGAACTCGGTGATCGGCAGCGAGAAATATGGCTTGAAAGGCGCATAGGGAATGGCCGCCGAGGCATCGAGGAAATTCGAGTAACTGACGTATTTCGGATTCCAGCCCATCAGGTCGCCACCGGTATCGCAGCTGTACTGGCCGTAGGGCACGAAGGCGCAGCTCATGTTCACCGCCTGGCCATTCTTGCCCACCAGCCAAGGCGTGCCTGTCGAGTTGGAGGCGCCCGGCACCGCGGGATTGAACACACCGGTGTGCGCGCCGCCGGCGATCAGCACGGTCGGGATCGCCTCGGAACGCTCGCGGGTGTAGTCGGTGGAGAGATTGATCTCCAGCCGTTCACTGGCTGTCCAGCGCAGGGCCGCGCGACCGGCCAGGATGTCCTGGCCACCCATGGTGCGGTAATCGGCATTGCCGTTGCCGCGGCTGGTGTTCTGCGGCACGTTCGAAGACGGATGCGTCTGGCCGTAGTCCAGCATGCCGACATAGCCATCGCGGCCGCGGCTCATGCCCGAGATGCGCAGCGCCATGTCGTCGTTGATCTTCAGATCCGCCATGCCGCGGACGCTCAGTTCGTTGAACCTGCCGTACGACACGCGCAGGGAGCCGGAGTCGTCGCCCATGGGCCTGGCGCTGAACAGCTTGATCGCGCCGCCGATGGAGTTCTTGCCGGCCAGCGTGCCCTGCGGGCCGCGCAGCACTTCGATGCGGTCGAGGTCGATCAGCTCCAGCAGCGAGCTGGACAGCGTCGGGATATACACATCGTCGATATAGACGCCGACGCCCGGATCGACCGCGTAGTTGAAATCGGTCTGGCCGACGCCGCGGATGAAGGCGATGAGGCCGGAGCCGCCATTCTGCGGCTGTGGCCGCAGCGACACATTCGGTGCCTGCGCGGCAACTTCCGCGATGTTGATCTGGCCACGCGCCTCGAGCATCTCCGCGTTGACCGCGGTGATGGCGATCGGTGTGTCCTGCAGGCGCTGCTCGCGGAACTGCGCGGTGACGACCACCTCGGGAAGTTCATCCACCTTTTCCGGAGCGGCAGCTGCCGCCAACTGTGGCATCAGCACTGAAGCCGCGATGCTCAGCGCGACGGCGCGCGCGACCTGTGCACGGACTGGGATATGCATGCGGCCCCCTGAGATGTTTTTTTCTTCGACCACGACCCCGAGGACCGGAGTATGGAACCGTTGCCGGATACACGACTACGGATAGGCGGAAGGTAATAACACTGCGGCAATCGCGGCTGTCATCGACCAATACCGTCCTGACAATGACCACGGCTGGCACGCAGGATCGACCATGAAAAAAGCCGGAAGCGTTCACTTCCGGCTCTCTCGTCTCGCGACTGAGCCGCGCGCGGCGCGCTACTTCAGCGTGGCACTGTCCAGGTTGAACTTGCCGATGCCAATCTGCTCAAGCTGCGGATACTTGGCCTTCAACGCCTTGCCGAACACCGCCGCATCGCCCACCACCACGAACGCGGCCTTCGCCGGATCGAAATAGCTGCGCGCCGCTGCGGCAGTCTGTGCCGGCGTCACCGCCTCGATATCCGCCGCATAGCTCTGCAGCCTGGTGAGCGGCAGCCCGAACTGCGCCAGCGTCGACAGCTGGCTGGCCAGGCCGCCCACGGTTTCCACCGAACGGCCGAAGCTGCCGATCAGCACGGCCTTGCGGTTGGTGATCTCCGCCTCCGGGATCAGCGCGCCGCCGAGCCGGCCGAGTTCACCCGACAGCAGCTCCACCACCTGCACCACGGCATCGTTGCGTGTCTGCGCGGAGGCCACGATGGGTGCGCTGGATTTGCGCGACACGAAGTTCGAACCCGCGCCATACGACAGCCCGCGCTTGATGCGTATCTCCTGGTTCAGCCGTGACGAGTAGCCACCGCCCAGCACATTGTTCGCGATCAGCGTGGCGAAGAAATCCGCGCCGGTGCGGGTGGGGCCGTAGTTGCCCGCCACCACCGCGGCCTGGCCGATCTTCGGGATGTCGACCACCAGCAGCGGCCGCGCCGTGCCGGCCGGCCCAGGCTCGGCGGCCGCCGGCAGCGCAGTGGCGGGCCGGGGCCATGAGCCGAAGGCCTGCTGGGCCAGCTCGAAGCCCACCTCCGGCGTCACATCGCCGGTGATGACCAGCACGGCATTGTCGGGTCGCCACCAGCTGGAGTGGAAGGCGACCACATCATCGCGCGTCAGTGCCGCCACCGAGCGTGGTGATGGCGTCTTGCCATAGGGGCCGTCACCGAACAGCCGGCGCGCCAGTGCGTACTGCGCGACGGTGCCGGGCTGGCGCAGCGCGACAGTGAGTCCGTCCAGTGATTCCTGCCGGGCGCGGTCCAGTTCCTCTTCCGCGAAAGCCGCGTTGCGCACCACGTCGGCGAACACCGCGAACAGCGCTGCGGCCTTGTCCGAACGCGTGCTCACCGACACGCTGGAGGAATCAGCGCCGGCCGCCGCATTCAATGTGGCACCCAGGCTCTCCACTTCGCGCGCAATGTCGGTGGCCGAGCGCGTGGTGGTGCCACGGGTGGCCACATCCGCGGTGATGGAGGCGAGGCCGGCGCGATCGGCCGGATCCAGCGCACTGCCGGCGGCGAGGCGCAGGTCCGCCGCCACCAGCGGCAGGCCCGGACGGTTGGCGACGATGACGCGCAGGCCGTTGGACAGCGTCTTCTCGGTGGCTGCCGGCACCACTGCCGCAACGGCCGCGCCGGGAGGCGGCGGCGGCGTGCGGTCGGCTTCGGCCTTCAATGTGTAAGTGGGGATTTCCGCGGCCGGGATGTCGATCTTCACGGTCTGGATGTTCGCGGAGCTGGCGATGACATCACCCTTGGCGCCGGCCGCTTCGGGCAGGTAGCGGATGGTCACCGCGCGCGCATCGTCCAGCAGCGACTTCGCCACGCGCTGCACATCGGCAGCGGTGACGGTCTGCAGCTGTGCCAGCAGTTTGTCCGAGGCGGCCGGATCACCGAACAGGATCACCGAACGGGCGAGCTCGGCGGCGCGGCCATCGGAGGTTTCGCGGTTCTCCAGCGCTTCGGCCAATAGTTCGTTGCGGGCTTCCTCGAGTTCGGCCTCGCTCACCGGTGCATCCCGCAGCTTCGCGATCTCGGCCTGCAGCGCAGCGATGCCTTCATCGGCGGACTTGCCGTCGGAGAGGATGGCGAGCAATGCGTACACGCCGGGTTGCACGCTGATGTCGAAATTGGAACCCACCTGCGCGGCGAGCTGCTGCTCGTACACCAGCGCCTGGTACAGACGCGATGACTGGCCGCTCTGCAGGATGGCATCGAGCATGGTCCACGCCGCGATATCGGGACTATTGGCGGCTGGCGACGGCCACGAGATCACCACGGCGGGCAGCGGCACATTGGGTTCGTAGACCGTCAGCGACTTGGGCGCGGTGCGCGCAGGCTCAATGGCTGTGACGCGCGGAATCGGCCGCTTCGGTGTGGCCAGCGGTGCGAAATACTGGTCCACCCAGGCATCCAGCTGCCGGGCATCGAAGTTGCCGGACACCACCAGCACGGCATTGTCAGGACGGTAATAGGCTGCGTGGAAGGCGCGCACATCGTCGATGGTGGCGGCATCCAGATCCTCGATGGAGCCGATGCCCGGCCGGCCATAGGGATGGATGTCGAAGTTGGCCTGCGTCAGGTACAGGCCGAACAATTTGCCATAGGGCGCGGCGAGGATGCGCTGGCGCAGTTCCTCCTGCACCACCTGGCGCTCGGAGGCGAAGGTGGCCTCGTCCACCACCAGCGAGCCCATGCGCTCGGCCTCGGCCCACAGCACGCGCTGCAGGTGGTTGGCGGGCACGGTCTCGAAGTAGTCGGTGTAGTCGTCAGCGGTGGAGGCGTTGTTGACGCCGCCCACATCCTCGGTGAGGCGATCGAAGGTTTCCGACGGCATGTTGGCCGTCGACTTGAACATCAGGTGCTCGAACAGATGCGCGAAGCCCGAACGTCCGGCCGGATCGTTCTTGGAGCCGACGTCATACCACACCGCCACCGATACGCTGGCGGTGTTGGGGTCGGGCAGGGCGTAGACGCGCAGGCCGTTGGCCAGCGTGCGCGTCTGGGGCTCGAGCCTGGGGATGGAGAGGCTGCCTGCCACTTCAGGCTTCGAGTGGCAGGCGCACAGAGCCAGCACCGCCATGGCGGCGCTGAGGAAGCCAAGGCGATGCGGGGTCATGTTGTGAGGCTCCGGTTACAGCAGGTCCTTGACGCCATCGCGCTCTTCGCGAAGCTCGGCTTCGGAAAGGTCCATGCGCTTGCGGCTGAAGTCATCGATCGCAAGACCCTGCACGATGCTGTAGTCGCCGTTCTTCACGGTCACTGGATAAGAGTAGATCACCCCTTCCTTGATGCCATAGCTGCCATCCGACGGCACGGCCATCGAGACCCAGTCGCCCTCGGCCGTGCCCTTCACCCAGGTGTGCACATGGTCGATGGCCGCGGCCGCCGCCGAGGCCGCAGAAGAGGCCCCACGCGCCTTGATGATGGCCGCGCCACGCTGCTGCACCACGGGAATGAAGGTCTCTTCGATCCACTTCTGGTCGACCAGCGACTTGGCCGGCTTGCCGCCCACCGTGGTCTGCGACAGATCCGGATACTGCGTGGCGGAATGGTTGCCCCAGATGGTCATCTTGCGGATGTCGGTGGTGTGCGCGCCGGTCTTCTCGGCCAGCTGCGACAGCGCGCGGTTGTGGTCCAGCCGCGTCATGGCAGTGAAGTTGCGTGGGTTCAGGTCCGGCGCATTGGCGCGCGCGATCAGTGAATTGGTGTTCGCGGGGTTGCCCACCACCAGCACCTTGATATTGCGGTCGGCCACTTCGTTCATGGCCTTGCCCTGCGCGGAGAAGATCGCCGCGTTCGCCAGGAGCAGATCCTTGCGCTCCATGCCAGGGCCACGCGGACGCGCGCCCACCAGCAAGGCCACCTGGCTGTCCTTGAATGCAACCTTCGCATCATCCGTCGCCACGACCTTGGCCAGCAGCGGGAAGGCGCAGTCGTTCAGCTCCATCACCACGCCCTGCAGCGCCGGCAGCGTCGGCGTGATCTCCAGCAGGTGCAGGTTCACGGGCTGGTCATCGCCCAGCAACTGCCCGGAGGCAACGCGGAAGGCGAGGGCATAGCCGATCTGGCCAGCGGCGCCGGTGATCGTCACGGTGACGGGTTTCTTCATCAGTACTCCAGGCAGTGGGCCGGCAGGCGCGGCAGTGGGTCGCGATTCTACTGCCGCGGCGGGCGCCCGAACGGCCCCCGCACGCCCGGCAGAAATATTTTGGTGTGTGGGTGTTGACAGTGAAGTAGTGTTGTAGTTAGATACAACACCATAGGGGCACGACACAGGGTCGGCCCCGGAAACCGGAAACAGAGGGAGTACGTCATGGAGAAGAACAGCAATGAAATCGAACGAGTGGGCCTGGTGCATCGCGCCGTCGCCCTTGGACTGGCTTTCGCCACCACCGGCTTCATCGCCACCAGCGTCGCCGTTGTCTTCACCGGCAACACCCACGGCATCGGCGCCGCCGTCGCGCAGGTTGCCGCCCCGCTCCGCGCGGTCTTCGGAGGCTGAGGCATCGAGCATGAAGAACGAGGGCGGCTGACAGCCGGATACGCGATTAAAGTGGAGGAACCATGAGCCCCATCGACGCCAAGTGGGATGAATCCCAGCCGATCTATCGCCAGCTGCGCGACCGCGTGGTGGCGATGGTGCTGGAAGGGGTGCTCAAGGAAGGCGAGCCCCTGCCGTCCGTACGGCAGGTGGCTTCCGAATACCGGCTGAACCCGCTGACCGTGCTGAAGGCCTACCAGCAGCTGGTGGATGAAGGCCTGGTCGAGAAGCGCCGTGGCCTCGGCATGTTCGTGTCGCCCGGCGCGAGCTCGGCATTGATGAAGGACGAGCGGCTGCGCTTCCTGGAACAGGAATGGCCACGCATCCAGGCCACCATCCAGCGCCTCGGCCTGTCCGCAGAAACCCTGTTCAACTCGGAGAATTCGACAGCCGCGGTAACGCCGCCGCTGCCGACACGCCTGGAGCAAGAAAAATGAATTCCATTATCGAGGCGCGCGGTCTCGCCAAACGCTACAGCGGCAAGCAGGCCGTCGCGGGTGTGGATTTCCGCATCGGCGCCGGCCGCATCGTGGGCCTGATCGGCCGCAATGGCGCCGGCAAGACCACCGTCATCAAATCCATCCTGGGTCTCACTCCTTATGAAGGCCAGCTGACAGTGCTGGGCCGCGATCCGGCCACGCAGCGCGATGCGCTGATGAGCGAGGTGTCCTTCATCGCCGACGTGGCGGTGCTGCCGAAATGGCTGAAAGTCAGGAACGCGCTGGACTATGTGGCGGCCGTGCATCCGGCCTTCGACCGCGCCAAGGCTGAAGGCTTCCTCGCCACGACGGATGTGAAGCTCACGCACAAGGTGCGGGAGCTGTCGAAAGGCATGGTGACGCAGCTGCACCTGGCGCTGGTGCTTGCCATCAAGGCCAGGCTGCTGGTGCTGGATGAACCCACGCTGGGCCTCGACCTGCTGGTGCGGCGCCGCTTCTACGACACGCTGGTGAATGACTACATGGACGAGGAGCGCACCATTCTCGTGACCACCCACCAGGTGGAGGAGATCGAGCACCTGCTCACGGATGTGCTGTTCATCGAACAGGGCCGCATCGTGCTGGATACCCCCGTGGAGGCGCTCGGCGAGCGCTATGTGCAGCTCATAGTCAAACCCGAGCACCTGGCGGCGGCGCGCTCGTTCGGACCATTCAGTGAACGCCCCATCATGGGTCGCACGGTGCTGTTCTATGAAGGGGATCTGCCCCGCGACCAGCTGGCCGCGCTGGGCGACATCGGCACCCCGGCCATCGCCGACCTGTTCGTGGCGCGGATGACGCGGGAGGCCGCATGAAAGACAAATACCTGATGCTGGTGCGCCGCGAGCTGTGGGAGCACCGCACGCTGTGGCTGGCGCCGCTGATTGCGGCCGGCCTGGTGGTCGCCGCAGCAGCCTTCGGGCAGTTCGGCATGGGCCCGGGCGAGCTGGAGATCGATGGCTCCCGCTT
Organism: Steroidobacteraceae bacterium; assembly: GCA_040508085.1. Lineage (GTDB taxonomy): Bacteria > Pseudomonadota > Gammaproteobacteria > Steroidobacterales > Steroidobacteraceae > ZC4RG30. Next base: position 8,500 of record JBEVNO010000012.1, read on the forward strand.
CAATCCCACCCTGAACCCGGGGCAGGTGGCCCATGCCGGCGCCATTGCCATGGTCACGGTGGCGGGCTTCCTTACCGCCATCTCCGGCATCGTGGTCTTCACCTACCTGCTGGACTGCCTGTTTGCCGAGCGCAAGGACCGCAGCATCCTGTTCTGGAAATCACTGCCGGTGTCGGATGCCGAGACGGTGGTGTCCAAGTTCCTGGTGGCCATGGTGGTGATCCCGGCGCTGGTGCTGTTGCTCGCCCTGGTGCTGCAACCGCTGCTGGTGGGCGTGATGTACCTGCGCTTCGAGGGGCTGCGGCCGTTCGTGGGTACGGGGCTGTTCAGCGGCACGCTGGCTGGACTCGGCCGCGTGGGGGTCAGCGGCCTGTTCGCCGCGCTGTGGTTCGCGCCGCTGGGGAGCTACCTCATGCTGGCCTCGGTGGCCGCCAAGCGGGCGCCGCTGCTGTATGCCGCGTTGCCGCCGTTCGCGCTGTTCGTCGCCGAGAAGATCATCTTCGGCAGGGGCAGCAACCACGTGGGCCGCTTCATCGGCGAGCGCGTCTTCCCCTGGCCGCCGCGGCTGCCGCAGCTGTACGGCTGGGGCCCCAACGGTGTCGCCGCGGGTGAGGGTCACTGGTGGCTGGTGTTCACGGATGCCAAGTTGTGGCTGGGGCTCGTCGCGGCGGCCGGAATGATGTACATCATCATCAGGTTGCGGAGATACCGCGACGACACCTGATGCAGGGCGATGGCGTTTCTCGAGACTCGGCGGGATGGAACACGACTGGAACTGATGCTGCGCGGCCCCTGGCGGGCCGCCAGCATCGTGCCGATCCGCGCCGAATTTGCCGGCCTCGAGCTGGACGGCGTGCAGGAAGTGCTGATCACCACCGAAGGGGCGGAGCGGCTGGATCTGGCCGGCGCCTGGGCGCTGGATGACCTGACCCGCCAGCTGGCACAGCGCCAGGTTGCCGTGCGCTTCGCCGCCGACGCGCCGCCGGCGCTGGAACTGGTACGCAACGCGCTGCACGCGGATCCGCAGGTCAAGCACAAGGCGCTGCACGAGGATCGCTTCTCCAATGTGGTGGAACTGCTGGGGCGCACGGCGGTGGAGCGCCTGACGGATGTGCGTGCCGGGCTGGAATTCGTGGGCCACGCAACGGTGGTGGTGGGGCGCGCGCTGCGGCATGTGCGGGCGCTGCGGCCTACCGCCATCGTGCGGCATGTGTACGAGACCGGCATCACCGCCATCCCCATCGTGTCGCTGATCGCCTTCCTGATCAGCGTGATCGTGGCCTACATGTCCGCCAGCCAGCTGCGCAACTACGGCGCCGACATCTACGTGGTGGATCTCATCACGGTCGGGGTGCTGCGCGAGCTGGGCGTGCTGCTGACGGCGATTATCGTGGCCGGCCGCACGGGCAGCGCCTTCGCCGCCGAACTGGGTTCGATGCAGCTCGGGGACGAGATCGATGCCCTGGATGCCACCGGCGTCGACGCCGTGGAGGCGCTGGTGCTGCCGCGGGTGATCGGCCTCGTGATCGCCTTGCCGCTGCTGACCTTCATCGCCGACATCATCGGCCTGGCCGGTGGCGCGCTGCTGTGCCTGTCGCTGCTGGACATGCCGCTGCAGCAGTTCCTGCAGCGTGCCAATGAGGCCATCGCACCCACCACCTTCTGGGCCGGCATGCTGAAGGCACCGGTATTCGCCATCCTCATTGCGCTGGCGGGCACCTACCGTGGCCTGCAGGTGCGGGGCTCCTCCCGTGAACTCGGGCGCCTCACCACCGTGGCCGTGGTGCAGGCGATCTTCCTGGTGCTGCTGGCGGATGCCCTGTTCGCGGTGCTGTTCATGAAGATCAACTTCTGATGGCAGACCCGGGGGAATTCGCCGTCGAGGTGCGCGGGCTGGTGAACCGCTTCGGCCGCCAGGTGGTGCACGATGGCCTCGACATGCAGGTGCGCCGCGGCGAGGTGTTCGGCATCCTCGGTGGCTCCGGTGCGGGCAAATCGGTGCTGCTGCGGACCATCCTCGGCCTGCGCCGGCCCCAGGCCGGCACCGTGCACGTGGAGGGGGTGGACATGGCGCAGCTGCACGGCCGCGAGCTGCGCGCGGCCAAGGCCAATTATGGCGTGACCTTCCAGCAGGGCGCGCTGTTCTCGGGACTGACAGTGCGCGAGAACATCCAGCTGCCCATGGTCGAGCACCTGTCGCTGCCGAAAAGCGCCATGGATGACCTGGCGCGGCTCAAGCTGCGGCTGGTGGGGCTGCCGGAAGATGCCGCGGGCAAATACCCCTCGCAGCTCTCCGGCGGCATGGTCAAGCGCGCGGCCCTGGCCCGGGCGCTGGCGCTGGACCCGCAGCTGCTGTTCCTGGACGAGCCCACCTCCGGCCTTGACCCGATCCGTGCCGCGGCCTTCGACGACCTGATAGCCTACCTGCAGCATGAACTGCAGCTCACTGTGGTGATGATCACGCATGACCTCGATACGATCTTCCGCATCTGCCAGCGAGTTGGCGTGATCGTCGACCGCAAGATGGTGCAGGACACGCGCGAGCGCATCGTCGAGCACCCGCATCCGTGGATCCAGGCCTATTTCCACGGGACCCGGGCCTCGCGCTTCGCCACGTCCGGCGGTGATGCCGAGCCCGTGGACGCCAAACCGCCCGCGCCACCCGTGCCGCCACCGGCAGAGGCCATCGATGGAGCGTGAAGCCAATTACTTTGCCGTGGGTGCCTTTGTCATCCTGGTCACGGCGCTGGTGGGCCTGTTCGTCTACTGGTATTCCGAAGGCCGCGACCAGGCCAACTACGTTCGCTACGAGATGTATTTCCACGGCAGCGTCACCGGCCTTTCCGAAGGCGGCTCGGTGCGTTACCTGGGCGTGGAAGTGGGCAAGGTGCGGCGCGTGCGGCTGGACGCGCGCAGTGCCGACCGGGTGATGGTGGTGGCGGACATCGACAGTGCCGCGCCCATTTCCGAGCGCACCACCGCGGAGCTGTCGATGATGAGCTTCGCCACCGGCCTGCTGTATGTGGATCTGCGGCAGAACAACGGCAACCGCGAGCTGCTGCCGCCCGTGCCCAGCCTGCGCTACCCGGTGATCAACAGCGTGCGTTCGACGCTGGACAGCTTCATGGACAGCCTGCCGGATCTGGCCGCCAGCGCCTCGGTGCTGATGGAGCGTGCGCAGGAGATCTTCTCGCAGGAGAATTCCAAGCGCCTGGCCGACCTCGTGGCCAACCTGCACGATGCCACGCAGAAACTGCCGGGCACGATGGAACGCGTCGATACGCTGCTCAGCGAACTGGTTTCCACCAGTCGTGAGGTGCGGCGCCTGACTGCCAGCGTCACCAGCGCCACCACCGAGCTGACGCCGCAGGTGCGGCAGCTGGTGGACAAGCTGAACAGCATCGCGGTGAGCCTCGAGCAGGCTGGCACGGGCATCAATGGCTTCGTGCAGGAGAACCGCGCCAGCATCACCGGCTTCACCAAGGATGGCCTGCCGCAGCTGCAGCGTCTGCTGGAGGAGGCCAGTGACGCCGCCGCCGAGGTGCGCGAGCTCTCCAAGAGCCTGAAGGCAGATCCGTCGCAGCTGCTGTACCAGCCTGCGGCGCGTGGCGTGGAGGTACCCCGGTGAGCATGAGAATAGGTGTGATGGTGTCGGTGCTGGCAGCCACGCTGCTCGCCGGCTGCAGTCTGCTGAAGCGCGGTGAGGAGCCGGACCGCGTCTATATCCTGCGCGCCGAGCCCGGTAGTCAGGGTGCCCCGGCGGTCCCGGGCGTGCTGCTGCTGCTGCGCCCCGTGATACAGCCGGGCCTGGACAACGACCGCATCGCGCTGCTGCGTGGCGACAACGAACTCAACCATTTCGCGGGCAGCCGCTGGAGCGAACCGCTGCCGCGGGTGCTGTCGGCATTCGCGGTGGAATCGCTGGCTGGCGGCGGGGGCTTCACCACCGTGGTGGCGGCGGACCGCGTGGTGGTGAACAGCGATTTCGAGCTGCTGCTCACCGTGCGGCATTTCGAGGCGCAGTACAGCTCGGGCGAGGCGCCGGTGATCCAGGTCACCTTCGACTGCGTGGTCACGGCGGGTGCGCCGCGCAAGGTGATCGGGCGCTGTGACTCGGCGGTGACCGAGCCCGTGGCCAGCAACCGCATGGGCGAGATCGTGCCGGCGCTGGAGCGGGCGACGCGCAAGGCGATCGCGGAAGTGCGTACCAAGGCCGTGGCGGCGGCGCAAGGCCGGTAGGCCCGCAGCCGGATCGTCGGAGATCGCGAAGAAATGAAGAAATGGGGTCAGATCTATTTTCCGTCCGGAAAATAGATCTGACCCCATTTCCGGGACGGGGGCAGTGGGCGCGGTGAAGGCCGCGCGTTGGGTCAGTGTCCCTGGAGTGTCTGGATGAAAGTGATTGTGATGGGCGCGGGCGTGATCGGCGTCGCGACGGCCTGGTATCTGTCCCGCGCGGGCCACGAAGTGGTCGTCCTGGAGCGCAATGCGGGTGCGGCCCGTGAGACCAGTTTCGGCAACGGGGGGCAGATCTCGGTCAGCCATGCGGAGCCCTGGGCCAACCCTTCCGCGCCGCTGAAACTGCTGAAATGGCTGGGCCGCGAAGACGCGCCGCTGCTGTTCCGGCTGCGCGCGGATCCGGCGCAGTGGGCATGGGGGCTGCGCTTCCTGCTCGAGTGCATGCCAAAGCGTTCCACGCACAACATGATCCAGCTGGTGCGGCTGGGCACCTACAGCCGCGACAGCCTGCGGGCGCTGCGTGCCGAGACCGGCATCACCTACGATTACCTCGGCCGCGGCATCCTGCACTACTACACCAGCGCGCGCGAGTTCGAGCTCGCCATGGAGCCGGCGCGCATCATGCGCGAGATCGGCGTGGAGCGGCGTGTCATCGATGTGGACGAGGTGCTGCGCATCGAGCCCGCGCTGGCGGCGAGTCGCGCGCGTCTGGCCGGCGCCACCTACACCAGCCAGGATGAATCCGGTGACGTGCATCTGTTCACCACGCGGCTGGCGGTCCTGTGCGCCGTGCAAGGCGTGCAGTTCCGCTACGGCGTGCGCGTGCAGCGCCTGCTGGGCGAGGGCGGCGCAATGCGCGGCGTGGAGATCAGCGACGAGGAGGGCGCGTACCGCACCCTGCACGCCGACGCCTATGTGCTGGCGCTGGGCAGCTACAGCCGCGATATCGCGGCCAGTGCCGGCGTGCACCTGGATGTCTACCCGGTGAAGGGTTACTCGGCCACGCTGCCGGTGCTGGATGCCGAACGCGCGCCGCAGGTGAGCCTCACCGATGACGAATACAAGCTGGTGTTCTCGCGCTTCGGCGAGCGGCTGCGCATCGCCGGTACCGCCGAATTCACCGGCTATTCAACGGCACTGAACCAGGCCCGCTGCGAGGCCATCGTGCGCCGCACGCTGGATATCTTCCCGGGCGTCAGCCGCGCGGAACTGGCCACCTACTGGACCGGCTTGCGGCCGGCAACGCCAGGCAATGTGCCCTACATCGGCCGCAGTGGCGTGCCGGGCCTGTACCTCAACACCGGCCATGGCACGCTGGGCTGGACGCATGGCGCGGGCTCGGGGCGGGCGCTGGCCGAGATCATCGACGGGCGCCGGCCCGAGGTGGACTTCGCATTCAGAATGTAGAGAGGCCGGTGGCTTCCATGAAGCGGTACAGCCAGTAACGCAGGAAGCCCGGCTCGGCATACACATCGGCATCGGCGCTGTACTCGGTGCCGCCCGGATGATTGCTCCACAGCTGGTCGAACCAGCTGCCGATCTCGCGCGCCAGCGCGCCGTCGGCCGGCGTTTCCACCAGCGCATTGGCTTCGAGGTTGTAGTCGTCGAGGTTGCGACGCGTGAAATTGGCCGAACCCAGCGTGAACCACAGCCGTCCGTCGCGGCGCACCGCGGCGAGCTTCACATGGAACTGCTCGCCATGCGTGCGGTACCAGCGCAGCCGGATGCCGCTGTCGCTGGCGGAGATCAGCTCGCTGGCCACCTGGCGGTTGGGGATGCCGGATTTCTCGAAGCCGAAGGCATCCTTGTTCGGATCGAGCAGCACGCGGATGGCGACGCCGCGGCCGGCGGCGGCCAGCAGGGCTTCGATCACACCGCGATCAGAGAGATAGAACTGCGCCACGTCGATGGCATCGCCGCGACGGGTGCTGTCGAAACGATCCAGCAGCTGGTCGCGGATGGCACCCTCGGTGGCGATGGCGACGGTGGTGGCGTCCGGGTCGCGGCTGGTGACCCTGGCCGGTGCCGCCAGGTGGTCGAAGGCCGCGAACCCAGTGCCACGCCAGCCTGAGAAACGCGCGATATCCAGCTCGCTTTCCAGCAGCGGCCGCAGCGCCTCGCCGTGGATCTGCAGCGCCACGTTCGAATGCGCGCTGCTGGCGTCATGCGGGTTGCCGGAGGAGACGATGCCGACCAGTGAGCCGGCGCCATCACCGGTAAGCGCCACCTTGCGGTGGTTGGCCTTGAAGTTGGGCAGCCGCGTCAGCGCGCCGAAGGGAATGCGCGGCCCGGCGGCGGCGAGCGGGTTGGGCCAGTTGCCCTCGCCGCGAGGCTCGGCCCACCAGCGCACCCCCAGGCGCCATGCGGAGCTGTACAGCGGATTCGAATCGCGCAGCGCATCCAGGTCGGTCACCACCACCTGCACACCGAGCTGGGTCAGCGCCGCCAGCGCCGGCGGCGCGCTGCCGCGGTAGAAATCGTTCAGGGGATCGGTGAGCACCAGCACCGGCAGCCGGGGCTGCCTGCGCCTGAGTTCACGCACGGCTGCGATCAGCTCGGCCGAGACCGGGGTGAGCCCCTGCTCATAGCGCAGCGCCCCGGCCGGTCCGCCGCTGTCGTTGAACAGGAAGTAGTCGAGCAGCAGGAACTCCTGCGCATCGCGCACCAGCGCCAGCGTGGCCGCGTGGATATGCCGCTGGATCTCGGCGTCGCCGAAATGGTTGACGGAGGCGATGTCGCTGAGGAAGTGCAGCGAGCCGGGTGCCACGGCGACTTCCGGCCCGGTGACATGCAGGCCAGTTGGCAGCGGCTTGAAGACATGCCAGGCACCGGTGCCCACCCACAGCAGCAGCAACAGGACCCAGCAGATGCGCCACAGGCGGCGCGGTAGCGATTTCACGCCGCGGCCGGCTTCAGGGGCGTGGCCTCAGGCGCGGTGCTCACTGATGGCCCGCAGTTCCTGCGTGACGCCGGGGAAGGGCGAACCGCCCGTGGCCACCTGCCTGGACAGCAGCTGGCCCAGGGCGTCGGCCGAGCAGGGCAGGCCGAACAAGGTTCCCTGCGCTTCGTCGCAGCCCGCCGAACGCAGGAAACGCAGCTGCGCCAGGGTCTCCACGCCCTCGGCCACCACCTGCATGCCGAGGCTGTGGCCCATCTCGATGATGGTGCGCACGATGGTGGCGTCGTTGCGGTCATCGTTCATGTCGCGCACGAAGGACTGGTCGATCTTCAGCGTGCCGATGGGAAACTGCTGCAGCGCAGACAGCGACGAATAGCCGGTGCCGAAATCGTCGATGGACAGATGCACGCCCATGCCGGCGAGTTCCCGCAGCATGCCGATGGTGCGCTTGGGATCGGCCATCAGCGTCGATTCGGTGATCTCGAGCTCGATCTGCTTGGGCGACACCCCCAGGCGTTCGAACAGCGACTTGCAGTCGAGGATGAAGCTGGCCTGGCGCAGCTGCTTCAGCGACAGGTTCAGCGCGATGCGGCCGGGCGCGCGGCCTTGGCCGGCCAGCGCGAGATAATCGAGGCAGACGCGGTTGAGCACCCACTCGCCGATCACGCTGATGAGGTTGTTCTCCTCGGCCAGCGGGATGAACTGCGCGGGCGGGATGTCGCCATGGCCGGGCGCACGCCAGCGCAGCAGGCCTTCGGCACCGACGATGCGCCCGTCGGCGATGCTGACCTTCGGCATGTACGCGAGCACGAACTCATCGCGCTCGATGGCGCGCTTGAGCTTGCTCTTCAGCATCAGCCGCTCGACGGCCGCCGCATTCATCTCGCGGGTGTAGAAGGCGCAGCTGTTGCCGCCGTTCTGCTTGGAGTAATACATGGCCGCATCGGCATTGCGGATCAGGTCGATCACGTTCTCGGCATCGCGCGGGCACAGCGCCACGCCGATCGAGGCGGACAGGAACACCTCCTGGCCACCGATGTGGAAGGGCTGCGCCACGCTGTCGAGGATGTCGCGCGACAGGTGCTGCACCACCTCGTGGGCGTTGGCATCGGTGATGCCATCGACGAACAGCGCGAACTCGTCACCGGCCAGGCGTCCGAGCACGGTCTCGGCCGGCAGCACGCTGGTGAGGCGTTCGGTGAGCACCTCGAGCACGCGGTCGCCCGCGGCATGGCCGAAGGTGTCGTTGATCTCCTTGAAGTGGTCCATGTCGAGGTACAGCAGCGCCAGGCCCGAGTGCGCGCGCAGGACGCGCGCGATGGCCTGCTGCAGCAGGTGCTGGAACTGCATGCGGTTCGGGATCTTGGTGAGCGCGTCATAGCGCGCGAGGTAACGGATGCGCCGCTCGGCGCGCTTGCGCTCGGTGATGTCGCGCGCCACGTAGATGGAGCCGGAGAACTGCGGATCCTCGGTGTCGATGCTGGAACTGGAGAACGACACCGGAATGGTCTGGCCGGTCTCGGTGCGCAGCACCGCTTCGCCCACTTCGCTGGCGCGGCGCAGTTTCTCGTCGTCGCTGACATCCGGGCCCTGCAGCAGCGCGGCAATCGGCCGGCCAAGCAGGGAATCCGGCTCGGCGCCGGTGAGCCGCTGCGCGGCCACATTGGTGAACTTGATAGAACCATCGCCGCGCACCACGAACACGGCATCGATCATGCTGTTGAGCACGTTGTCGAGATAGTTCTTGGTGATGGTGGTATCGGCCAGGCTCTGGCGCATCTGGTCGACGGTGCGCTGCAGGTCGCCGATTTCGTCATTGCGCAGCGCGGGCACCGGCTGTGTGTAATCGCCCTGCGAGATGCGGCTGGCGCTGTCGCTGAGCTGCAGCAGCGAAGTGGTGATGCGGCCGCCCATCATGAAGGACACCCAGCCCGCGCCGATGATCGCAGCCAGCGCGACGACACCGGCGATGGCTGTCCAGGGAACGCTGCGACTGATGCCTGGCGGATGCCGCAGCATCACTGCAATGGCTACGCAGGCCACGACGAGCAGGATGGCAAGCACACCGCCGGACAGGGCGAATTTGGACTTGAGACTTCTCACGGCAGCGCATGGTACCCCCCGCGGGCCCTGCGGGGCCACTTGCCGGGGGCTAATCGGGTGCATGCACTAGAATGAGCCATGCCTGAGCAGATCCAATTCTCACCGCTGGAACTGACCGGACGCAGTCGCGGTCATATCGTGGACCTCACCGACCCGCCCTGCGGCCTGCATGCCGCCGTGGTCACACCCTTCCTCGAGATGCGCAGTGCCGCCGCGGTCCATGGCATCGATCTGGTGCCGGTTTCTTCGTTCCGCGGCTTCGAGCGGCAGCTCGCCATCTGGAATGGCAAGTGCCGTGGTGAGCGGCCGCTGCTGGACGTGCAGGGCCAGCCGCTCGATGCGGCAACGCTGGATGCGGACGCGCTGGTGGCTGCCATCCTGGTGTGGTCGGCGCTGCCCGGCGCCAGCCGCCATCACTGGGGCACCGACTTCGATGCCATCGACCGCGCGGCCCTGCCTGCCGGTTACCAGGTGCAGTTGATACCGCAGGAGTATGCGCTGGGCGGGGTATTCGAACGCCTGGGCCAGTGGCTGGATGGGCATGCCGCGCAGTTCGGCTTCTATCGGCCGTACAGCACCTGGCGAGGCGGTTCCCAACCCGAGCCCTGGCACCTGAGTCATGGGCCGGTGGCTTCGCAGGCACTGGCGCAGTTCACGCCGCAACTTCTGGGTGCCGCGCTGGCGGATGTGGATCTTGCGGCGCGTGCGGCGGTGGAGCGTGCCCTGCCCGGGATCTTCGCGCGTTATGTGGCCAACGTGGATGCGTGGCCGGAGGCGGTCAGTCCTGCGACCAGGCTCGCTTGATGTAACCGGACATCAGCGCCCGCACGCTGGTGAGCGTATCCGGAGCCATGGCGTACACCTGCGGCGAACGGCGCAGCAGCCGCCAGCTCTCGCTGCGCAGGATCTGCCGCAGGAACCCCAGGCTCTTGTCGATGGTTTCCATGTACGGGTTGTTGCCGTCGAACAGCGGTTCAACGTAACGGTAGGCCTTGCTGAAGGCGGCATCGAGCCGCTTCTGGATGGTGTCTTCCATGAACTGCGGCGTCTGGCGCAGCAGGTCGAGGCCGGAGGCATAGCGCACATTGCTGCGGTCGGCCTTGCCATTGGGCACGGCCACGCCACCCAGCACGAATTCCGGATACAGCCGGTCACGGCATTTCTCGAGGTAACAGCGATCGGCCATCTGCGCGATCATGTCGGCGGTGCCGAGCAGGTGACCGAGCTGGATATCGCGAGGGTCGGGCACCTTGGCGCCGATGTCCTCGAAAGTCTTCTCGTAGCCGGTGAAATGCACCACCTCGGCGGTGATGCGCGTCCAGTGCGCGAAGCCGATGGTGGGCAGGTAGAAATCCATGAAGCGCGCGCTGCGCGACACATGGTTGCGCGTGAACTCGGCGCCGTTCTGCGCCGACTCGGTGCTCTCGCGCAGGTAGCCGATGTCGTGGAACAGGGCGAGGAAGATGCCCACCGCGGCGCGCTCGGGCCCGAGTGCCTTGATGGTGCCGCCATGCACGCGTTCATAACCGGCCATCAGGCGCGCCATCGCCAGGGTGACGTCGAGCGTGTGCTGCTGGTCGTGGTAGACGGTGTCGACGCCGAAATAGCCCGGCATGCGGCCGGTGAAGGCCATTTCGAAATCCTGGAAGGCGCGCGAGACGGGGCCGAAGGGGATGCCGGGCCAGGCGCTGGTGAACAGTTCCTTCACCGCGTCGCGCACCTCGGGAGCAGAGCTCACCCGGACGGTGTTGGTGACGTCGTAATCGCTGCGGCGCGCGTTGTACATGCGACCTGGGGAAAGTGGAACCAATGCGCGAGTCTAGGCAGTGACGCGCCGGCGTAGTACGACAGCGGACACACTTTCTGCAGGCGATCATTACACATAAGACAAGGTGGGGGACCCGCCTGCGTATGCTTGTGCCGATGCAATCACCCCTTTTCCTGGTGGCGCTGCTGCTGGTGGCGGCCAATCTGCGTGCTTCGCTGACCGGAGTCGGGCCGCTGCTGCCGCTGATCCAGCGGGAGCTGTCGCTGAGTGCGACCGCGGCCGGGCTGCTGGGCAGCCTGCCGCTGCTGATGTTTGCGCTGTTCGCGCCGCTGGCGCGGCTGGGCGCGCGCTTCGGTGCGGAGCGGCTGGTGCTGGCCGGGCTGGTGGCGCTGGCGCTGGGCATATTGCTGCGCTCCGAAGGCCATGTGGCCTCGCTGTACGCCGGCACGGTGCTGCTGGCGGGCGCCATTGCCATGACCAATGTGCTGGTGCCCACATTGGTGAAGCAGCATTTTCCGCAGCGGGTGCCGGCCCTGACGAGCGCCTATGCCACGGTGATGCAGGTGTTTGCTTCGCTGGGCTCGGGGATCGCCGTGCCACTGCTGCTGTGGCTGCCGGGTGGCTGGCGCGCGTCGCTCGCCAGCTGGTCGCTGCTGGCGATGCTGACAATTGCACTGTGGCTGCCGCAGCTGCGCGCGCCGGCCATGCCTGCGGCGGTGCAGGCCGCGGCCGCTCCGCATCCGCCCTGGCGGCGGGCGCTGGCCTGGCAGATCGCAGGCTTCATGGGCGCGCAGTCCACCTTGTTCTATGTGGCCATCAGCTGGTATCCGGCCTACCTGCATGACTATGGTTTTGCTGCCACCACCACCGGCTGGCTGCTGACGCTCTACCAGGTGATGGCGCTGCTGGCCGGCATGACCATCCCGCTGCTGATGCGCCGCCTGCGGGACCAGCGGCTGCTGGCGGCCGGCGTGGCCAGCATAGGCCTGGTGGCGACGACCGGCATGTGGCTGCTGCCGCAGGCGGCGCTGGGGTGGTTCATCCTGCTGGGCCTGGGCGCGGGGCCCAGCCTGATCCTGTCGCTGAGCTTCATCGGCCTGCGCGCGGGAAGCGCCCACACCGTGGCGGCGCTGTCACTGATGGTGCAGGGCGTGGGCTATTTCATCGCCGCGCTGGGGCCGGTGGCCTTCGGCCTTGCCCATGACCTCAGCGGCGGCTGGTCGCTGCCGCTGCTGTTCGTGATGGCGATGGCGGTGGTGCAGGGGCTGTGCGGCCTCGGCGCCGGCCGCAGCGCCGTCATCCCGTGACCAGCCGAAATAGATCTGACCCCTTTCGGGGGCGGGTTCAGCTGGCGATGCCGTGCTGGCGCAGCAGCGGCTGGATATCGGGCTTCCGGCCACGGAAGGCGACGAAGGCATCCAGTGCATGGCGGCTGCCGCCGCGTGACAGGATCTCGCCGACGAAACGCTGCGCCGTGGCGCGGTCGTAGATGCCGGCCTCCTCGAACGCTGCGAAGGCATCGGCCGACAGCACCTCGGCCCACTTGTAGCTGTAATAGCCCGCCGCGTAGCCGCCCGCAAAGATGTGGCCGAAGCTGTTCGGATAGCGGTTCCACTCCGGCGTACGGATCACCGCCACCTCCTGGCGCACCTCGCCCAGGATCTCGTAGATGCGGGCGCCCCTGGCAGGGTCGTATTCGGCATGCAGGCGGAAGTCGAACAAGGCGAACTCCACCTGGCGCAGGGTGGCCAGGCCCGCCTGGTAGCTGCGCGTGCGCAGCAGCTGGGTGATCTTGTCCTCCGGCAGCGGTTCGCCGGTGGTCACGTGACCGGTGATCTCGCGCAGCACATCAGGCTGCCAGGCGTAGTTCTCCATGAACTGGCTGGGCAGCTCCACGGCATCCCAGGCCACGCCGTTGATGCCGGAGATGGTCGGGTATTTCACGCGCGTGAGCAGGTGATGCAGGCCATGGCCGAATTCATGGAACAGTGTCACGACGTCATCGTGCGTGAGCTGCGCCGGCTGGTCGTCCGCACCGGGCAGCGCGTTGCACACAAGGTATGCCACCGGCAGCGCGCTGCCGGTGGCGATGTCCTTGCGGCCGACGCAGTCATCCATCCAGGCACCGCTGCGCTTGTTGGGGCGCGCATAAGGGTCGAGGTACACGCCGCCGATGGGCGTGCCGCTGGCATCGAGGATGTCGTAGAAGCGCGCGTCCTGATGCCACAGCGGCACATCGTTGCGGCGGCGGAAGCTCACCTGGAACAGCCGCTGCACCACGCCGAACAGGCCATCCAGCACCCGTGTCAGCGGGAAGTACGGGCGCAGTTCCTCCTGCGAGATGCTGTAGCGTTGTTCCTGCAGGCGCTCGGAGTAATACGTGATGTCCCAGGCATCGAGCTTGCGGCCGGCAAAGGCTTCGAGCTCGGCCAGCTCGCGCTCGGCGGCGGGGCGCGCGGCCTTGGCGATATCGCGCAGGAACTGCAGGACTTCATCCACGCTGCGCGCCATGCGCCGCGCCAGCGCATAGGCGGCGTAGTTGGGATAGTCGAGCAGCTGGGCGGCCTCGTGGCGCAGCCGCAGCAGGTCTTCCATCACCTGGGTGTTGTCGAATTTCACGGGCGACGGACCGGTGGTGGCGGCGCGCGTGCTCCAGGCACGGTAGAAGGCCTGGCGCAGCGAGGCCGAGCGGGCATCGGTGACCACGGCCACATAAGTGGGCTGGTCGAGGCCCAGCACCCAGCCGTGCTTGCCGGCCGCCACGGCGCGCTCGGTGGCCTGCGACACGATGGTGGCATTGAGGCCGGCCAGCTCGTTGATGTCGGTGACCTCGAGCGTGAAGGCCGCAGTGGCATCGAGCACGTTCTCCTCGAACTTCGCCGCCAGCCGCGACAGCTCCAGCATCACTGCCTTGAAGCGCTCCTTGCGCGGGCCATCCAGCGCGACACCGGCAAGGCGGAATTCATCCAGCGCATGGTCGAGCACGGCCAGCTGCTCGGCATCGAGGCTGCCCAGTTCCTGCGCTCGCACGGCGCTGTAGCCGCGGAACAGGTCTTCGTTCTGGCTGAGCTCGGTGCCGTATTCGGACAGCAGCGGCAGGCAGGCGTTGTAGCGCTCGCGCAGCGCCTCGTTGTTCATCACGCCATTGAGATGTCCCACAGGCGACCAGGCCCGCGACAGGCGGTGGTGCAGTTCTTCCAGCGGCTCCACCAGCGTGCGGAAGCTGGGCGCGGGAGCGGCCGCGATCTCGCGGATGCGGGCGCGGTTCTCGGCCAGCAACTCGCGGATACCGGTCTCCACATGCTCCGGACGGATGGCATCGAAGGCGGGCAGCGGGCCGCTGCCCAGCAGGGGGTTGGGGTTGTTCATTGCACCTATATTAATGCGCCTGCGCGGTAACATGAGCAGATGAACGATGCCTTTGATCTGGTAGTGATCGGTGGTGGCAGCGGCGGCATCGCCACGGCGCGCCGCGCCGCCGAATATGGTGCGCGGGTGGCGGTGGTGGAGGGCGGCCGGCTGGGCGGCACCTGCGTCAACGTGGGCTGCGTACCCAAGAAGATGATGTGGAACGCCGCCGAGTTCGTGGGTGCCTTCGAGGACGCCCGCGGCTACGGCTTCGACGTGCAGGTTGGTGGTCACAACTGGGCGGCGCTGAAGGCCGCGCGGGACGCCAACCTGCTGCACCTGAACGGCCTGTACGAAACCGGCCTGGCGCGCAGCAAGGTGGAGCTGGTGCGGGGCTGGGGGCGCCTGGTGGACCCGAAGACCGTGGAGGTGGACGGCCGCCGCCTCACCGGCGAGCGCATCCTGCTGGCACCGGGCGGGCGGCCGCGCCGCAGCGACGTGCCGGGCGCGGAGCTGGGCATCAACTCGGACGGCTTTTTCGAGCTGCAGGAGCGCCCGCAACGGGTCACCGTGGTGGGCGGCGGCTACATTGCCGTGGAGATCGCCGGCATCCTTGCCGCACTGGGCAGCGAGGTCACCGTGGTGTGGCGCGGCGCCGTGCTGCTGAAGGAATTCGACGCCAGCCTCATCGAGGCCGCCGAGGACGGGCTGGCCCATGCCGGCGCGACGCTGATGCCGCAGGCCACCCCCACATCACTGACGCGCGCCGCCGATGGCCGCCGCATCGACGTGCGGCTCAGCGATGGCGAACTCCTCACCGAGCAGGATGCAGTGGTCTGGGCGCTGGGCCGCGACCCCCTCACCGGGTTCATCGCGCCGGAAGTGGGCGTGCGCCTGGAGCCGGGCGGCTTCGTGTGGGTGGATGAGTTCCAGCAGACCAGCGTGCCGGGTGTGTTCGCCATCGGTGATGTCACCGGCAAGGTCACGCTGACGCCGGTGGCCATCGCCGCGGGACGGCGCTTTGCCGACCGCACCTGGGGCGGCATGGCAGACCGCAAGCTGTCCTTCGACAACATCCCCACCGTCGTGTTCGGTCACCCGCCACTGGGTACGGTGGGATTATCCGAGGCGCAGGCGCGCGCGCAGTTTGGCGACGCCGTGAAGGTCTACAGCGCTGGCTTCGTGCCCATGTACCACGCCCTCACCAAGGCCAAACGCAAGACGCGCATGAAGCTGGTGACGGTCGGGCCGGAGCAGCGCGTGGTGGGTGTGCACCTGGCCGGGCGCGGCATCGACGAGATGCTGCAGGGTTTCGCCGTGGCGGTGCGCATGGGCGCAACCAAACGTGATTTCGACGACACCGTCGCCATCCATCCCACGGTCTCCGAAGAACTGGTGACGTTGCGCTAGGAACCCGATGCTCGAGTTGAACCTGATCCATACGCTGGCCTTCGCCGGCGTGGTGCTGATGCTGGGCTACCTGCTGCGGCGGTGGGTACCGCTGCTGGGGCGGCTCAACCTGCCGGCGGCGGTGCTCGGTGGCCTGCTGGTGTCGGTGGCGGTGCTGGTGGCGCGCAACAACGAATTCACGCTGTTCGAGTTCGACACCACGCTGCAGTCGCCGCTGATGATCGCGTTTTTCACCACGGTGGGGTTCGCCGCCAGCCTGTCGATGCTGAAGGTGGGCGGGCCGCAGGTGCTGAGGTTCTTCGCCATCGCCACGGGTTTCGCGCTGCTGCAGAACGTGCTGGGCGTAGTGATCGCGCTGCTGTTCGGACTGCATCCGCTGTTCGGCGTGCTGGCTGGTTCGGTGACGCTGACTGGCGGGCCGGCCACCGGGCTCGCGTTCGCGCCGCAATTCGAGGCGGCCGGAGTGACGGGGGCAGCATCGGTGGCGGTGGCCATGGCCATGGCCGGCATCATCGGCGGGGCGCTGATCGGCTCGCCCATCGGCACCTGGCTGATCGAGCGCAACCGGCTGCACAGTGCACGCGGGCGCGTGCCGAGCTCGGTGACCACGACGGTGACCACCGATGTGCGCATCGATGCGGAACCTGAGTCGCCCGGGGATGAGGACAGCGCCGAGACCTGGGGCGTACTGAAGAATGTGGTGGTACTGCTGGTGGCCATGTGGGCGGGCTCATATGTCTCTGCCGGCTTCGCGGCACTGGACATCACGCTGCCGGCATACATCGGCGCCATGCTGGTGGCGGCGGCGATCCGCAACCTCGACGACATGACCGGCTGGCTCGGGCTGTCGATGCGCGTGCTCGACACCATCGGTGCCGTGGCGCTGTCGCTGTTCCTGGTGCTGGCGCTGATGAACCTGAAGCTGTGGGAGCTCTCCAGCCTGGCGCTGCCGCTGCTGATCAGCCTGGTCGCGCAGCTCGGGCTGATCATCATCAGCGCGCCGCTGGTGTTCCGCTGGATGGGACATGATTACGAATCCGCGGTGATGACCGGCGGTTTCATCGGCTTCATGCTGGGCACCACCGCCAACGCAATGGCGGTGATGCGCGCGCTGGTGGAGCGTTACGGTGCCGCACCACGTGCCTTCCTGGTGGCACCGATGGTGGGCGCGTTCTTCATCGATTTCACCAATGCACTGATGATCACCGCCGGACTGAACCTGCTGGGCTGATGTCGATGGCGCCACCCGTGCTGATCGCGCATCGCGGCGCCAGTGGCTACCTGCCCGAGCACACCCTGCCGGGCTATGCGCTGGCCATCCTGCAGGGCGCGGATTACATCGAGCCGGATCTGGTGGCCACGCGTGACGGCGTGCTGGTGGCGCGCCACGAGAACGAGATCTCCGGCACCACCGATGTGGCCGCACATCCGCAGTTCGCATCGCGGCGCCGTGCGCAGCACATCGATGGCGTGGACGTTGAAGGCTGGTTCACCGAGGATTTCACGCTGGCGGAATTGAAGACGCTGCGCGCGCGCGAGCGCATTCCGCAGCTGCGGCCGGACAACGCGCGCCATGACGGCCGCTTCGAGATCCCCACCTTCAGCGAGATCCTCGAGTATCTCGGCCATGTGAATGCCACGCGCGGGCAGGCGGGGCTCGCGCCAATCGGCGTGTATCCGGAGACCAAGCATCCTTCCCATTTCGCCGCCATCGGTCTGGCGCTGGAAGGGCCGCTGCTGGCGGCGCTGCGCAGCGGCCTGGGTGTGGCACCGGTATTCATCCAGTCATTCGAAGTGGACAACCTGCGCCGGCTGCGCGGCGAGTGCGATCACCCACTGGTCCAGCTGATGGCCGCCGACGGTGGACCGTGGGACCAGTGCGGGGTGACCTATAAGCAAATGGCTACCGCACAGGGGCTGCGTGATGTGGCGTCTTACGCCCATGCGATCGGGATGCAGAAAGACATGCTGCTGGTGGAAGGCGGTGAAGGTGCCCTGGCCGTTACTCCGGTCATTGCGGATGCCCACGCTGCGGGCCTTGCGGTGCATGCGTGGACCTTCCGCGCCGAGAATGTGTTCCTGCCGCGGGCCTGGCGTCGCGGCGATGGCGACGCGACGCATGGCGATCTGGCCGCGGAGGTGCGGGGCTTTCGCGCGGCCGGCGTGGACGGCTTCTTCGCCGACCATCCTGCGCTGGCGCGCGCGGCCCTCGACGCAGCTTAAGAACCCGTAATCGCCACAATCCGTGCTCACTACAGGCGTAGTGTCCGCAGGCTGCAGGTGACGGCACCACAGTTGTATCCGCACGAACACAAGCAGGAGATCAACAATGAAAATCGGGGCAATACGCCACCGCGTGGCTGTAATCGCGGGAGTGCTGGCACTGGCCACAGTGAATGTCATGGCACAGGTGCCGGCCGGCGGTCCACCGCGTGGCATGGGCATGGGCATGGGCATGGGCGCTGCGGATCGTCCGACGACGATAGAGCGCAATGGCCTGAATGATCCGGCGCTGAAACTCAGCGATGCGCAGAAGGCGCAGATCGACAAGATCGTCGATGGCTATCTGGCCGAGCAGAAGATGCTGCGCGAGAAGTATCCGATGGGGCAGGGCATGCCGCCCAGCCAGGAAGCCATGACGGCCATGCGCGCCGCGCGCGAGAACCTCAACGCGGCGCTGGGCAAGGTGCTGGACGACAAGCAGCGCGCTGCCTGGCAGGCTGCACAGGCTGCACGCCGTCCGCCGGGTGGTGGTGGGCCGGGTGCCGGCGGGCAGGGTGCGCAGGGTGCGCCGCCGCATGGCGAGCATCACTGAGCCCCAGGAAAATAGATCTGACCCCATTTCGGTGAAGGTGTGGGGTAAATAGATCTGACCCCATTGAAGGCCCGCTATTGCGGGCCTTTTTTGCGGGGGTGGGTCGTAGGAGGGCGCCTGCAAGCGTGTGCAGCCGGCGACAGCTGTTGCACGGGGCGGGCGGCGTATATCTTCGGCTCTCAAATTCAACAGGGGTGCAGCCATGACGATGTCTCAGCGGTCCGGTAAATGGGCGTCGCGCCATGTGTTCGTGGCGGCACTGGCCATCGTCGGCGGCATCATCGCGGCGCAGCCGGCACATGCGCAGGTACCGGGCGTGGATTTCTACCTGGGTGCCGGCGTCGGTACGGGCAATGTGGCGATCACCGATCCGGATGGCGCGGTGGGCCAGTTCAAGGAGGACCACACCGCGTTCAAGTTCTATGGCGGCGTGCGCGCGGCCAGCTTCGGCGCGGAGCTGGAATACATGAACTTCGGCAGCACCAGCGGCGACTTCGGCGCGGACACGGATGTGAACGGGAAGCTGACTGGCGTGGCTGGTTTCGGCGTGCTGTACCTGCCGTTGCCGCTGCCGGTCGTGGATGTGTATGGGAAGGCCGGGTTCGCGCGGTTGAACCGCAAGATCACTGATCTGACTCCCGGTGATTTCAGCACCAAGGACACCGAGTTCGCCTACGGCGGCGGTGTGCAGGTGAAGCTGGGTTCATTCGCGCTGCGCGCCGAGTACGAACGCTTCAATACCGATGGCAAGGATCCGACGCTGCTGACCCTGGGCGCTTCGTTCTTCTTCCTGTAAACGGTCTTCCACCAGGCCGGCGCCTGCCATGTTGCGCGGCCTGCTCGACCGGTTGGTGCTGCTGGGCGGCACGTTGGCCGGGGGCTGCCTGCCCGGCTATGTCACGCAGTACCGGCAACGCGTGGGCGGGCGCCTCGACCAGGTGCAGTTCGACCTCGCGCCATTCGAGGAGATCGCCAGGCGTTATCACGGGGGCGACCTGGCCGCATTGGTGCGGCATCACCTTGCCAGCGCTGACCCCACTTTCAGGGCCGAGGGCCAGGCACTGCAGGCGATGATGGATTCGCTGATGCGGCTGCGCGCCATGGCCGAAGGGTTGTCGGGTTCGCTGTGGCAGCAGCTGGCGTTCCTGGTGCCGAACTACGATCCTGAGATTGGCGTTGCCACCTGGCACGACTACGCACCGACTTTCGCACTGGACCTGCAGAGCCTGCTGGTGGCCGCCGTCATCGGCGTGGGTTGCTGGCTGCTGTTCCTGGCACTGTGGCGCGCCACCGCCTGGACAATCGCGCTCATGGCGGGCCGCGATCGCGGCCCGCGCCGCATGCACTAGCCGCGCAGTTCGGCAGTGAGCGAGCTGAGTACCGATGCGGTATCCGGCCGCACGTTGTGCCACAGGTAGAAAGACTCCGCGGCCTGTTCCACCAGCATCCCCAGGCCCATCAACGCGCGCGTGCAACCACGCGCCAGCGCCCAGCGCACGAAGGGCGTGTCTTCGCGACCATAGGCCATGTCGTAACAGATGCTGCGCATGCTGACGATGCCGGGTGGCAGTGCCGGCAGCTCGCCGGCGAGGCTGGCCGCGGTGGCATTGATCACGATGTCGAAGGGCTCCTCCGCGAGGCCTGCGTAGCCGACGGCCCGCAGCTGGCCCATGTCGGCAAACTGTTCCACCAATGCCTGCGCCCGCGCCACATCGCGGTTGACGATGGTGAGCTCGGCGGGACGCAGACCCAGCAGCGGCGCCAGCACGCCGCGCGCCGCGCCTCCCGCACCCAGCAGCAGCACGCGGCGGCCGGCGATGGTGACGCGGTGGTTGTTCAGCAGGTCACGCGCCAGGCCCGCGCCGTCGGTGTTGTCGCCCAGCAGCCCGCCATTCCTGGCGGCCAGCGTGTTCACGGCGCGCGCGCGTTGGGCCCGCGGCGTCAGCTCGCTCACCAGGTGGAAAGCGGCTTCCTTGTGCGGGATGGTGACATTCAGGCCTTTGCCGCCCTCGGCGAAGAAGCTGCGCACCGCCGGCTCGAACTGCGCCGGTGTCGCATCGATGGTGGTGTAGAGGAGTTGCTGCCCGGTCTGCCGGGCGAACAGGTCGTGGATGTACGGCGAACGGCTGTGGCTGACGGGGTGGCCGATCACCGCGTAGCGATCCGGTTTACTCATTCACCAGCCATTTTACCGTGGTCGACGCCTGGCCACCGAGCAGCGTGTGCAGCTGCGGCTGCCAGCTTTCCGCCTCCGTATCGAACTGGTAGGGCGGGTTCACCACCAGCATGCCGGAGCCATTCAGCCCCGCCGCATGGTCGGGCGCCGTCAGGCACATCTCGATGGCGAGCGCCGGCCGCGTGATGCCGCGCAGGATGCGGTTCAGCCACAGGTCGGCGTCGTGCTGGCGCTTGATGGGATACCACACCGCGAACACGCCAGTTTCGAAGCGCAGCAGGCCGCCGGCCAACGCGGCCGCGACCTGCTGTTCCTCATCCGCCGCCTCGTAGGGTGGATCGATGAGCGTGAGGCCGCGCCGCAGCGCGGGGGGCAGCTGGCTCTTCACTTCCTGGTAGCCATCGCCTGAAACCACCCGCGGCATGGTGGCCAGCAGCGGGCCACTGCGTTCGAACAGTCGCTGCAGCGCGCGCGCTGTCTGCGGCTGCGTCTCGGCGCACACGGCCTGGTCCACAGCGCGCAGCTGGCTGGCGGCCAGCAGGGGCGAGCCCGGATAGGCGTGGCGGGAGCCGCCATGCGCGCGGCGTACCCGGCCCAGCAGCTCCATATAAAGGAGTAGCGCCGGGTGGGTTGGCCCGGCGGCGGCGGCCAGCGCCCGCTCCAGCAGCAGCACACCGCTGTCGCCCTCGCCGCCCTGGCGCGCATCCGCGCTGTTCAGGTCATACAGGCCCTCGCCCGCATGCGTATCCAGATACAGGAAGCCCTTGGCCTTCTTCTGCAGCGCTGCGATGAGTTGCAGCAGGGCAATGTGCTTATGCACATCGGCAAAGTTGCCCGCGTGGAAGCTGTGCCGGTACTGCATGGGGGCGGCATCCTAGCATTTGGTTCTAACGTCATGACGGAGGGTTGGTTGTGCCGCGCTCATGCCGCATGTGAATCTGCGAGGCCAGTTATTCACAAGAAACGGAATGAAGCTCCAGCAACTCAGATTCCTCGCGACCGTCGCGCAGAGCGAACTGAACATCACCACGGCCGCGGCCAAGCTCTACACAACCCAGCCGGCAGTGAGCAAGCAGCTGCGGCAGCTGGAGGATGAGCTCGGCTTCAAGATCTTCGTGCGCCACGGGCGCGCGCTGACCAAGGTGACGCCGCCGGGCGAGCGGGTGATCGAGTGCGCGGTGCGCATCCTGCGCGAGACGCAGAACATCAAGGGCATCTCCACCGACTTCAAGGATGACAGTTCGGGCACGCTGTCGATTGGCACCACCCACACGCAGGCGCGCTACGTGCTGCCGCCGGTGATCAAGGAGTTCCGCGAGCGCTACCCCAAGGTGCAGCTGAACCTGCTGCAGGGCACCTCCGAGCAGCTGGCCGAGATGGCCAAGACCGGCCGCATCGACCTCGCCATCGCCACCGGTTCCGGCGCGCCCTTCGACAAGTTCGTGCTGCTGCCCTGTTACCGCTGGCACCGGCAGGTGATCGTGCCGCAGCAGCACCCGCTGGCGGGGGAGAAGAAGCTGACACTGGAGCAGCTGGGACAGTATCCCATCGTCACCTATTCATTCAGCTTCACCGGGCCTTCGTCGCTGACCGATGCCTTCGCCGCGCACAACATCCGCCCCAACATCGCGCTCGCGGCGCGCGACGCCGATGTGATCAAGACCTATACCCGGCTGGGCATCGGCGTTGGCATCGTCGCCAACATGGCGCTGGATCCGGTCGAGGATGCGGACCTGGTGGTGCTGGAAGCGGGGCACCTGTTCCCCAGCCACATCAGCTGGGTGGGCTTCGACCGCTCCTCGCTGCTGCGCAAGTATGTGTACGACTTCATCGGGCTGCTGGCCCCGCACCTGACGCGCCGGCTGGTGGACCGGGCGCGCGCCACCAACAGTCAGGCCGAGACCGATCAGTTGTTCGAAGAAGTGGAATTGCCAAGCCGATGACGACATTGCGGAGATAGATGCATGAGATTTCCTGTTGCCAGACGCGCGCTGGCTGTCCTGGTGCTGACCGCCACGATGAGTGCCGGCATTGCCGCTGCAGAGCCCGCTGCCCCTGCGGGCAAGGTGCCGGTGCTGAACCGCGCGCAGGTGGATGCCCTGCTTGCGACGCCCGAGAAGATCGTGGTGATCGACCTGCGGCGCCCCGACGAGCAGGCGTCGAAGGGCGCGTTCCCCGTGTTCCTCAGCATCCAGGCCGACGACCTGGAGAAATACCTGGCCTATATTCCGCGTGACCGGCAGGTGCTGGCGGTGTCGAACCACTCGCGCCGTTCCGGCCAGGCTGCCGAACTGCTGGCGAAGCATGGTTTCAAGGTGGCGGGCGTCGTGGGGGCGCAGATCTACGAAGAAGAGGGCGGCAAGCTGAACAAGGTGGTGCCGCCCGCAGCCAAGCACTAGCCGCCGGTGCGCGGGGCGGCGCGGCTCAGCGTCCGCTCTCCAGCAGCCCCGCGCGGCGCAGCAGCGTGCGCACCACATTGCGCGAGATGCCGAGCAGCTCTGCCGCGCGCACCTGGTTGTCGGCGGCCTGGGCATAGGCGCGGCGCACCAGCAGCTCCTCGACGCGCTGCTGGATGTCCGGCTGCCTGGTTTCAAGCAGCCGGTCGAACACCTGTGACAGATCCGCCCAGGCATCGCCGGTGGCGCCGTTTCCCGGGGCCGGGATAGCCAGGCGCGAGAAGCGCAGATCCTCCGGTCCGATGCGACCGTTCTTCGCCGTCAGCGCGGCGGCGTGCATCACGTTCTCCAGTTCGCGGATGTTGCCGGGCCACGAATAGCGCACCAGCGCCTGCACCGTCTCGCGGTCGAGGCGCGGCTGGACCACCGACAGCCGCCGGCAATAGAGCTCCAGGAAGTGCTCTGCCAGTGGCGGTATGTCCGCCGGGCGCTCACGCAGTGGCGGCACTTCGAAGGACATGACGCTGAGGCGGTAGTACAGATCCGGCCGGAATGTGCCGGCAGCCACGGCCTGGTGCAGGTCGATGTTGGTGGCGGCGATCAGCCGGAAATCCACCGGTATGCTCTTGCGCGAGCCGACGCGCACCACCTCACGCTCCTGCAGCACGCGCAGCAGCTTGCCCTGCACGCTGACCGGCAGGTCGCTGATCTCGTCCAGGAACAGGGTGCCGCCATCGGCCTCCTCGAACCAGCCGGGACGCGTGTCGGTGGCGCCGGTGAAGGAGCCGGCCTGGTGGCCGAAGAATTCCGCCTCGGCCAGCGAGGGCGACAGCGCGCCGCAGTTCACGGCCACGAACCGGCCGCGGCGTCCGCTCTCGCGATGCAGGTGGTGGGCCAGCAGCTCCTTGCCGGTGCCCGTCTCGCCGACCAGCAGGATGCTGGCATCTGCGCGCGCCACCTGTTCGATCTGCTGCAGCAGCCGCTGCGATACCGGATCGGCGAACACCAGTGCCTTGGCGCGTACGGAAAGCACATTCGACTGGGCCTGCGGATGCACCAGCAGCGATGTGGGATCGCGGCTCAACGGCGCATCCGGCGTTCATGCGATAGACGTATCAACTGATTTTCCCCCGCTTGCTGCAAAAGCAGCACTGGCTGCTGCATTCGCAGCTTATCGCGCGCCGATTCGGATCCGAAGGTGATGCGGGCTATATGCCCCACTCATTCCTTCATAAGCCGCTGGCCGACACCCATAACTGCCTCGACTACATTTGCCGACCCCGAAACACAGCAAGCGTTCGCGCGTCCTTCAGGAGTCGTCTGTTCATGAGTGCCCTTTCGATATCTGCCACCGTCAAGAGTCTCGTCCGTGATGCTGCCGGCCGCCGGGCCTCCTGCATGCTCGCCGGGCTCGCCCTGTTCGCTGCCGTGCCGGCCCTTGCCGATGGCACCGACGGCACCGATGGTGTGGACGGCGTCGATGGCGCTCCCGCAGAGCTGGTGCTCGATTCGGTGATGATCACCTCCCATCGCACCATCGATGAGATCCGTGACCAGCCGCTGTCGGTATCTGCGATCGCCGGCGAAGACCTGCTGCGCGAGGACGCCTCCTCGCTCGAAGCCATCGCCAAGCGCCTGGCGAACGTGAAGTGGAACTACGGCAACAGCTGGACCAGCAACTATTCCATCCGCGGCATCGGCAAGATCGCCACCAGCCAGGCCTCGGACCCCAGCGTCGGCATCAACATCAATGGCATCGCCTACGCCTACAACGCGCTGGCTAGCTTCAACCTGTACGACATCGACACCGCGGCCGTGCTGCGCGGGCCGCAGGGCCTGCGCGGCGGCAAGAACTCGGTGCTGGGGCAGGTGACCATCATCAACAAGGGCGCCTCGTTTGATCCGAGCTCGGAGTTCTCGATCGGCTACAGCGCCTTCGAGGACCAGAGCTGGGGCAAGGCCAATGGCTCGCTGAAGGCCTTTGCCGCGCAGACCGGCACGCTGGTGGACGATGTGCTGGCCTATCGCGTGGCGCTGAACGTGGACAAGGGCGGCGGCTGGCTGCTCAACAAATACAACACCGACAACCAGTACATCAACAGCGACCGCGTGGCCGGCCGCGTGCACCTGCTGTTCACGCCGTTCGAGGGCTTCCAGGCGCGCTTCACGGCCGACGTGAACCCGCGCATGCAGGAATACGCCAACATCGGCTCCACCAATTTCTTCTTCGGCCCGACACCTGCGACCTACGCCAATGGCGCGGCGAACACGGCCCTGAACGACGCGCAGCGCCTGTCACGCTCGTGGTTCACGCGCAATGCGGATTACTCGGTGGTGGACGACTACTACAGCACCAAGTACATCAACAGTGATTCGCAGCAGGCGCTGGTCACCGGCCGCAATGCGTACACGCTGGAACTGGGCTGGGAGCTCGGTGAGAACACCAGCCTGGTGGCCCTGACCGGCTTTGCCGACTACTACTTCAATGCCTTCCGTGATGACGAAGGCACGGTGTTCGACGTGCAGACCGCCGCCGGCCAGAACATCTGGTACAACCAGTGGAGCCAGGAAGTGCGCCTGGAGACGAAGTTCGGCGAGCTGGTGGATGCCGTGGCCGGTGTCTACTGGATGCGCAACAAGAACACCGCCGAGGGCAACAATGTCTTCGGCAGCGATGGTGGTGCCTGGTTTGCCACGGCTGCGCAGTACGCTCGCCTGGACGCGAATTCCGCTGGCCGCCTGCTGATGATCGATTCGGTGGCCGACCTGTGGAAGAAGACGCCGACGACTGCGCTGACCAAGGCGCCGGCGGCCTTCCTGAGCCTGGACTGGCACCTGGCCGACCGCCTCACCGTCAATACCGGTGCCCGCGTCACGCGTACCGATCGCACGCTTGCGGCCAGCAGCATCATCTTCCAGCAGGGCTACGGCGCCGACCTCAATGCCAGCGCGCTGACGCTGCCGGAGGTCCAGAACCGGGTCGCACAGCGGTATTTCGGTACCACCTACGCGGCGCTGACGGCCGCGCAGCGGGCGCAGATCACCGACGCCGCCGCCATCCGCACCGGACGCGTCGGCGCCCTGTTTGGCGAGACCGAGGTCGAGCCTTACAAGGGCACGCAGGTGAACTGGAGCGTGAGCCCGAGCTTCGAGCTGAACGACCACCAGACGTTCTATGCCCTGGTGGGCCAGGGTTCCAAGAGTGGTGTTCCGGTGGTGCTCTCCAACAGCGGCGTGGTGCGCTCGCAGCTGGCCAGGCCGGAGCGCAACAACTCCTTCGAGCTGGGCTCCAAATCGACGCTGCTGAACGGCAACCTGCTGGTGGACGCCGCGGTGTACCTCAACGACATCAAGAACTACCAGCAGAACGTGTATTTCGTCGATGCGCTGCAGACGCAGATCAACGGTGGCGTGCCGGTGTATGTCTCGGGCGTGGGCAATGTGCCGAAGGTGCGTGCCAAGGGCCTTGAGCTGGATGTGACCTATTCGGGCATCGAGAGCCTCGATATCCGCTTTTCCGGCGCCTACAACGACGTGTACTACAAGGAATACACGACGGCGCCGTATCCGGTGGAGCGGGCCAACGAGGGTTCGTTCCAGGATGTCTCCGGCCAGACGCTGCCCGGTGCTTCCAAGGTCTCGTTCGACATCGGGCTCAGCTACCACCGGCCGGTGCTCGACGACAAGGAATTCCGCGCCACGTGGAATACCTCGTATGTCACCAAGTACAAGTCCGACAACGCACTGTCGGATTACTCGTGGATCCCGGCCAACTCGATCACCGATGCGACGTTGAGCATCGGCAGCCAGTCGCGCAGCTGGACCACAGGCATCTTCATCAAGAACCTGTTCAACGACGATACACCGCGCAACCGGACCTGGAACGCGTGGGCGCCGCAGATTCCGCGCCAGTACGGCATCAACCTGAGCGGCAGGCTCTGAGGGGCAGGTGTTGGGAAGCCAGCTGACGCTGCTGCGTTCGCAGCATCACACGCGCCGCGGCCCAGGGGACAAGGATTGCGAGGCGGCGGTTTTTTGCGAGCGTGCCCAGCCGCTTACGACGGATCAGGGCAACGCGGGGCGGGTGGCACGTTAAGTGCAACCCACAAGGATTGTGAAAACGAAGTGGTTATCCGGAGTCGAAGCATGAAGGCGTTGAAGAAGGTTTCACTGTTGGCTGCGGCGGGCCTGGGTGCGCTGGCGGTGGCCAGTGCCGTGGTGTCTGCCGACACAGCTCCTGCCACGGTGCGCAAGTTCCAGACGGCGGTGCACTGGGCCTATCAGCCCGTGGTGAAGCCGGCGGTGCCCGCGGTCAAGGATCAGCGCTGGGTGCGCACGCCCGTGGATGCCTTCATCCTCGCCAAGCTCGAGGAGAAGGGGCTCAAGCCCTCGCCCGATGCCGACCGCGCCACCTTCGCGCGGCGCATCTACCTGGATGTGGTGGGTGTCATCCCGACGCCGGAACAGGTGCGGGCCTTCGTGGACGACCGCTCGCCGCAGGCTTACGAGAAGCTGGTTGACGGCCTGCTGGCCTCGCCGCACTACGGCGAGCGCATCGCGCGCAAATGGCTGGACCTCGCCCGCTACGCCGATACGCAGGGCTACCAGGATGACGAGGCGCGTCCCGGCGCCTGGCACTACCGCGATTACGTGATCAAGGCATTCAACGAGGATCGCCCGTACAACCAGTTCATCCGCGAGCAGGTGGCGGGTGATGAGCTGTGGCCGGGCAACCAGGAGACGCTCACCGCCACCGGCTTCCTGCGCAACTATCCGGATGGTCCCGACCACCGCGACATGATCCAGCGCCGCTACAACAGCATCACCGACATGACCGACACGGTGGGCTCGGTGTTCCTGGGGCAATCGGTCGAGTGCGCGCGCTGCCATGACCACAAGTTCGACAAGATCTCGCAGAAGGAATATTTCCAGCTGCAGTCGTTCTTCGCCAACACGCTGCCCAGCGACAACCTGCCGGTGACGGTGAAGGGCGAGTTCGAGCACAAGTTCGAGCAGGACCGCGCGGCCTGGGAGCAGGCCACCGCGCCGATCCGCGCTCAGATGCAGGCCTTCATCGAGCCATATCGCGCGGAGATCGACGACTACCATTACACGCGCTTCTACGAGAACTCGCAGGTGTCGCTGCGCAAGCCGAAGAGCGAATGGAAGTCGCTCGACCGCTGGGTCAACTACCGCTACGACCAGTACATCGTGCGCAACAACCCGGATTACGCCTGGGACGTGAACTACTTCGCGGCCGCCAACGGCGCGTTCAAGGATATCGTCGAGCGTGAAGCGGTGGACCAGGAGCTGGACCCGAAGGTGAAGGCGGGCCACGTGGAGCGCGCCGAGAAGTTCGCCGCGCTGCTGAAGGAATTCCGCAAGTTCGATGCACTGAAGCCGGTGCAGGGCGCCACGATTATCTCGGGCGTGATCGAGAACGGCACCGATGCGGCGCCGCAATTCGTCTACATGGGTGGCAACCATGAGCGCCCGCTCGACGAGGTGAGCCCGGGCTTCCCGGCGGCCATCACGCCGAACCAGACGGTGGCCAAGATCATCCCGACCGCCACTTCCTCCGGCCGCCGCACCGCGCTGGCCGACTGGCTGGCCAGCGCCGACAACCCGCTGACGGCGCGCGTGTACGTGAACCGCATCTGGGAGCGGCTGTTCTCGCAGGGCATCGTGTCGACGCTCAGCGACCTGGGCAAGGCCGGCCAGCGCCCGACGCATCCGGAACTGCTGGACTACCTGGCGGCGGATTTCGTCGCCAAGGGCTGGAGCACCAAGCAGCTCACCCGCGAGATCCTGCTCTCCAGCACCTACCGGCAGTCGTCGGCGCCGCGCGCTGATGTGGAGGCCGTCGATCCGCAGGACAAGCTGCTGGCCGTGTATCCACGGCGCCGCATGGATGCCGAGCAGATCCGCGATTCGCTGCTGGTGGCCTCCGGGCAGCTGGTGGAGAAGGTGGGCGGCCCGAGCGTCTATCCGGAGATCCCGGCCTCGGTGATGAAGGAATCCTCCCGGCGCGTGGCCGGCTTCTGGCCCACCTCCAAGGACGTGCAGGATCGCAATCGCCGCAGCATCTACGTGTTCACGCGCCGCAGCGTGCCGTTTCCGATGCTGGAGACTTTCGATCGCGCCTCGCCGCAGCTGGCCCATGCGCGCCGCGACGTGAGCACCACGCCGCAGCAGTCGCTGACGCTGTTCAACAACGATGTGGTGTATGGCTGGTCGGAATCCCTGGCGACGCGGGCCGTCAACGAGGCGGCTGGCAAATCCGACGCGGCGCGCATCGACCGGCTGTTCCAGATCCTGTTCGCGCGCCTGCCGGATGCGCGCGAGAAGGCCATCTCGGTGGGCTTCCTCGATGAGCAGTCGAAGATCATCACCGCCGAGCGCAAGCAGGCCGAAGCCGCGGCATCGCTGCAGCCAGCGAGCTTCCGTGAAGGGGCCGCCCCCGCCGCCAAGGGGGAGTCTGCCAAGGGCAAGGCGCAGCCGGCCCGCGAGCGCGCGTTCGTCGATCTGGCGCACACGCTCGCCAACTCCAATGAATTCGTCTACCGCTACTGAGTGCAAGGAACAGATATGAGCGACATCAACAGCAAGCGCCGGCAATTCCTGCGCCACAGTGGCTATGGCATGGGCGCGCTGGTAGGCGGCGTGATCGGCAGCGGCGGCGTGTTTTCCAGCCTGCAGGCCGCGGAGCTCGAGGCGGCCAACCCGCTGGCGGCGAAGCTGCCGCATTTCCCGGCCAAGGCCAAGTCGGTGATCTGGCTGCACATGATCGGCGCCCCGGCGACGCAGGACCTGTTCGACCACAAGCCGCTGCTGGATGAGATGCATGGCAAGGCCGTGCCGGAATCCTTCGTGAAAGGCATCCAGACCAGCACCCAGGGCGGGGTCGGCAAGCTGCTGGGCTCGCACCGCAAGTGGCGGCAGTATGGCGAGAGCGGCTCGTGGTTCTCCGACTTCCTGCCCAATCTGTCGGCGCATGCGGATGAACTGGCCTTCGTGCACTCGAGCGTCACCATTGGCGCCACGCACGACATCTCGGTGATCAAGCTGAACACCGGCGCACTGACCCCGGGCCGCCCGTCGCTGGGTGCATGGATCCAGTACGCGCTGGGTTCGGCGAACCAGGATCTGCCCGGTTACATCGTGCTCTCCAACGGCGGCCGTGGCCTCGAGAGCGGCTCGGTGAACTACAACTCGGGCTTCCTGCCGGCGGTCTATTCCGGTATTCCGCTGTCGCTCGGCGAGGAGCCCATCCTGTTCCTGGATCGCCCCGCGCTGATGACGGCGGCCCAGCAGCGCCGTGACCTGGACCTGCTGAAGCGCTTCAACCAGTACCACGCCGACCAGCGCCCGCAGGACACCGAGATCCGCGCCCGCATCGAGGCCTATGAGCTGGCCGCGCGCATGCAGGCCACCGTGCCCGGGGTGCTGGACCTGAACAAGGAAACCGCCGCTACGCGCGAGATGTATGGCCTCAACGACGAGGCCACGCGCGAATACGGCACCAACCTGCTGCGTGCGCGCCGCCTGGTCGAGAACAACGTGCGCTTCGTGCACGTGGTCTCCGGCATGGCCGATGGCGAGAAGGACTGGGACGCGCACGAGGACCTGCAGAAGAACCACACCAAGCAGTCGCGCATGGTGGACAAGCCGGTGGCCGCATTGCTCGCCGACCTCAAGCAGCGTGGGCTGCTCGATTCGACGCTGGTGGTGTGGACCTCGGAGTTTGGCCGCACCTCGTATGGTGAATCCGGCTCCGGCCGGGACCACAACCCCTGGGGCTACACGCAGTGGCTGGCCGGTGGCGGCGTGAAGGGCGGCTTCCACTATGGCCAGACGGACGAGATCGGCCTGCAGAACGCGGATCCGGCCACGGCGGTGGATACCTACGACCTGCACGCCACGGTGCTCAACCAGCTGGGCCTCGACCATCTGAAGGTCACCTTCCTGAACCAGGGGCGTTCCGAGCGGCCGACGGTGGTGTATGGCCGCGTCGTGAAGGAACTGCTGGCCTGAATTGAGAGCGCAAGTGTTGAAGTCATGGTGGCGGGCGATGGCCTGCGCGGTGCTGCTCGGGTCGGCGGTGACGGTGCTGGCGGCGGTGGATCTGGAAGAGTTCGATGGCGACGTGATGCGTGCCATGGACGATGCCTTCAAGGATCTGGAGCCGGTTCTTGGCGCTTCGAATGTCGAAGGCGCCAAGGCCGATCTCTTCGTGCTGAAGGAGGGCTACCAGTGGACGCTGGAATATTTCCAGGTGGAGCGCGGCGCGCCGGAAGCCGCCTCGATCAACCAGGCGGGCCAGCTGCTGCTCGCGGACATCGAGCGCGCCATCGAGCAGCGCGATTTCGCCGCGGCGGTGGGCAAAGCCCGCGATCTGCAGGCAAACTGCAAATCCTGCCACCAGAAATACCGGCCCAAGAAGCAGTAGGCCGCGGGGAAGTCATGAACAAGTTTGGAATTGCAGCGCCCTCGAAGATGATGGGCACGCTGCTCGCTGCGCTGCTGTCCGGCATGACGCTCGCACAGGAAGCCACCACCGCAACGCCGATCAAGGGCGTGATCGCGGCCAACACCCCCATCCAGCTCGTCAAGGAAGGCTTCGACGGCACGGAAGGGCCATTGCCGCAGGCGGATGGCGGCCTGTTGTTCACGGAGAACCGTGCCGGGCGCGTGATCCGCGTGCTGCCGGACGGCACCACGTCGGTGTGGCTGGCCAGCAGTGGCAATGCCAATGCGCTGGCGGCATCTCCACATGGCGATATGGTGGCGGCCCTTACTGGCGACAAACCCGGCATCGGCGTGCTGAAGCTGGACGCGCCGCCGCGCTTCCTGGTGGAAGCCTTCGAGGGCAAGCCCTTCGGCCGGCCCAACGACCTGGTGGTCAGCCGTCGCAACGACGTGTATTTCAGTGACCCTGGCGTGGCCGTGGCCGGTTCACCGCCGCCGCGCACCGCGGTGTTCCGGCTGTCCGCCAGCGGCGAGCTCAGTCTCCTCACCGACGCCATCGGCCGGCCCAATGGCGTGGCGCTGAGCCCGGACGAGCGCACGCTGTATGTGGCTGATACGGCCGGCGAATGGGTGGTGGCCTTCGACCTGGATCGACAGGGTGCAGCGAAAGCGCATCGCAACTTCGCCAGGCTTTCGGGCTTCCGCCAGACGGAGACCGGTCCGAGCAGCGGTGCGGATGGCCTGGCCGTGGATGCGAAGGGTCGGCTGTATGTGGCCACCACTGTGGGCGTGCAGGTTTTCTCGCCGCGCGGTGAGGCACTGGGCGTGATCGCGCTGCCCAAGGCGCCGCAGAACCTGGCCTTCGCCGGCAAGGGCCGCGACACACTCTATGTCGTGGGACGCGGCTCGGTGTACCGCATCGCGACTGAAACGCGCGGACCCCGGCGCGCGGGCAAGTAGGGTGGCCGCTGCTCAGTCCGGCAGCGGCAGATCGATGCGCGAGGTGAACAGCGCGCAGGTGCCATCGGCCTCGTAGCAGGTCTGGCCGCGCAGCGTGCCCACGATCCTTGCCGTGCCTGGCGCCACGGCCACCACCTGCGCGAGCTTCGCCTCGCCTTCGAAATAGGTGTAGTCCACCTTGAAGGCCTTGTCCTTGCCCTTGTGGGTGCCGGTGGATTCCAGCTCGCCCTGCGCAGTGACGCCGCTATCCGCGGCGAACCGCAGACGCGTGGGATTGGGCCCGAGCTCGGCCTTGAAGTCCGAGGCATAGACAACGTAGCCCGCCGCGATGCGGCCATCGATCTGCACGCGATACAGCCGCTCGCCGCCGGCTGACTTCACGGGCACCACGGTGGTGGACCAGGTAGCGACCTCGCTGGCGGGCTGCTGCGCCACACCGGTGGCGGAGAGTGCGAGCAGTGACAGGCCCGCGGCTGTGATCAGGTGGCGCTTCATGTGGCAAGGCTACAAGGCGCCCGCCGCGCAACCAATGACGGTTGGCCATAAGCGTCTGCACGCATCGGCATGATGCACTGCAGGGCATGTGGGCAAAAAAAACGGCTCACCCGGGGAGGAGTGAGCCGTCCAGGCGTGCCGGAACAGCGTAGGGGGGTATGTCAGCTATAACGGCGAAACTGGTGGCCTCTCAGGGAATCGATAACGCGGCAGACGTCTGTGGGTCGTCGAAACATTCCTGAGGGCCGGGTTACAGAGTAAAGCGGCCAATCACTACATAGAAACGACAATTCGGTCACTTCATATGACGAATAATTTAACGGGTTGCGTGAACGCATCAGGTGTTGCGTTCCCGCACCGCCGGATGTCGTTCAGCGTTGCGGCAACTCGACATCGATGAGCAGCGCGTCGGTCTCGGCCTGGCTATGGGTATCGCGGGCACGGTCCACCAGCCGGCGCGACAGGTGCGGAGCCAGCAGCGCGATGAAGTCATAGACATACTGGCGGGGCAGGTAGGAGCGGTCGAAGCCGATCCAGGTGAGCTGTGCGGGGAAAAGGTGCGCCGCTTCAAGCACCACCAGATCCGCATCCCGCACCTCATCAAGCGCCATGTTGGCGACGATGCCCACGCCGATGCCGAGTCGGGTATAGGTCTTGATGACATCCGCGTCGCGGGCGGCGAGTGCGATATGCGGTCGCAGGTCGCGCGCCTCGAAGGCCTGCAGCAATGAGGACGGCCGGCCGCTGCTGGCGGAATACGTGATCAGTGGATATTCCGCGAGCTGTTGCAGCGACAGCTTCTTCACCTGCGCCAGCGGGTGGTCGCGCGGCACGATCACCTGGCGATGCCAGCGGTAACAGGGCAGCAGCACCAGGCGCTCGAACAGCGCGGGCGCGCCGGCAGTGATGGCAAGCTCCACGCGGCCGGTGCGGGACATCTCGGCAATCTGCTCCGAGGTTCCCTGCAGCAGGTTCAGTTGCACCTTGGGATAACGCTCACGGAATGCCTTGATGACCGACGGCAGCACATAGCGCGCTTGTGTATGCGTGGTGCCGATCGACAGCGTGCCCGCACCCTCGTCCTTGTATTCGGTCGAGATGCCCTTGATGTTCTGCACTTCGCGCAGGATGCGCGTGGCGCACTCGATGACGCGCTCGCCGGGGGCGGTAACCTTGGCCAGCAGCCGGCCACGACGCGTGAAGATCTGGAAGCCGAGGCTGTCTTCCAGCAGGCGCAGCTGCTTGCTGATGGCGGGCTGGGTGGTGTGCAGCTTGGCAGCTGCCGCAGTGATGTTGAGCTCACTCTGTGCGACGGTGGCCAGGCACCTCAGCTGCTGCAGCTTCATATACGTACGCGCTCGAACTGGGTTTCCAGCACGAACACCGATATCGACTTCTCGATCAGGCCTTCGGTCTTCAGCTTGTCGAGGAGATTCTGCAGGTCCAGCGGCGTCGCCGTGCGGGTCTTCAGCAGCAGGTCATCTTCGCCGGCCACGGTATGGCACTCGATGACCTCCTCGTACTTAGAGACCAGCCGGCCGGCATCGCGGCAGCTGGTCTTGCCGGTCTGCACGCGCACGAAGGCGGTAACCGGCAGGCCGATGACGCTGTAATCCACCTCGATGCCATAGCGGCGGATGACGCCGCCCTTCTCCATCTTGCGGACGCGGCCATGCACGGCGGGGCCGGTGAGGCCGACCAGCTGACCCAGTTGCACATACGAGGTCTTGGCGTCCTGGGAGAGCTGCTGAAGGATCTTAAGATCCTGCTCGTCGAGATCCGGCCGCGCGGCCTGGTTCCTGAATCCCATTTGAATATTCCGTCCCCGCAACTGCGTATTGCTTAATCATATTAGATCCTTATCATCGAATGATGAAGCAGGTTAAGCATGCGGCCGACCGCCGCTGCGCCGTGATCCAGGCGCCCGGGCATCTCGAACTCGACCTGCGCACCCGTGGCTGAGCTCACCCGCCGCACGCGCATCGCGGTCTTCGCGCTGGGGGCCGTGTACCTCATCTGGGGTTCCACCTACCTTGCGATCAAGCTTGTCATCGCCTCGATCCCGCCGTGGAGCGCGAGCTCGCTGCGCTACCTGCTGGCCGGCGTGGTGATGCTGGCCATTGCAAAGGCGCAACGCGATGCGCCGCTGAACCGGCTGGAGATCCGCGTGGCTGCCGCGAGTGGCGCGCTGCTGGTGGTGGCCAACGGCCTGGTCGGCGTGGTGGAGCAGTGGATCGCCACCGGCATGGTGGCCGTCATCATAGGCGCCATGCCCATCTGGATGATGTTGCTGGGCTGGTTCGCGTTCGCGCAGCCGCGGCCGACCCTGCAGAAAGTGGCTGGCGCGCTCATCGGCCTCGGCGGCATCGCCCTCATTGCCGGCGGCAATTTCGGCGGTGGCAACCCGCATGCGGCGCTGGGCAATGTGCTGATCCTGCTGTCGAGCTGGTCATGGGCGGTGGGCACATTGATACAGCGGCGTGTCGCCGGGCTGAAGAGCCTGTGGCTGTTCTCCAGTTACCAGATGCTGTCAGGCGCGGCGGTCACGCTGCTGCTGGCATTGCTGCTGGAGAGGCCGTGGGCGATTGCCTGGCGCAGTGTCAGCGCCGATTCCTGGCTGGCGCTGGGCTACCTGGTGGTGTTCGGCTCGCTGGTCGCCTTCACGGCCTATGGCTGGCTGAGCCGCAATGTGGCATCGCATATCGTCAGCACGTATGCGCTGGTGAATCCCATCGTGGCGGTGGCGCTGGGTTTTGCAGTGTTCCAGGAACCACTCAACATGCAGTTCGTGGTGGCGACGGTGCTGGTGGCCATCGGGCTGGCCGTGTTCCTGGGCAAGCCCATCAGGCTGCGCGCCTGGCGGGCCTCGGCCGGCTGAGCCGGGATGGCGCGGCAGCGCCGCCGGCAGACGCTCGCGGGCAGCGGGATTCAGCGCGTGTTCTGCGACACGCGCTCCACCGGTGGCTTTTCCTTCAGCAGCGCTTCGATGCGCGCGACAAACTCGCGATCCTGCCGGGCGCGGAACTCACCCGTGGCCAATGAAGCGAAACCCGCGTGGATGGCGCGCACCGTGCCATCGCGGCCGATGAAGATCGATGCGGGGAAGGTATCGAGGTTCACCAGCTGCGGCACCTTCTCACCCAGCTCTTCGGGAGTGCCGGCGATCAGGTAGGGATATTCCACGCCGTACTGCTTGATGAAGGCCCTGGCGCGTTGCAGGGATTCCTGCTGGTCCACCTCCTCGAAATCCAGCGCCACGATGGCCAGGCCCTGGGGGCCATACTTCTTGTACAGCTGCACCAGGTACTGCGCCTCGTCATGGCAGTTCGGGCACCAGGTGCCGGTGACGATGGCGAGCACGGGCTTGCCGGCGAAATACGGATCGTCCTGGGTGACCAGCCTGCCGTTCACATCCGGGAAGCTGAAGGTAAAGCGCGGCTGCGTGTCGCGGGTGCTGGTGTAGGCGAGGTGATCGGTGGGCAGCTTGTAGCCCTTGGCGAGCGCTGCGTCCGGGCGGTAAGCGACCTGTGCGGCGCCCCAGCGCTCTTCCGGCCTGGCATCGGCGCGGTCGTTGCGCTCGCGGATCTCCAGTGTCCCGTTGGGAAGCGGCGTCACGGTGATGACGCCAGGCCGCGAGCCATCCCAGTGCGAAAGTTCCCATTTGCCATTGCGGTACACACCGCTGTAGGCGCCGGTATCGCCATCGACACGCAACACCGAGCCGGCGATTTCCGCGCCGCGCTGCTCGACGCTGAAGCGCACTGTCTGCTCGCCGCGCTTGTTGGGTGTATCCAGCGGGATGTACCAGGAGCCGCCAACGTCGGGCGCCTTCACCTGCGCCAGCCTGGCGGCGGCGCTGGCATCGTGACGTGCCGCGGCAAAGCCGAATTCCGAGGTGCTGCTGCGCCCCTTGGCGGCGACGCTGCCCACCAGCTTGCCATCCGCAAGCGTCGCGGTGATGGTGGTGAGGTAGTGCTCGAGATACAGCTCGAGCTTGCCGTCGCGGAAGCTGGCGCGGGTGGTGCGCTCGTTGGGACGGAAGCCGTCATACAACGTGCCCTGCAAGGTGGCGCCGCTGCCGGTGATGTCGAGGCGGAAGGGGACCGCGTTGCCGGCGCGCAGCAGCTGCGCATCCCAGCGGCCGGTGACGGCGGGATCGGCGAATGCCGTGGCGGTGGTGGTGAGCAGGGCGGCCAGCGCGGCGGCCTTCAGCAGCATCTTCATCGGGAAACCTGGGCTGTCTGGAGAGACAGCCAATGTAGTGCCGCGCGCACGGCTCAGGTCATGACGGCTCGAACGATGCTTATAACCAAACCTCGTGTCGGCACCAAAATGGCCCGTCCCAGCTAAGGTGCCGCGGGTCCGGGCGCCGTAGCGGGGGTTGCCGGCGGGGCGGTGGCGCTGCCCGGGGCGGCCCCGATGCCGGTCGAACCGCTCTCGAAGGAACGCCCATCCGGCAGCGTGACACGCTGACCATCGATGACGCGCTTGCCGCTGCGGGCGAGGTAGCCATCCACTACCAGGGTGTCGCCAATCTTCACATCCGTCTTGTTGAAGCCGCGGCGCGACAGCGCGCCGGGGCCGGCGCCCTCGACGAACCAGGTCTGCACCTGGCCATCCTTGCCTTTCACCTCCAGCTCGAAGTTCGAGTGCGGATTCACCCACTGCACCCTGGTGAGCTTGCCGGTGAGGCGGATCGGCTTGGCCGGATCGTACATGGCGGCGAAGGAATGGTGCGCCTGCACGGCGGCGGCGCCGAGGGTTGCAATGGCAAGCAAGGCGGTGGCGGGCAGGCGATGGCGTGTGCGCATGATGCAGTCGATGGTATCGACAGGCTACGGCGCCGCAAATTCCTGCGCGGCATGTATACATCGCTACATGCATCGAGAGCGCCAGCGCGTGACGCATACCATGCAGCGTTGTCCCTACCGACAAGGACCTTCCGATGCCGAGCCCGTTCCGCGGCTTGATCCCGCGTCTGTGCGCCTGCGCTGCGGTGCTCGCCGGATGCAGCAGTCCATCGCCACCGCCGCAGGCTTCCGTCAACGCGCAGGAGGTGCTGCTGGGCAAGCCCACCACCGGCAACAGTGAAGCCACGCCGCGTGATGCGGCAGGCAAGCCCTCGTTCACCGGTTACTGGAAGCTGCTGCGCGAGGCCGGCAAGCCCGATGGCAACCTGGGCAAGGATCTGCCGGGTTTTGCGTTGCCGTATACGGAAGCCGGCAGGAAGGCGCATGCGTACAACGTCAGCAGCACCATCGACCCGGAAGCGCGCTGCCTGATCAGCGGCAGCCCACGCCTGACCACCAGCGTGCTGCCGTTCGAGATCCTGCATACACCCAAGCGCCTGGCGTTCTTCTATTACCTGAGCTGGCACCGCTGGGTGTGGCTGGATGGCCGCAAGCTGGAAGCGGATCCCGATCCGGAGTATCTCGGCAACAACGTGGGTTACTGGGATGGCGATACACTGGTGGTCGAATCCAATGGCTTCAAGGACAGCGCCGATGGCTCGTTCTGGCTGGATGACAACGCCAACCCGCAGAGCGCGCAGGCGCGCATCGTGGAACGCTGGAGCCGGCCCGACAGGCAGCACCTGAATCTGGTGCTGACCTACACCGATCCGCTGTACTACACACAGCCGGTGACCTACACGCGCAGCTGGGTACTGGCACCGGAAGGCGAGCAGCTGACGGAATTCTCGTGCGAGTGGAACACCCCCTGGGTGGTCGAGCACCTGACGCCGGGCCCGGGCAGGATCGGCGCCGATGGCAACCGCGGCTTCGGACCGCATGGCCAGGTGGTGCCGGATCTGCCGCTGGGGGCGGTCGATGGCGCGGATTCGCGCGGCACTGGTTACTGGCTGTACCGCAAGAACATGCCGAAGCCTTCGGACGCGCCCGAAGAGCAGGCAGGAGGTTGAACATGCGCGTGCGCAACATCGCCGGCGCCGTGGCGCTGGCACTGGCCGCGGCCTCGTTCGTGGCCGTGTCGCAGCAGGACTCCGCACCCGCAGCGGCGCCGCTGGGCGCGGAGGAGCAGACCGCTGCCCTGATGCGCGGCGGCGATTACCAGGGGCCGGTGGTGGCGACACCGCGCGGCCTTGACGGCAAGCCTGATTTCACCGGTTTCTGGCGGCCAGTGCGCGACAAGACCAAACCGGGCGGCAATCTCGGCAAGGACTACCCGGGATTCCAGCTGCCGTACAACGACACAGGCCGGCGGGCAGTGCTTTATTCGCAGAACCACACGGTGGACCCGGAGGCGCTCTGCATCCTGGGCGGCATCCCGCGGCACAACGGCAGCGGATTGCCGTTCGAGGTGCTGCATACACCGGCACGCATCGGCTTCACCTACAACTACAACACCAGCCGCCGCATCGCGATAGGCAAGGACCTGAAGCTGCCAGCGACAGCGCCGACGCGCTACTTCGGCACCGCAGTGGCACGCTGGGAAGGCGATACGCTGGTGATAGAAACCGCGCACCTGTTCGACAGCGAGCACGACAAGATCTGGCTGGATGAAAACGGCAATCCCACCAGCAACCAGACGCATGTGGTCGAGCGCTGGACGCGGCCGGACTTCCACCACTTCCAGCTGGACATGACGGTGACTGATCCGAAGTACTACTCCGAGCCCATTCACTTCGCGCGCACGTGGACGGCTGCGCCGGAGAATGCGGGACAGAGCGAGTACGCCTGCAATGAGGCCAACCTCGCCATCGGCAACATCGGGCCGGGTGCGGGCGTGATCGGACCGGATGGCAATCGAGGCTATGGCAAGCCGGCGCCGCTGCCGGAGAAGCCGCCGGGACCGGATGCTTACGGCTTGTAGAGCCGCGTCCACGCTGGCCGCTACAAAAAAGGCCCGCTTCGTGAGAAGCGGGCCTTTTGCCTGGGCAGCGGCAGCCGCGAACGATCAGGGGCCCGTGAGCTGCGGGAAGGCGTTGTAGGAAACGCGCTTGTCCACGCTGGCCTTCTCCTTCAGCAGCTGCTCGATGCGGCTGGTGAAATCCTGCTGCTGCTTCTGGTAGAAGTTGCCGGTGGAGGGTGACGCGAAGCCGGCATGCACGGCCCGCACAGTGCCGTCCCGACCTACGAATACCGTGGCGGGCCAGGTGTTCAGGTTCACCAGTTGCGGTACCTTCGCCCACATCTCTTCCGGCGCGCCGGCCAGCAGATATGGATACTTGACGCCGTACTGCTTCACGAAGGCGCGGGCGCGCTGCAGGGATTCCTGCTGCTCCACTTCCTCGAAGTTCAGCGCGACGATGCGCAGGCCCTGGTCGCGGTACTTCCTGTCCAGCTCAACCAGGTACTGGGCCTCGTCATGGCAGTTCGGGCACCAGGTGCCGGTCACGATGGCGACGATGACATTGCCCTTGAAGTAGGGATCATCCTGCGACTGCACCCTGCCGTCGAGATCCGGGAAGCTGAAGGCGAACCGCTCGCCCGGATCGCGGCTGGTGGTGTGCGCCAGGTGGTTGGCCGGCTCGGGCAGGCCCTTGGCGCGCGCCACCGCCGGGCGATAAGCGATGAGCTTGGGCGCGTAGCGGCCATCAGGCGTCGCGGCATAGGCATTCTCGGCGGCGCTCCCGGGGCGATCGACGCGCTGCTGGATCTCAAGCGTGCCATCCGGCGAAGGCGTGACCACGATGACACCGGGTCGGGAGCCGTCGAAGTGACTCAGCACCCACTGGCCGTCCTTGAATACGCCGCTGTAGGCGCCCGTGTCGCCATCCACGCGCAGGATGGAGGCCGCAACTTCAGCGCCTTTCTGGTCGACAATGAAGCGGAAGGCCTTCTCGCCCTTGGAAGAGGGCGTGGACAACGGGATCTCCCAGTCGCCGGAAATGGAGGGGGCCGTGATGGCGCGCGCCGCGGCAGCGGCCTTGTCATCGTGACGCGTGGCCACAAAGCCGTAGTCCGCACTCTGACCGCGGTTCTGCGAGTGCACGTCGCCCACCAGCTTGCCATCCTGCACGGTAGCAGTGATGGTGGTGAGGTAGTGCTCGATGTTGAGCACCAGCTTGCCGTCCTTGAACGTAGCGCTGGTGGTGTTCTCGTAGGCGCGGAAACCGTCGTACAGCGTGCCCTGCAGTGTGTCGCCGCTGCCGGAGATGTCGAGCCGGAACGGGATGGGGTTGCCCTTGTTGATCAACTGCGCGTCCCAGTGCCCGTTGATGGCCGGATCGGCGAATGCGGCGCCGGCGCTGGCGAGCAGCCAAGCAGTCGCCGCGAACCTTGGAATTGTCTTCACGTTGAGTCCCTCCTGGAGTTGGATCGAATGTATGCAGGCGGGGTGGCGTGCACAACGAAAAAGGCCTTGAAAAAGGCCGTTTTCTCATGATGTTTTGCCACTGACTCATGCCCTTTCGGATGCGGCATGGCTGCAGCTGCGCCGTCAGCTGCCCGTGCGCAATCCCTTCGCATGCGCATACTGCTGCCACTGCTGCGGCAGCTTGTGCTTGGTCTGCAGCAGGATCTCGAGGATGGCCTGGCGGTCGGCGGGCGAGATGGCTTCGAACCCACCGCTGGTGTCGCGACCGGTGAGAACTTCGAGCAGGCGGCTGTACAGATAGGTGCGGGCCGGATCGGGGATGGCGTCGAAGGCATCCGAGTAGACGAGATAGCTCAGCGGATAGCGGAAGATGCGCGTGTGCAGATCGAACTGGCGCAGCGAGCGGCCACTCGAATCGAAAGGGCCGCGCGCGGCGAACTCGCGCGCGTAGGTGGAATTGGCGATGATCTGCTGCGCATCGAGTTGCGGCAGCGGTGTCTCGTCGGCAAACAGCAGGTACTTCAGCAGCTGCTCGGCCGGGCGTTCGATCTTCTGCCGCACCTCGTCGGGCAGCTGGTCGATGGCCGGTGGCGCGGCCACGGCCGCGTCGCCACCCAGCTCGTGCAGTGCGATTCGCGTGCGGTAGTTGGTGAGCGTGATGAGGTTATGCGCCTGCGTCTGGTGCCCCAGCACCAGCAAGGCCACGTCCTCGCTGGTGGGCGCCAGATAACGGGCCGGATCGAAGCCCGCCGGCAGCGGCTCGAGCTTGACCGTCTTGGCCGTGGCGTCGGGTGGCGCCACGGCATTGGCCATGCTCTGCGCGGCCAGGCTGCCGGTGACATACCAGCCGCCCCAGCGCTGCGCCAGCGGGCTGTCCTGGTCGGTGATGTAGGAGCGTGCGCCAACCACCAGCGTGCCACTGGCTGTGGGCTGCACCGAGCGCAGCAGCACGCCGGGTACGCCGCGCGTACCCGGCGCGATATGGCACTGCGTGCAATCCAGCTCCGCGCGCTCGAAGCGCGGCGTCTCGACCTTCGGTTCGTGCAGGATGAAGAACATGGCCCCCTGCTGCTTGTCGAAGGACACCACCTCCACTTCCTTGCCCTGGTGCACCACGCCGACGTAGATATCGTCGTTGAAATACAGTGCGCGCGGATGTTCGGGGGAGATCTGCGGATACTGGAAGCTGGTTTTCGAGAACACCAGCGTCTGCGAGCTGACGGGAACATCCAGCAGCTGCAGTACAGATTTCAGATAGCCATGCCCGGAGCCGTCGTGGACCAGCCGGGCGGTGCCGGCGTCGAGCTGGTGTTGCAGCCTGGTGACCGGGTCGGTGATGTTCTCCGAGCGGTAATTGATGGGCGCGTCGCTGTAGGGGATGTAGCCCTGGTTGCGCACCGCGACCTGGGCCTGCGCCAGTGGCAGCGTTGCCAGCACCGCGGCGACCAGCGCCGCCAGCACGACGGGGAGCGCCAGTCTGCCCGGCTTCAGGATCCTCCAGGATGCGTTCATTTGACGGGCCTCCCAGGCGGCTGATTGGCGCGATTGGTTCCACTCGGCAGGCCGATCCATGTCCAGTGCGGAACTCGCATAGCTGCACCCGGCTTTCAGTCAGGTGACTCTAAGTCAGCCCGGCGCGAAGCTGGGCAGGGGGTCTCATGAATGAT
Source organism: Steroidobacteraceae bacterium (assembly GCA_040508085.1). Classification (GTDB taxonomy): domain Bacteria; phylum Pseudomonadota; class Gammaproteobacteria; order Steroidobacterales; family Steroidobacteraceae; genus ZC4RG30. Next base: position 51,522 of record JBEVNO010000012.1, read on the forward strand.
TAGGCGGCCTTCATAACCAACCGAGCCCGGCGACTCGACACAAAGTACTTTTCGTGGCAAAGTGGCCGCCCTCCCGAGCGGTACGCAGCCATGAATGTTTCCCAGCAGGATGCCAGTGGCGCCTTGGCAGCCATCGACGCCGTGGATCGCCGCGTCCGCGAGGCAGTGTGGTACCGCGAGGCCTCGCCATTTCTCTTTGTCTGGGGCCTGGTCTGGCTGGTTGCCAACACCATCACCGATCTGTGGCCGCAGCAGGCGGGATGGGCGTGGCTGGTCGGCGTCGCGGGCGGTATCGCATTCACCGCGGTGCTCACCTTCCTGCAGTTGCAGCGCCGGGCGCACACGCATGCCATGGCGCCCGCAAGCCGCGAGCGCTCGGGCCGCAGAATGCTGCTGCTCGGCCTCACCATCGCCTGCTTCTTTCCGGCAATGCTCGCTGTGCTGGCGCCGCTCTCGGCACGGCAGCACAACGCGTTCATCTCGCTGTTCTGGGCTTTCGCCTACATGGCGGCCGGCTGCTGGGTGGGCATGCGGCTGTTCATCACCGGCGTGGTGACGGCGGTGGCCATCCTGGTGGGCTTCCTGTTCATCCGTGAGCACTACTTCCTGTGGATGGCGCTGGTTGGTGGCGGCTCGCTGCTGCTGGCCGGCTTCTGGTTCCGCAGGATCTGATGGACGGGCCGGACGAGATCATTCATCAGTCCACGCGCCTGCGCATCGTGGCGGCGCTGAATGCGCTGGGCGCGCGCGAGATGCTGGAGTTCGCGCAGCTGAAGGCCATGCTGGACATGACCGATGGCAATCTGGCCACACATCTGGCTGCGCTGGAGCGCGCCGCATATGTGGAGATCAACAAGGATTTCGTCGGCAAGCGGCCACGTACGCGCGTGGCGCTGACGGGCAAGGGGCGCCGCGCCCTGCGCAACCACGTGGCCTTCCTGCGCTCGGTGCTGGAAGGCGTGCAGTCATGAATCGGGAGAATGAAGCATGCTGATTGTCGACGGGCTGACCCGGCGTTACGGCGCAAGGGTTGCGGTAGCCGGCGTGAACCTGCGCATAGCGCGCGGCGAGTGCCTGGGCCTGCTGGGCCCCAATGGCGCCGGCAAGACCAGCACGCTGGCCATGATCGCAGGCATCGCCAGACCCGACGCGGGCACGGCACGGCTGGATGACTCGCCCGCTGGCAGCAATGTCACCGCGCTGAAGCGCCGCGTGGGTCTGGTGCCGCAGGATCTGGCGCTGTACGACGAACTCACCGCCTGGGCCAACCTGCAGCTGTTCGGTGGTCTCTACGGGCTGGATGCGCCGCTGCTGCGCGCCCGCGCCGATGAGGCGCTGACCCTGGTGGGGCTCGCCGACCGCCGCAACGAGCGGGTGAAGAACTTCAGCAGTGGCATGAAGCGCCGGCTCAACATCGCCGGCGCCTTGCTGCACGATCCGGATCTGGTGCTGCTGGATGAGCCCACCGTGGGTGTTGACCCGCAATCGCGCAATGCCATCTTCGGCAATCTTGAAGAGCTCAAGCGGCGCGGCAAGGCGCTGCTCTACACCACCCACTACATGGAAGAGGCCGAGCGCCTGTGCGACCGGGTGCTGATCATGGATCACGGCAAGGTACTGGCGGACGACAGCACGGCGGCACTGAAGGCGCAGCATGGCAACCTGGAGCAGGCCTTCCTGCACCTCACCGGGCGTGGCCTGCGCGACGAAGCCTCAGGTGCAGCAGCGTGAACACACGAGCCATACTGGCGCTGGCGCGCAACGACCTGCGGCTGTTCTTCACGGATCGCCGGGCGGTGATTGTCGGCGTGCTGGTACCCATCCTGATCGCGGCATTCTTCGGCTACGTGTTCGGTGGCAACGGCAGCGGCGAGGCGCAGGAGGCCGGCAAGGTGCCGATCGCGGTGGTGGATGAGGATCAGAGCACGGTCACCAGAGCGATCCTCGCCGATCTCACTGCGGATGCGATGCTCGATGTGCAGACGCTGACGCGCGAGGCGGCCGGCGAGCAGGTGCGCAAGGGCACGCGCCAGGCAGCCGCGGTGTTCCCGCAGGGATTCGGCGAGCAGAGCGTGGCCGCTTTGTTCAGTGGCAGGGACAAGCCGCGCATCGAGCTGCTGGTGGATCCGAGCCAGGCGATCAGTGCGCGGCTGGTGCAGGGGCTGCTGGCGCAGTACTCCATGCAGGACATCTCGCGCGAGGCATTCAACGGCGTCTCCGGCCGTGCGGCGGCAGACGACATGCTGGCGCGGCTCGACGCATTGCCGGCCACCGCGGAACGCTCGGAACTGCGGACCTTGCTCGGATCCGTGCGGCGTCTCAACGAGCTGAACGACAAGGCTGCAGTGTCGGACGCCACGGCCGCGGACGGCGCAGGCTTCCAGCTCGGCATTCCCTACGAGGTGACATCGACGCCGATGGTGGCCAGGGCGGGCACGCCCTACAACGGCTACGCGCATTCCTTCGCCGGCATGGCGGTGCAGTTCATCTTGTTTGCCGGCATCGATGCCGGCGTGGTGCTGCTGCTGCTGCGCCAGCGCGGCATCTGGCAGCGCATCCGCTCCGCTCCCATCAGCAAGGGCGAGTTCATCCTGTCGCGTCTGCTGGCCACGGCGCTGGTCAGCGCCTTCCAGATGGCGGTGATCTATGCCGCGGCTGCGCTGGTGTTCGGCGTGCGCATCATGGGCAGCGCTGCGGGCTTAGTGCTGGTGGCCGTGGCCTTCTGCCTGCTCAACGCAGCTTTCGGCCTGATGCTGGCAACGCTGGGGCGCAGTGCGGCGGCAACGCGCGGCATCGCCACCATGGTGATGCTGCTGATGGTGATGCTGGGCGGCGCCTGGGTGCCGGCCTTCGTGTTTCCGGCCTGGCTGCAGCAGGCATCACTGTTCACGCCGACGCGCTGGGCCGTGGATGGGCTGGATGCGATGACCTGGCGCGGGCTGCCGTTCGGCGATGCGTTGCTGCCGACGCTGGTGCTGGCCGGCTGCGCGCTGCTGTTCTTCGTGGTTGCGGTGTGGCGCTTCCGCTGGGAGGAGTAGCGCCAGCGCCGCGAGCTCAGACGGTCGCGGCGGGCAGGGCCTTCTTCTTCGGCGCGGGCTTGGTTTTGGCCTTGGCCTTGGCCTTCGGCCTGGCTTTCGCCTTGGCAGGCACGGCCGTAGCGGGAGCCTCGGCGGCGGCTTTGGTCCTGGCTTTGGCCGCGGCGGGTTTCTTCGCCTTGGCGGTGGCGGTCTTGTCTGCGGCAGCCTTGTCCGGCGTCGACTTTGCGGCAGCGGCGGTCTTGCCCTTGGCAGGCGCGCCGCGCCGGCCGAAACGGCCGCGTGCCGGGCGCGGCGGCGCGGCGGCCAGCAGCGCGCGGCATTCTTCCAATGTCAGCGTCTTCGGGTCGCGATCCTTCGGGATGCGCGCATTGCGCGCCTTGTCGGTGATGTAGGGGCCATAACGGCCGTTCAGCACCTGGATGTCGTCGACGCCGAAATCCTGGATGGTGCGGTTGGCATCCGCCACCTTCTTGGCCTCGATCACTTCGAGGGTGCGCTCGAGCGTGACGGTGTACGGATCATCCGGGTCTTTCAGCGACACGTATTTGGAGCCGTACTTCACGTATGGACCGAAGCGCCCCACCGCCACCGAAATGGGCTCGCCGTCCGCCGTTTCGCCGATCTTGCGCGGCAGCTGGAACAGCACCAGGGCCTGCTCCAGCGTCAGGGTGTCCATCTTCTGGCCAGGGCGCAGGCCTGCGAACTTGGGCTTCTCTACGTCGTCCTTGGTGCCGGCCTGCACGAATGGACCGAAGCGGCCCATGCG
>JBEVNO010000041.1:0-2901 GCA_040508085.1 Steroidobacteraceae bacterium
ATCGGACCTTCTGTGTTTGGCTGCCCCGGATGGATTCGAACCACCGAATGCCTGAGTCAGAGTCAGGTGCCTTACCGCTTGGCGACGGGGCAAAATGTGCGTGCAATTATTGCACTTTCTCCCTGAAAAACCAAGCGGACTTGGTGGCTATGGGTGGACTCGAACCACCGACCCCAGCATTATGAGTGCTGTGCTCTAACCGGCTGAGCTACATAGCCTCAGGGAGCCGGCAATTCTGGAGATGTATTCGGAATCTGTCAACACTTTTTCACCGCGCTTGTGAGTGGGCAGCGGGCGTGGCACAGTCCCGATCAGTAGATTTTTCTAGGAGTCCGCATCGTGATCGATCCGGACGGCTATCGACCGAACGTCGGTATTGTGCTGATGCGGCAGGATGGGCAGGTTTTCTGGGCACGACGCGTGCGCCGGGATGGCTGGCAGTTCCCGCAGGGCGGCATGAACACCGACGAGACGCCTGTCGAAGCCATGTATCGCGAGTTGCAGGAAGAGACCGGGTTGTTGCCCGAGCACGTTGAAGTGCTCGGGGCGACGCCGGGTTGGCTTCGCTATCGGCTGCCGGCACGGGCCATCCGCCGCAATGAACGGCAGGTCTGCATCGGGCAGAAGCAGGTGTGGTTCCTGCTTCGCCTGTCAGGCGATGAATCCCACGTGCAGCTGGACCACACCGACAGCCCGGAATTCGACCAGTGGCGCTGGGTCGATTTCTGGTACCCGGTCGAGCACGTGGTGATGTTCAAGCGGGGCGTCTACGCACGCGCGCTGCGCCATCTGGCGCCGCTGGCGCGGGGGGTGGCAGGGACCGGGGTCGAATCGATGCCCAAGTCCGCCCAGGAGGCCTGGATGCCCGGCAATGCGGCAGGGCATGACCGGCCGCGCAAGCGCACCACCCCCAAGCGTGGCGGCGGCTACTGGCCGCGCAAATCCAAGGGTGAGCCGGGCGCGGTCTGAGCGATCCCGGCACCTCTGAACCGTATCGAGAATGATTCAGGTTCGAAATTGACAACGATTCTCGTTTCGATTGGAATAGCAGCAGGCCGATCCGGGCCTGCCTGCCGAGTCCGCACGTGTACGTCTGCATCTGCAACGGGGTCACCGACCATCAGATCCGCGAAGCCGCCCAGAACGGCGTCGCCAGCGTGTCCGAATTGACGATGCGCACCGGCTGCGGTGCCACCTGCGGCTCCTGCCTGGACATGGCCGCCGACCTGCTGGCCAAGTTCAGCGCCACCCACGCGCTGCCGCTGCCGGTTCTCGGCCTGGCCCAGGTCGCCTGAGGCCCGGGGCCACCGGCCCTGCTGGCTGCTCCCCGCGTTGCCCGTGGGCAACGGCTGCAACTGAGCACGATTCGCGTTCCTTCATTGTTCTGAACGTCGCGCTACAGTGCGCGCGTCAACAGCTGCAGGAGCAAGCCCATGAAAGGCGACGCCAAGGTCATCGAATTCCTCAACAAGGTCCTCTACAACGAGCTGACCGCGATCAACCAGTACTTCCTGCACGCCAAGATGCTGAAGAACTGGGGGCTGAAGGAACTGGCCGATCATGAGTACAAGGAATCCATCGAAGAGATGAAGCACGCGGACGTGTTGTCCGACCGCATCCTCTTCCTGGAAGGCCTGCCGAACTTCCAGGCGCTGGGCAAGCTGCGCATCGGCGAGAACCCGCTGGAGATCCTGCAGTGCGATCTGGCGCTGGAGCGCGAAGGCGTGGTCACCTTGCGCGATGCGGTGGCCTACGCCGATTCGATCGGTGATTACGTCAGCCGCCAGTTGTTCGTGAAGATCCTCGAAGCCGAGGAAGAGCACATCGACTGGCTGGAAACGCAGCTGGACCTGATCGAACGGATCGGCGAGCCGAACTACCTGCTCACCAAGATCGAAGACTGAGTCACTCAGGCTGCGCGGCGCGCAGGCTGGCGTGGTAGCCGGCCAGCGCGATCCGTGCGCGGGCGAACTCGGCGATCAGCAGCGCCACCGCCACGGCGGGGCGCTCGAGCGTGCCGGCCCGCGCATCGTGTTCGATGCGCCAGGCCGCGGCAGACAGCGCCATCGCGCCGACATTGGCGCTGGCCGATTTGAGGCTGTGCGCAAGCGCGCGCAGCTGGGCCAGATCGGCGGCCACCGACGCATCCTGCAGCTTGCGGATCAACGGCGGCGTGTCATCCAGGAACACCCCGATGATCCGCGCGGTATCGGCGCCGATCACGTCCAGCAGTTCATCGAGCACCTCGTTGTCCAGCACGGGCGGTGCGATCTCATCGGCAGGCGCGCCCACACCGGCTGCGGCCGTCTCCGGCGCTGCCGCGCTGTGCACGGACGCGGACGCCGGCGCGGGCGCGGGCGCGGGCGTGGTGCCGGCCTGGGCATGCAGTGCCCAGCGTCCCAGCAACGCCTGCAGCGCTTCGCGGTGGATCGGCTTGGACAGGTAATCGTCCATGCCGGCCTGCAGGCAGCGTTCGCGGTCGCCGGCCATCGCGTTGGCGGTCATGGCGATGATCGGCAGGTGCGCAAGGCCCTGTTCCTGTTCGTGCGCGCGCCAGCGGCGCGTGGCTTCGTAGCCATCGAGCACCGGCATCTGGCAATCCATCAGGACCAGGTCGAAGGGCTGCGCCCGCAGCCACTCCAGCGCCTGTTCGCCGTGCCCGGCGGTGACCACGTCGCAGCCCAGTACCTGCAGCAGGCGCTGGGCGACCAGCAGGTTGACGCTGTTGTCTTCGACCAGCAGCAGCCGCAGGCCCAGCTGCGGCCAGGAGGCGGTCGGGGTTTCGCTGGCGGCGGCGGCCAGCAGCGCGGCCGGGCGCGCGCTGGCCATCGCCGGCCGCAGCAGCGCATGCAGATCGGCATCGTTGGCCAGCCGCGACAGCGTGGGCTCGTTGCCGGCCAG
>JBEVNO010000055.1:0-54414 GCA_040508085.1 Steroidobacteraceae bacterium
TGCATGTCGGTCGCGCCGACGTCGCTGTGTCGGGCTTCGATGTGCGCGAATTGAAAGAAATGGAAGTTATCGCTCGCTAAATTCTGAGCTCAGAAATGCGGTCAATATGGGCCCGTCCGAAGTTCGGGTCCGCCTTTGCACGCTTAACTCATTGGGTTTACATGTCTTTATTCTTGGTCTGCCCAGGAGATGACGCGATAGGTCTACGTAACTATTTGATTACTCCACGAAATATGCAATGCGGGAAGTCCAGATACCCCAATTGTACCCACAGCATCCCGGTACTTAGGTTTAGTCGCGTCAAGTTACATTTGTGCGGCGGCGTTTATGCTCTCATGTGGTCTCAGATTGTCTCATTTCGTTTCGAATGGGGAACGCATGGGGTGCAAGGGGTCGGAGGTTCAAATCCTCTCGCCCCGACCAATTCATTTCGCGCACTCGCGAAATCAGTGTGCCGATGAGGGGCCAGATCCGCCCCTCGATCGCTCTGCCAAGACACTGGCTGCTCGTCGGAGCGCGGCAATCAGCCGTGCAGTTTGTTGGCGAGCTCGGCGATCTTACGCCCCTGGTAGCGGGCGCCATCCAGTTCACTGGCGCTGGGCTGGCGCGATCCATCCCCACCAGCGATTGTTGAGGCGCCGTAGGGTGATCCACCGGTGATCTCCGATAGCGTCATCTGCCCCGCATAGCCGTAGTCCATTCCCACGACGACCATGCCAAAGTGCAGCAGGTTGGTGATGAGGCTGAAGAGGGTCACTTCCTGACCGCCGTGCTGGGTGGCAGTGGATGTGAACGCGCCGCCCACCTTGCCGTTCAGCGCGCCGCGTGCCCACAGACCTCCGGCCTGATCCAGGAACGCTGCCATCTGTGAGGACAGTCTGCCGAAGCGGGTGCCTGTGCCGAGAATGATGGCGTCATAGGTTGCCAGCTCCTCGATGGTTGCAACGGGTGCCGGCTGGCTGAGCTTGTAGTGCGATCGAACGGCAACTTCTTCGGCTACGAGCTCTGGCACGCGTTTGATGTCAACCTCGGCGCCGGCTTCGCGCGCGCCTTCCGCGACGGCCTGGGCCATTGTCTCGATATGGCCATAGGCTGAGTAATACAGAACGAGGACTTTTGACATGGGAACTCCTGCTGGCGGGAAGCCGGAAGCGCTGGTGAATCAGACACCGGATCGCGATGTGCCGCAATCATCGCAAAAGCCCCGCTGTAAGTTCTTGTGCGATCGTGCGGTTACTTGCCTTTCATTGCGGTGGGCCGGCCAAAAGATTCGCGCCCGGCCCGGGGCGGCGCTGCTGCCCTGGTGCTCTTGAGCGCAGGATCGTCCTAACTGCGATCAGCACGGCAAATATCATTTGCCGTCGCTGGACTAGATTGTCCTCGTCTCATTCTGAGGAGGACCGTCGTGAAATTCGTACAGATTCGAAGCTGCTCCCGCCGGGCGCCATGGCTCTGGAGCCTGGCGCTGATTTCCCTGACATTCGGCGGCAATGCGCGGAGCCAGGTGGAGGTATCCGGACAACAGGCCACTGTGGCTGCCGGCGTGCCGCAGCCGGTGAGTGTCTCCCAGGCTGAACTCGACGCTGCTGCGACCAGCCCGGCAGGTGCGCTGCACTCGAACATGGATTACGCGCAGACGCGCTATTTCCCCTCCTCGCAGATCAACACCCGCAACGTGCGCAAGCTCAGGCCGGTGTTCCAGTTTCAGACTGCGGTGCTGGAATCAATGCAGTCCGCGCCGATCGTTGCCGATGGCGTGATGTTCGTCACGACATCTTTCAACCATGTCTACGCGCTGGATGCGGTCACCGGCAGGGAGTTCTGGCACTACAAACACAAGCTGGGCCCCGTCACCACGGTTTGCTGCGGCCCGAATAATCGCGGCGTGGCCATCATGGGCGACAGAATCTACATGGGCACGCTTGACGCCAAGCTGGTGGCACTGGATGCCAGGACTGGCAAGCTGATCTGGGCCACGGAAGTGGCCGACCCTGAAGCCGGTTATTCCGAGACGATGGCGCCTGTCGCGGTGGACGGCAAGGTCATCATCGGGACCACGGGTGGTGAGTACGGAATCCGCGGGTTCGTGAAGGCCTTTGACGCTCAGACTGGCAAGGAGCTGTGGAGCTTCGCGACAGTGCCGTCGGAGGGGCACCAGGGCGTCTGGGCGCAGAGGGACGCAACGGGTCGTGAGCTGCACCGGGACATCCCCGCAGAGAAGGCACAGCTGGAGAAGGCCGGCGGGGATTTCTACAAGACCCTGGGTGGTGGGGTCTGGATGGCGCCCGCGGTGGACAGGGAGACTGGCACCTTGTTCTTTGTGGTGGGCAATCCGAGCCCCGACCTCTATGGCGCCGAGCGACCGGGTGACAACCTCTACACCAACTCCATGGTGGCGGTGGATATCAATACCGGCGCCTACAAATGGCACTACCAGTATGTTCCGCATGACGTCTGGGACCTGGACGCGGTGTCGCCGGTGATCCTGACCGAGGCCAGGGACCAGAGCGGCAAACTGGTGAAGGTCGCGGTCCACGGCGGCAAGACCGGCCATATCTACGTCCATCGCCGGGACACGGGCGAACTCATCCGGTACAGCGCTCCCATGATTCCGCAGGAGTCGATGTACGCGCTGCCGACCAGGGAGGGGACGCGCATGTTGCCCGGCGCGAATGGTGGTGTGGAATGGAGCCCGATGGCGATCAATCCCAGGCTGCGACTGGCATTTGCGGCGAACCTTCATCAGCCGATGACCTACCACGTGGAGGCGGCCCCGTACCCAGCGGGGAAATTGTGGCTGGGCGGGGCCTTCAAGACCATCCAGGGCGAGAGGCAGTGGGGGCGCCTGGCTGCCGTGAATGTGGATACAGGCGTCATGCAGTGGGCGTTCGACACTGAGCAACCACTGATAGGGGGCGTGCTGGCCACCGCGGGGGGGCTGGTATTCAACGGCGAAGGCAATGGGCTGTTTCGCGCATTGGATGCGAAGACCGGCAAGCTGCTGTGGGAATACCAGTGCGGAGCGGGCGTGAACGCGCCACCCGTGTCTTATACGATCGCCGGCAAGCAGTACATTGCCGTATCGGCAGGCGGCAACACGCAGCTCGACTTCAAGCGAGGCAATACGGTCATCGTATTCGCGCTGCCATGAAGTGTCCGCCCTCCGGGTCGGTGGTGGCCACGGTCGCGCTGCTCGTTGCGCCCGGCACGGCGCCCGCGCAAGCCCTCGAGAGCATCGCGCCACCCGCCAAGGCGGCGCTGTGCATCAGCTGCCATGGCGCTGGCGGGCGCTCGCTGATGTCCAATTTCCCAAACCTGGCCGGCCAGACGGCCAGGTATATCTATCTGCAGCTGAAGGATTTCCAGGAGGGGCGACGCGTGGACCCGCTGATGTCACCCATGGCTGCGGGGATCACCCGGGACGAAATGCGTGAGCTGGCTGACTACTTCGCGGCCGAGGGTCCTGCGCTGCCGACATTCAAAGTGGATCCTGCGAAGGCGCAGTTGGGGGAGGCCAAGGTCAGGGAAGCCCTCTGCACCATGTGCCACCTGGGCGGCTTGCTGGGGCAGAACGAGATTCCCCGCCTCGCGAACCAGCACTATGAATACGTTGTGAAGCAACTGCAGGACTTCAGGGCCCGGCATCGCACCAATGATGCCGGCGCCATGACGAGCGTTGCAGGCACGTTGAGTGATCAGGACATCGAGAACATTGCGCAATTCATCGCCAGCCTGTGAATTGGATTGGCCCGGGGCCGCAGGATTTGGCGGCTGGCCTGCTGTGATGATGCGCTGTTCCAGAGGTGGCGTTGACTCCCCCGAACGGGGGATCACATGCCCGGCACACGCATGCAACGCTTTGCTGGCATGCCATTGAACTTACCGCCGTGCTGAGCCTTCTTTCATCGATGTATCCGGATGGCCTCTCAGCGACAGGCGCTGCGGTCCTCCGGGCCGGGACGGCGCTGTTTGCCGTACAGCTGCTGCAGGCCATGACTGATCCCCCCGGGTTTCTTGCTGCCGGCGCGTGGCTGGCCGCTGGGGCCCTGCTGTTGGGATTTCTCACGCGCGTGGTGGCGATGTCGATCGCCTTGTGGGCCTGGCTGTTGTGGAACCCAAACGGGGATCTCGCGGAAAGTATCGTTTCGGCCGGCGGGATTGGCGCGCTGGCGCTGGCGCTGATCGGCGGTGGCGCGTGGTCGCTGGATGCATCTCTCTTCGGACGCCGGGTTATCGACCTGGACCAGTGACCGGGCCACCCGGTCGGGTGGGAGTTTTTCTCCCCGTCCTAGTGTGTGGCCGGTGCTGGATGGAAGGCACCATCCCGGGTGTACCACTGGAGCTGCACCCATGACCGATTGCCGAGAAGTCGTCCGCCTCGTACACCAAGCACTGAGTCCCGGGTCGTGCCCGCCGGCAATTGCAGCCGCAAGATCAGGATCTGCCGCTGCGGTGGAGATCCGCGTAGAGCGGGACACGCCTTTGACCAGCAGGCCGCTGCCGATGGTGGACGGCTGGCTGTTCTGCGTGAGCACCAGAGGCACCATGCTCGAGCACCCGGAGGCGGGCGCCTTGCACAGCAGTTCGTCCCACGGGATGACGGCCATCAGCCTGCAGCACCGGCCTCGAGTGCAGATCATGTCCCTGCACGCATTGACCGTAGTGCTTGATCAGCAGGCTCTTCACGAGGTGGCGGAAAGCCTGCATGCGGCTCCGACTGATCGCCATACCCTGGCGCTCGCGGGGGTGGCGCAGGACCAGACCATCCGTCGCCTGGCGAGCCTGCTGCTGCCCGAACTTGCGGCCGGAGGGCGCAGCCACACGCTGTTCGTGGAACATCTGTTGCAGGCCTTCTGTGTCCACATAGCGCTGACGTATGCGAATGTGGCGCCGGGGACGCATGCCCCACGCGGCGGTCTTGCAACCTGGCAGCTGCGACGTGCGCAGGAGATACTGCGCGCCAACCTCGACGAAGCCATCCGTCTGCAGCACGTTGCCGAGGCCTGCAGGCTTTCCGTCAGCCACTTCTCCCGGGCATTCCGCAAGTCCACTGGCATGGCACCGTATGCGTGGCTGCAGACGCAGCGGATCGAAGCGGCGAAATCCATGCTGCGCGCCAGCGCCAGTTCACTGTCCGATGTGGCCGTTGCCTGCGGGTTTTCAGATCAGAGTCATTTCACGCGGGTGTTCCACAGGGCGGTTGGTGCGAGTCCTGGCGCGTGGCGCAGGGTTGTGTTAGTAAACAACCGGTAGCGGCCCAAGACCACATAAGGTGGAACTCGATGTCGGTGATCGACAGCCGGCACATCTCCAGCGCGTTTACGTCTGTGTTCTTCCTCGCGGCTTCATCCGGACTCGCGGCCGGGTTACCGGATGCGCCGGCGGACGACCCGGCGCTGGACGAGATAGTGGTGGTGTCGGAGAAGGTGGCGGAGCCGCTGCGGCTGGTGCCGCTGTCGGTGCTGGTGGTTTCCGAAGCAATGCTCGCAGATGCCGGAATCCAGGATTTCGACGACCTGCCGCAGCTCGTTCCATCGCTGACGATCTCGAAGACCAGCCAGCCCGCGAACAACAGCATCAACATCCGCGGCATTGGCACCTACGCTTTCAGCATCGGGGTCGAGTCCAGTGTCGCGGTCGTCGTGGATGACATGCCACTGGCCTTCCAGCCCGGCGCGTTCACGGCCCTGGCCGATGTGAGCCAGGTGGAGGTGCTGCGTGGCCCGCAGAGTACGCTGTTCGGAAAGGCCTCCAATGCCGGGGTCATCAGGATCACCACGGCGCCTGTCAGTCCCGTATTCGAGGGGCGCTTGCAGGCGGCCCTTACCGACGACCACGAGCGGCGCTTGCAGGGCTCGCTTTCCGGGCCGATCGGCACAGAACTCGGCTACCGGTTGAGCGCCAACTTCAGTGATTTCCGCGGCACTCTTCAAAATCTGACCACCGGCCATTGGCTGAACGGCCAGTCGGACCTGAACCTGCGCGGCAAACTCGAATGGCATCCCGCAGAGAGGTGGAGTCTGAGCCTGCTGCCCTTCTGGACCCGGACCAACGGCACCTGCTGCACCGCTGCGGAGACATTCATTCCCTCCGGTTCCATCACAGGAACTGCAGCAACCGGCGCAGCGCGGATTCCCGCCGCATCCTTTCTGGCTGGCGTAGTTCCCGGCCCGCACAACAGGACGATCCGGATGGATGTGGACGCCCGTGGCGATGCGCTCCACCGGGGCAGTGGGCTGCGCATGGAGTACCAGACTGACGGCCTGACATTCCTGGCGCTTTCCTCGTACGAGGACTATGCACTGCACGATATCCAGGACACTGATTCCACCGACATCGACTTCTCGATGTTCCAGAGCATCTCCCCCCGAGGGGGTTCGGCCAACGGTGGGTACTTCGATGTGTCGTCCGTCACGCAGGAACTGCGCGTGGCTTCCGCGAGCGAACGGCGGATGCAGTGGGTAGCTGGCACGTTCTGGAGCCGTACGCGCTCGCGACGGCAGTTCGTACGCGGCTCCAACGACCTGGACGATTACAACCTGACAACTGTGGCAGGACAGGTGGTGCGTCCCGTCGTCCCGGCCAACCTGCCCACCACCAACGACACCTCCTACACCAGCTATAACGCGAAAGCGGGTGCCGGCAATCTGGCGGTGTTCGCGCAGGGAACCTGGGCCGCATTCGAAGGGCTCGACATGCTGGCCGGCATTCGTCGTGGGCGCGAGAAGATCCGCTATTCATTTCTGGATCAGGTGCATGGCGTGGCGTACGGCGTGCCAGGGTGTTCACCGCAGACGGCCTCCGGCATTGCGATCCAGACTTGCGACGCGGATGGTTCGACCAGCGGGCGGGTCGGGTTGAGGGCCCGTCCCAGTGCCAGGCTCATGCTGTTCGCCACCTATTCGCGCGGCCACAAAGGCAAGGCCTACGACCTGAGCAGCACGTTGACATTGCGCAGCCCGGCACCCGCCGCCGGGCAGTACCCAGGATTACCCCTTGCGGACGTGGTCGCTGCCAAGCAGCCGGTCGCGGCAGAACATGTCGAAAGCTATGAAGCCGGCTTCAAGCACACCATCGTTGACGATCGGTGGTTCCTGAATGTTACGGCTTATCGCATGGTGGTCCACAATCTGCAGGCGCAGAGCCGTGATCTGCTGATCAACCAGAATGTGCTGAACAGTCTTGGACAAGTCACATCGCGCGGCGTTGAGGCGGAGTCTTCCGCAGTGGCAGGCCGCTTTTCGTTCAATGCTTCTGCGGCTTATGGCCGTGCCGTCATCGATGAATTCCCCCATGCCAGCTGCTACCGAGGGCAGACCGTGGCAGAGGGCTGTGTGTCGGGCACCCAGGTCCTCGCAGGAAAGTCATTACCTAACGCACCGACATGGAGCGCCAATGTACTGGGCCAATACGTCACAGCCCTTGCGGATCGGCTCGACGCGGTGGCATCCGTCGGCTATCGATGGCAGTCGTCTGTCAACAACAGCCTGCTGCGGGATCCAGCGGCCCGTCAACCGGGCTTCGGAGTACTGAATGTCACTGCGGGGCTGCGCGCCAGAGCCTGGCAGGCCAGCCTGTTCCTGAACAATGTGTTGAATCAGGAGTTCCGTCTCAATGGGGGCCGCGACACTCACATCAATAATCCGGCCGGCGGCTTTGCCACCAACTGGCGCCCGGCGCGGGACGGGCAGAGATCGGCCGGGGTCCGTCTGTCATACGGGTTCTAGCGCCAGGGCCAGCTGCGTACTGGACGACCATCGCGCGGCGCGCCACCCCCCGATCGGGGGTGCGACGATCACTCGCGGCACAGGTATGCTGCGCTCACTATCGGGATGGGGATGCCACCGCGTGGTCCGCAAGCTCGCTGTCGTGCTCGTGCTGGCCCTGTGTCTGACGCCCGATCCAGCTGTGGCCCTGGATCCGTCGCGAGCCATCAGCCAGTTCCACCACACCGCCTGGTCGACTGAGCAGGGGGTGCCGGCAGACGTGTGGGCGATCGATCAGACGCCCGACGGCTATCTCTGGTTGGGGTCTGTAAATGGTCTTTACCGGTTCGACGGTATCCGTTTCGATCCTGTCGCTGCGGATCTGCTTCCCAGCCCCAGTATCCATTCCCTGGTGGCGACCCCCACCGGTGGGTTGTGGATCGGCTATGAACGCCCTATTGGGGTGATCTCGCTGCTGGAACATGGTGTCGTACACAATTTTCCCGTCGACGCGCCGTCATCGACGAGCGTCCACAAGATCATGCTCGGCCCGCGCGGCTCTGTCTGGGCCGCAACGCCTGACTACATCCTGCGCTTCGATGGCAAGCGGTTCCGTGCCGTCGGCAGCGACTGGGGCACCTCGCTCGGTGAATCGAGCGGAGGCGTCTGGGCCTTTGGCGTTGCGCGCGACGGGGTTGTATGGTCGCGCAACCGCAATGGCCTTTTCTATCTGAAGCCCGGGCAATCGCACTTTGAACGTGCCGAGAGCTATGTGGGTGGCGTGGCCTCGTTTGCAGCCACCCGCGACGGTCGGCTGTGGACGACAGATTCCGCCGCCGGTCATCTGTATGTGCTGCCCGAAATGAGCAGCCAGAATGACGTGCCGAAACCGACACCGGGCATCCCCTTGTCCGTGGCGGTACGGGGGGCGATCCTCCTGGATCGGGATGCCTCGCTCTGGTTCACCAGCGCCAGTGGCGGCGGATTGCGCCGGGCGCGATCCGCCGACGCCCAGCAGTCGCCGGACAGGTTCACGGCAGAAGACGGCCTGTCTTCGGACGTCGTCCACACGCTCTTCGAGGACCGCGAGGGCAGTGTGTGGGTGGGGACCAATCTGGGACTGGATCGATTCCGGCCCGCCAATGTGGTGACAGAGGCGCGCATTCCCTCCGGCTTTCGCGCGCGGTTTGTGCGCGCCACGCGCGGGGGCATCTATGCCTATACGGGCTGGTCGAACACTGCCGCCCGCACTCACGACGCCAGCGAGTCTCTGTATCGCATCCTGCCCGGCCAGCCGCCGCAGTTGCTGGTGGCCAATGTGGGGAGGCTGCGCGACATGGTCGTGGATGAGTCCAGCGGCGAGATCTGGCTTTCCACCGGCCTGGGACCGCAGCAGCTGCTGGGGAATCGCGTAGCTCCTCCGATTCCGGTGCCCCCGGAAGTCGTGGGCAGCATCTATTCCGCAGCGCTGGACGCCGATGGCTCACTGTGGATTTCAGCGTTCCGTCACGGCGTGTTCAGGCGTGCCGGGTCGGTATGGAAGAGCATTTCGCTGCCCCCGATGGGTGCGACTGCAGTCCTCACTCCGAACCCGGGTGGGGGAATGTGGATCCGTTACGCCGGGGGCGTGCTGCTGTTGGCCAGGGGAGAGGCGATCCGTGACTTCTCCTCGAAGATCCCGCCGATCGGTGATTTGACCTTCATGAAAGTGGACGGTGACGGACTTTGGCTGGGCGGCGAGGCGGGCCTTGCGTATTTCGACGGCACGGATTTCCGGTGGCTGACATCAAAGGCAGTACCAGCACTCACGGTGGTCACCGGTGTGGACACGACCAGCAACGGCAGCACCTGGGTGTTCACGCAGAGCGGCATCCTGCGCTTCGATACCGCCTCGCTGCAGGCCGGCCTGCGCAGCGGCAGCGCCAGCGGCAGCGCAGAGAAGCTGAAGTATGAGGCGATCGGGCCGCGCGATGGACTTCCGGGAGCGCCTTACGGGGGAGTCTACGGCAGCACGGTTGCCACGGGCCCCGACGGCAAAGTGTGGTTCACGACTGGCGAAGGTCTGGTGTGGATCGATCCCCAGAATGTCCACACCAATCCTGTGCCGCCGCCTGTCAGCATCCGCTCCGTCAAGGTCAATGACCGGCTGATAGACCATTCACAGGACAAACTGAAGCTTCCGCCTGGGGCGGCAAACGTGCAGATCGACTACACCGCACTGAGCCTGGTGACCCCTGAGCGCAATCAGTTCCGCTATCGCCTGGAGGGCGTTGATACGTCCTGGGTGGATGCAGGTGATCGTCGGCAGGCGTTCTACACCAAGCTGAGCCCGGGAACCTACCAGTTCCGGGTCATCGCCTCCAACAACGATGGAGTCTGGAATTCAGAAGGTGCCGGATTCCGGTTCACGGTTCCGCCAACATTCATGCAGAGCAAGTGGTTCTTGTTGCTGTGCGCCGCGCTGGGTGGAACGCTGTTGTGGCTGCTCTACATGCTGCGGCTGCGGCAGGTTGCCGGGCGGATCAGGGACCGACTCGAGGAGCGGCTGGCCGAGCGTGAGCGCATTGCGCGTGATCTGCACGACACACTGCTGCAGGGCTTTCACGGGTTGATGCTGAGATTCCAGACGGTCGCCGATCAGATATCGCCTGGCCAGCCGGCGCACCAGCAAATGCATGACGCGCTCGAGCGGGCCGACGAAGTCCTGGTAGCTGGCCGCGACAGGGTTCGCAACCTGCGCCCCACCCGGCGGTCTGCGGATCTGAGCGAGGCATTGGCGGATGCGGTCAAGGATGTGTCCTGGGGTTCCACCGCCAAAGTGCGGGTGATCACGGAAGGCAAGGCCCGGCCCCTGCACCCGCTGGTGTTGTGCGAACTGCTCGAGATCGGCCGGGAGGCGCTCAGCAATGCATGCCGCCACGCGGCTGCCGACAACATCGAGGCGACGGTTACTTACGGACGGCGGGCCTTGCAGATGCGGATTCGTGACGACGGTGTGGGCATCGACCCGAATGTGAGTCACGGGCAGGGGCGTGAAGGGCATTTCGGGCTGGCCGGCATGCGCGAGCGGACGCGCAAGATCCGGAGCAAGCTGACGCTCGCTTCCAGGCCCGGCGTGGGCACCGATGTGCTGGTCGAAATTCCTGCCAAGATTGCCTATGCGACGCGGCTGCACGGCATGCACTGGCTGCGCGAGTCGGCGGAGGACTGATGGATTCCATATCCGGCCAGGCGCACCGCATCCGGCTGCTGATCGTCGACGATCATCCGATGTTGCGCGAAGGAGTGGCGACCGTCATTCAGTTGCAACCCGACATGGACCTGGTTGGGCAGTGCTCGGACGGGATGGAGGCCGTCGAAAGCTATCGCAGGCTGCTTCCCGATGTAATGCTGATCGACCTGCGCATGCCCAATCTCAATGGCCTGGAGGCGACACGACGCATCCGCCAGGAATTCCCGGGCGCGCGGATCATCGTGCTGACCACTTATTCCGGGGATGTGCAAGCTACGCAGGCGCTGAAGGCTGGTGCCGCCGGCTACCTGCTGAAGAGCACCTTGCGCAAGGAGATGCTCGACGCGATCCGCACCGTACACTCAGGCCGACGCTATGTGCCGCCCGAGATCGCCAACCAGATAGCCATGCACGTCGGCTCGGAACTGCTGACAGAGAGGGAGCTGGACGTCCTGGGATTGATCGCGCTGGGCAAATCCAACAAGGAAATCGCCCGTCACCTGGTGATTTCGGATGAAACCGTCAAGGCCCACGTCAAGACCATCTTCGAGAAGCTCGAGGTGACCGACCGCACGCATGCGGTGACCGTGGCAACCAAGCGCGGCATGCTCGACGTCTGACCTGCCAGCGCGCCGACTGGCGTGCGGCTGCCAGTGACCCAGGGCTTGGCGCCGCCATCCCGCAGAGCGGGCCCCGTGCATTCAAGTTTCAGCACGTTGCTTCAATCAGTTGCGCGCGCGTCTGGGCAACCTGCCATGGCACCGGGAGATGGTGCGTCGACACGCCAACCAGGAAAAATGCCGGAGACCAGCATGAGTGAGAACCCGAACCGTCCGAAGCTGAGCGAAAAGGGCTTGCTGACGCCCGACAACTGCGTCGTGACAATGATCGACCTGCAGCCGCAGATGTTGTTCGGCGTCAACGATGCCGATCGACAGGCCATCATCAACAGCAACCAGATACTGGCCAAGGCTGCACGTGTCTTCGGAGTGCCGGTAGTCCTGTCCACGGTCGAGACCAAGGCATTCAGCGGCTATGTCTGGCCGCAGATCAGCGCGGTGTTGCCGGGCAACCAGCCGATCGAGCGCTCGACAATGAACTCCTGGGACGACGTCAATTTTGTCGCGGCCGTGCAAAAGACGGGCCGGAAGAAACTCGTTCTCACCGGGCTCTGGACCGAGACCTGCGTGGCGCTGCCGACCGTGCAGGCCATCCATGATGGCTATGAAGTGTACGTGGTCGAGGACTGCTGTGGTGACGTGAGCAGGCTGGCGCATGAGAACGCGATGAAGCGCGTGATCCAGGCGGGAGCGAAGCCGGTCACGGCGCTCTCCGTGATGCTGGAGTGGCAACGTGACTGGGCGCATCGCGGCACTTATGACGCCGTGATGGACATCGTCAAGAGCCATTGCGGTGCCTACGGCGTTGGCGTGGAGTATGCATACACCATGGTGCACAAGGCGCCGCCGACCGTGATGGCGACGTACTCGGTCCCCGCGTGAAAGGGGGGCTGACAACCATGAAGCAATTCCCGGCGCGGCGCCCGGCCGCCGGTGACAGCGTGCCTGCCCGGACAACCTGGGGTAAATGGCCGTGAGCGCAGACGTCATTCTGATGAACGGCAAGTTCTGCACGCTCGATCGCCAGCGGGCGCGGGCCGAGGCGGTCGCCATCAAGGACGGAAGGTTCAGCTATGTCGGCACGGAGGCCGAGGCCATGGCGCTGCGCGGCCCGGACACGGAGGTGATTGATCTGCGGGGACGGCGGGCCATTCCCGGTCTGATCGACAGCCATACACATGTGATCCGCGGCGGGCTGAACTTCAACCTCGAGTTGCGTTGGGACGGTGTGCCTTCGCTGTCAATAGCCATGGAGATGCTGCGGGCACAGGTGGCGCGGACGCCGGCGCCGCAATGGGTACGTGTAGTGGGCGGATTCACCGAGCACCAGTTCTTCGAAAAGCGGCTGCCAACCCTGGCTGAGCTCAATGCTGCGGCGCCCGATACGCCGGTATTCATCCTGCATCTCTACGACAGGGCGCTGCTGAATGCAGCGGCACTGCGGGCCGTGGGGTATGACCGCAACACGCCCGTCCCACCGGGAGGGGAAATCGTCAGGGACAAAGCCGGCAATCCGACCGGCCTGCTGCTTGCGCGACCCAACGCGACGATCCTGTATGCCGCGCTTGCCAAGGGGCCGCGGCTGCCGGCGGAGTACCAGAAGAACTCGACGCGGCACTTCATGCGGGAGATCAATCGCCTCGGGGTGACGGGTGTCATCGATGCCGGCGGCGGCTTCCAGAACTATCCGGATGATTACCGGGTAATCGAGGAACTCCACGAGGCCGGACAATTGACAGTCCGGATCGCGTACAACCTTTTCACGCAGAAGCCGCGGGAAGAGCTCGCCGATTTCCGCAGCTGGGCAGGCAAGGTCAGGCCGGGGCAGGGGGACGACCTCTACCGCCACAACGGCGCGGGTGAGATGCTCGTCTACAGTGCGGCTGACTTCGAGGATTTCCGCGAGCCGCGGCCCGAGCTGCTGCCCACGATGGAGGCAGATCTGGAACCAGTGGTGCGCCTGCTGGCCCAGGAGCGCTGGCCATGGCGGATGCACGCCACCTACGATGAAACCATAGGGCGGGCTCTGGATGTTTTCGAGAAGGTGAACCGGGATTTCAGTCTCGACGGGCTGCATTGGTTCTTCGATCATTGCGAGACCATTTCAGCGCGCAACATCGATCGCATCGCGGCCCTGGGGGGAGGAATCGCCATCCAGCACCGCATGGCTTATCAGGGCGAGTATTTCGTCGATCGGTACGGGCAACGTGCCGCGGAACATACCCCGCCATTCAGGAGGATGCTCGAGGCGGGCGTCAACGTGGGGGCCGGCACAGATGCCACCCGCGTGGCTTCCTATAACCCGTGGGTCTCGCTGGCATGGCTGGTCACGGGTCGCACCGTGGGTGGGTTGCGGCTGTATCCTGATGCAAAATGCCTGCACCGCGAGGAAGCCCTGAGGTTGTGGACCGAAGCCAACACCTGGTTCTCGACCGAAGAAGGAAAGAAGGGCCGGATCGCTACGGGAGAGCTCGCGGACCTTGCGGTGCTCTCGGCGGATTATCTAACCGTGCCGCCCGAAGAGATTTCCGCCATCACCTCGGTGCTCACGATGGTGGGGGGGAGCATCGTGCATGCGTCGAAGCCCTTCCAGGACCTGAGTCCTTCGCTGCCGCCGGCAATGCCGGACTGGTCGCCAGTGCGGTTCTTCGGTGGTTATCAAGCCGTGCAGCCGGGCAAGGCAGCAGTGACGGCTTGCCGGGGCCATGTACACCGCGGTGCCGGCCATGCGCCAGCCGCTGGCGGGGAACATTTCTGGGGCGTCGCGGGGTGCGGTTGCTGGGCATTCTGATGTCGCTCAAGCCCCGGCGCCGGCCGGCATCTGCGCCCGGCTTGAGGCCAGGCTGCGGCGCGACCTGGCCGTGCCGCATCCCTCTGGCGGCTCTTGCGGGTGTGGTCGCGCTTGCCTGCCCGCTGATATGGGCAGGTGAGCCGGTGCCTTCGCAGGTGGGCATCGAGTGGAGCGGCGAATTGCGCGAGCGCTGGGAGGTCAATGATGCGGCCGGGTTCGGTCTGGGTGATGTGGGCAACGACGACTACCTGCTGCACCGAGTCCGCCTGGGCGCCGACTGGCACCTCTCCAGTTCATTCCGTCTGGTCGGTGAGCTCATCAGCGGCAGTGCCAGCGGGTGGGGCAACCCTGCCAGCGCAGTACAGTCAGACAGCGCAGATCTGCTGCAGGGTTATGCCGCGATCGGAATACCGCTGGCGGAAGGCAGGGCGGAACTGCGTCTGGGCCGGCAGGAAATCAGTCTGGGATCCTCGCGGCTGGTATCGGTTCGCGAAAGCCCCAACGTGCGCCGCGCCTTTGACGGAGTCAGGATGAGCTGGTCTGGCGCAGCTGACGCGCACGCAGAATTATTCCTGGTGCGACCAGTGCAGCCGGAAAAGGGTGCATTCGATGATGGCACCACGGCTGGCCAGAGCTTCTGGGGCCTGGACCTTGCGGTGGCGCCAGCCTGGCTGCCGCAGAACCTGAAAGTCGAGACGTATTACCTGGGTTACAGGCGTGCTGCCGGACGCTTCGGTGGTGACACGGCAGTCGAGAAGCGCCACAGCGCCGGTGCACGCCTCTATGGCGAAACAGGTGCGAATGACTGGAACATGGAGGCGGTGTGGCAGTGGGGTACCTTCGGTGCCACGTCCATCCGGGCATGGACGCTGTCCGCCGACATGGGTATCACCCTGACGCAGGCGCCGATGTCGCCACGACTCGGCCTGAAAGCGGATGCCATCAGCGGCGATGAGGATCCCCACGACGCCCGACTGCAGACCTTCAACCCGCTGTTTCCGAAGTTGCCCTACTTCTCGGAAGCGAACCTGGCTTCGCCCGCCAACCTGCTCGACATTCAACCCAGCGCGCGGTTGCGGCTCTCCGGAGCGCTGACGGCGACTTTGAGCTGGAATGCCCTGTGGAAGTTTGCGCGCGAGGATGCGTTCTATGTGCCCGCGCTCGATGCCCAACCAGGCACTGCCAATAACGAGGCGCGCTACATCGGCCAGCAATACGGAATTGCCGCCGAATGGCAGGTGACGCAGCCGCTGCAGGCCGCTGCAACGATCGTGCACTTCGAGCCTGGCAGGCTGATCCGGGATGCAGGGGGGCGTTCCGGCAACTTCGCCGCCGTCTCGCTGCAATATCAGTTCTAGACGTCAGGCGGTGAACAAGCCGGCGTGACCACGGTCACTGGCGGCCCGCGTGGCCTACGGCGTTGCTGATGCCGCCGCTCCAGCATACGCGGAGAGAAGAGCACACGTCGTCGCGCAACGACGACGTGGGGTTCTGCACGCCCAGGGCAGCATGCCGGCAGAGTGGAGGCGGCGCAGCTACCGTCTCCAGCTGCAGGCGCCGGCCCAGGCACCGTGAACGAGGACTATGGTTGGTGCGATGCCGTCCTGCAGGGCCATGATCAGCTGCGGATGAACGCGAGCAGATCAGGATTGATGACGTCCCCGTGCGTAGTCAGCATGCCGTGTGGATAGCCAGGGTAGACCTTCAATGTCCCTTTGCTGAGCAGTTTGATCGATTTAAGTGCGGCGTCAGCAATCGGCACGATCTGGTCATCATCTCCGTGCATGACCAAGGTCGGCACCCGAATGGCCTTCAGATCCTCTGACTGGTCGGTCTCCGAGAATGCCTTGATGCCGTCGTAGTGAGCCTGGGTGCTTCCCATCATTCCCTGGCGCCACCAGTTCTGGATCACGCCCTGATAGACCTTCGCTCCGGGTCGGTTGAACCCGTAAAACGGCCCGGTGGCAACATCGAGATACAGCTGCGCGCGATTGTCAGCAACGCCCTTGCGGAAGCCATCGAACACTTCGCGGGGGAGGCCTTCGGGATTCGCCGCCGTCTTCAGCATCAGCGGAGGAACCGCGCTGACCAGGACGGCCTTGGCAACGCGCCCGGCAGGCTGCCCGTGCTTGGCAACGTAGCGGGCTACTTCCCCGCCGCCGGTCGAGTGCCCGATATGGATGGCGCGATGCAGATCCAGATGTTCGACCACGGCAAACGCATCGGCGGCGTAGTGATCCATGTCGTGCCCGATGCCCACTTGGTCGGAGCGGCCGTGTCCACGCCTGTCGTGCGCTATCACGCGGTAGCCGTTCTGCAGGAAGAAGATCATCTGGGCGTCCCAGTCATCGCTCGAGAGAGGCCAGCCGTGGTGGAACACCACCGGCTGCGCATCCTTCGGACCCCAGTCCTTGTAGAAGATATTGACGTTGTCCTTGGTGGTAACGAATCCATTGGTCATGTGGCTATCTCCTGGCGGAAGTGTTTGCGTGCTGCGGGGGCGGGTTTCGGCGGCCCAGCCCGGGCTGAGGCCTGCGGCAGTGAGCGCGGACGCGGTCTTGATCAGAACGCGGCGCGACAACGTGTTGGCTGGATCCTGGTCTGACATTGCTCTTCACCTTGTATTTGGTATTCGCTGGACGTTGCCGAGCCGGTACGCTGATAGTCCAACACTCGATGCCCTGGGTGCCTAGAACATTCGCGCCTCAGATTGTCACCGGGCCTCTATCCCTGCGGCGTCGGAGGTCAACGACCGTGACCAGGATGAAGGCTGCGCATATGGCGACATGCTCCAGAAAGGTGTTCATCTGCATGAATCGCTCCGGTGCGGGATAAGACCAGAATCGATGTGCGACCAGGGTTGCCAGCATCGTGAACACCGCGAGTGCACCGGCGGCCAGCCATACATGGCGGTTGAGAAGAATCAACGCAGACCCGACGAGCTGCAAGCCGAGAACGGCTGCGTTGAACGCCCAGGCTGGGTGCAGGCCGAAATGAGCCATCTCGTCGATGCCTGCGCGCCAATGCAGGAGTTTTGCGAGACCGCCAGCGATGAAAGGCGCGCAGAGCATCGCCCGCGCCAGGAAGAGCGTGAGGGGATGCTGAAGCAAGGTGCCAATGAAGGCCGGCGGGTCGCGGTTCGCTGCGGGAGCCTGCGGGTGATTCATGTGTGATTCCCTTCTGTTGGCGCGCCGGCGGGGCGTCCGGTTGGCAGCTTTCCGAATACATGCGGCCTGACCTGCAAGGCCCACACCTCGCTGAGGCGCGCAGAGGCATGAAGATGCCGTATCAGCGGCGGAATCTGCTCACCGACCAGGATTCCCAGCAGGCCCACGAGTGCGACTATCGGCGGCGCGGGAGACCGTACGTTGAATATTCCGTACAGGATCCCGACGCACAGCCCGGCGCAGCTCGACACAAGGTAGGCTTTCAATGTTTCTCTCCAGGCGGGGCTTCGGCTGCGTAGTTGGGATGGAAGAATGTCCTGTGTGCAGCGTAGTGGCGCCGCGGATCACTGCCATCCCTCGCACAAGGTGCCGCGGACTCCCCCATGTGGGGGGTGGTCAATCAGCCGGCATTGGCTTCGCCTGCCAGATCCTCATCAGTTCCGGCGACGCGAAATCCCTTATGGCGTTCTCCTGCAGCACTTTTTCCGTGGCCTGCTGCATCTGCGTTCGGGGAAGTACCAGAGCTGGAACGTTGGCCGGTTGAAAACGCACGATTGCGTGTTCGTCGTCGAGATCACGCAGCAATTCCACAAGGTGGGCGAGGCTGCGCACTGGCTTCCCGTTCAAGGAATCGACGACACTGAGGCTGCTGTTTCTATAACCCGTAGTGAGTGGGTGAGGAAAATAAGGGCTGGGAATGAATACGAGCTCCTCTCGCTCGGGTGTCGCAAAAGCCGCGCGTAGCGTGGCAAGCGGGCTGCCGGATTGCGTGAGCGTATCCAGCACCCCCGGTGTACCTGCGGGAGGATTGACCCGCGCCAGCTCGGAGACGAACTGGGCCGACAGCGTGGAGAAGGCTACTGGTCCGTAGATGAAGTAGGGGGGCTGGGTCCCTGCCAGATCCGCGATGAGCCGGCGGCGATCGGTGCTCAAAGGCATGCGCAGCTGGAACTCCTTGCCGTCGCGCAATACGGTCAGCGGGACTGCATCGCGCTGCCCAAGTTTCTGGATCATGTAGGCGAATCGCAAACGCAGGCCGCCCTCTGCCGCGACCATTCCCTGGTCGTCGATCCGCGCATTGCCGATGTGAGTGATCAGGTCCCACTCGCGCAACGGATTCGCAGGCAGTGAGGTGTTCGGGCGCCGCACCAGCGCGCCGTGCGCCGATGCCGGCAATTTGAGGTAATCGCGCAACACCGGGCTTTCGAATGGTTCCAGCTCGTCGTACAACATGGGTTTGCCGTCATAGCTGCCATCTTCAATGTCCGCCAGGAAGATTTCGATTTCCTCGTTGGGAATGACGTAGTTGATGTTCTGGGAATTGGTGAGTGTGCTGCGGGCGATTCCGATCATCCGGTCGCCGGCCACGACGGGGCCGCCACTGTTGCCGGGGTTCACGGCTGCATCGATCTGCATTCGAAGGCCTGAGACCGGGTACTGGTAACCGGCATACTCGATGCGCGAGACGATGCCTTGCGTGATGGACAACGAACTGCCGCCGCGCGGATAACCGTAAACAGACACCCCATCCTTGATGGCAGGCTTGGCGTCGGAGCGCAACAATGGGGGGTGCCTGCGAAAGAATTCCGGATCGTCGATCCTCAGGACGGCAAGGTCTATGCCCGGTGCGCTGAATTCCACCTCTGCCGTGGCCTTGCTCCCGTCCCCGCTACCCTGGATCTGCACGCGGCTGGCGTAACTCACCACATGTGCGTTGGTCAGGATGCGGTTGCCTCCGATCACGACACCAGAGCCGGTGAGTTCGCGACCGGTCTGCCGGGTCCATGGTCTGGTGGGATTAGGCGGCACCACATAGGCGAACACCTGGACGACGGAAGCCTCCGCACCTGGCGCGCCAGCCGCATCGGCTGCTCCGGCGCTGCTCCATGCAAACAGGCATGCAGCGAGGATGTACGGGCGGGCCTTGTGCGCGATACGGAGCGGCCGGGCTGCTGGCATGGGATCCCTCCCTGGGTCACTGCTTGTACTCGATCGGTTGTGAGGCGCGGCATGCGCATTCTTGCGCATTCCTGGTCAAGGTGCTCGAAGATGGCTAACCGGCCACTGGGCCTCAGTCGCAGATCCGCACATCCGGCACCGAGGATTCCGGGGTCCTGCCTGCCTGCAAGTCATCGAACAGATGGCTGTTCGGCTCTGACGGCTTGCCCAGCGAGCAGCCGAAAAACCCCAGCCCCACTACGCACCGTCCGAGCACCACATAAGGCAGCGGCAGCAGGCCAGCGCGTTTTTCCTGCGGGTTCCATTCGAAGCTGGAGCTGCGCGCAACACACGGTACGGGCACCGCTACGGGTGCACTGAAAGTGCCGCTGCCTCGCGGCTCTGTCACGGGCCGGGAGGTGATCTGCAGACTTTGCTGGTGCCAGTCCACGGCGAGGCCGGGCGCCGTTGTCTCGCCTGCCGGTGCTGGAATCGGGGCTGGCGCCAATGCGGTGCCCGGCGCGCCTGACACTCGGACGCGGACGGGTCGCGCCAGGCGCACAGCCGGTGCGGCGGCGCCGGCCGCAGGCGTGGACAGCTGCACCCAGATGCCGGCGAACGCCACCGCATCGGCAGGCGCGACACGCGTTGGTTCGTCATCGAGCAGGAACGGCCAGAGCAGCACGGCGTCGGCGAGCAATGCCAGGCTGCCTGCAGTAACGCGCTCGCGGGCGGAGAGTCGGGTCGCCTGACGCATCCCTGCAGGTTGGTGCCAAGATTATCGGACACCCATATTCCGGTGCCCCCGGTCGATGCGGGGTTAAGAAGCCGCAACCAATGCGGGTGCAGGCGTGCCTGCGCCCGCGCTCAGGCCGCAGCCTGCTGGCCGGGCAGGCCCAGCGCCGCCAGCAGGTCTGCCAGCAACCTGGCCAGCTCGCCGCTCATCAGCGCGAACTCCACATCGAATTCTTCCTGCGGGTCAACGTCCTGGGCGTCGTCGCGGGTTTCTTCCATCCCGACGAATTCAATCCGCTTCACCTGCAGCGTGCTGGTAAGCACGAACGAGATGCGTGAATTCCAAGTGAGGCCCAGTTTCGTGGCGGTGAACCCGCCTGACAGATGGCGGCGGATTTCCTGACTGTCGAACTGGTGGCGGGAATAGCGGATGGTGGCCTTGGACTGGTCAGCCGCCGTGAGTTCCAGATCCTCGTCGATGCCGAAGTGATTGCCCACGTGGCCCAGCGCCAGCCAGCTGGCCATGGCGGCCTGCGGTGAGCGCTCGGTTTCGACCGGAACCACTGCGAAGCTGCCCAGCGTCTCGCGCATGGTTTCGACCATCTCGTCGGCGCGGGCGCCACCGGCGGAATCAACGATGAACCAGCCATTGTCGCGGTCGAGCCAGGCATGCGTGACGCGCCGCTTCACCAGGGCCCGCGCACGCAGCTCCTCGGTGATACGCAGCTTCAGATCGCGCATCTGTTTGCGGCCCACGGGGTAGCCCTGCTCAATGGCGATCTCCACCGCGCGATCCGTGGCCTCCTGCCGGATGATGGAGGCGGGCAGCAGCTTCTGCTCCACCCCCAGCGCCACCAGCTGCTGCGAGCCCAGGCTGTGCAGCAGGCGGGCGGTCTTGCCCACCGGCACCCAGCCGCGGCTGCTCATGTCGAAGTGGCCGCAGGGCGTAAGCGGCCGCTGCTCGAGCAGGGCTTCCAGCTCCGCCGCAGGCAGGTTCCAGTCGCCGGGCAAGCGGAAGACGCAGAGATTCTTGAAGAACATGGCGGCGGCGTTGTCAGGGGGCCGCGAAGTATATCGGCGCGGGCGCGCATCACCAGTCTTGACAGGACATTACTGCGGCTGCTGACCCACTTCGCTCCAGCGCCAGCTGCTGACATCAGGCAGATCCTGCCCTTCGCGGTTGATGTAGGCCCGATGTTCGGCGAGCCGCTCCTCGAGCTTCAGTATCAGCTTCTGGCCTGCAGCACCGGTGTGCGGCGCGCAGTGGACCGCGCCCATGGCCAGGTGGAAGCGATCCAGTTCATTCAGCACCGTCATGTCGAAGGGCGTGGTGATGGTGCCTTCCTCGCGATAACCGTGGACATGGAAGTTGGCGTGATTGGCGCGCCGATAGGTGAGCCGGTGGACCAGGGCGGGGTAGGCATGGAAGGCGAAGATCACCGGCTTGTCGCGCGTGAACAGCGCATCGAAATGCGCATCGCTCAGCCCGTGTGGATGCTCGGCCTGCGCCTGCAGCTTCATCAGGTCGACGACATTGACCACGCGGATCCTGAGCTGCGGCAGATGTTCGCGCAGGATGGAAACTGCCGCCAGAGTCTCCAGCGTGGGCACATCGCCACAGCAGGCCATGACCACGTCCGGTTCACCCGCTGCCGCGTTGCCCGCCCATTCCCAGGCGCCGATGCCGGCGGCGCAGTGTGTCACAGCGGCCTCCATCGACAGCCATTGCGGGGCGGGGTGCTTGCCGGCTATCACCACGTTGACGTAATGGCGGCTGCGCAGGCAGTGGTCCACCACCGACAGCAGGCAGTTGGCATCCGGTGGCAGGTAGACCCTCACGACCGCGGCCTTCTTGTTCACCACGTGGTCGATGAAGCCCGGATCCTGATGCGAGAAGCCATTGTGATCCTGCCGCCACACATGTGATGTGAGCAGGTAGTTGAGCGAGGCAATGGGCCGCCGCCAGGGCAGCTGGCTCGACACCTTCAGCCATTTGGCATGCTGGTTGAACATGGAGCCGATGATGTGGACGAAGGCCTCGTAGCAGTTGAACAGTCCATGCCGGCCAGTGAGCAGATAGCCTTCCAGCCAGCCCTCGCATTGATGCTCGCTCAGCATGGAGTCCAGTACGCGACCGGTGCTGGCGAGGAACTCGTCGTCGGCCTGCGTGCCGGCATTCCACTGCCTGGAAGTGGATTCGAAGACGGCGCCCAGTCCATTGGACAGGGTCTCGTCGGGGCCGAAGATGCGGAAGTTGCGCTGGGCATCGTTCATGCGGATGACATCCCGCAGGAACGGGGCCACTACTCGCGTGTCACCGCCTCCGGGGCTGCCGGGACAGGGGACCTTCTGCGCGTAGCCGCGGAAATCAGGCAGCTCCAGATCGCGCAGCAGCAGGCCGCCGTTGGCATGGGGGTTGGCGCCCATGCGGCTGTCCCCCGTGGGGGCAAGTTGCGCCAGTTCCGGCAGCAGCTGCCCCCCGGAATCGAACAGCTCCTCCGGACGATAGCTGCGCAGCCACTGTTCCAGCAGCCGCAGATGTTCCGGATTGGTAGCCGGGTTGGGCAGCGGCACCTGATGCGAACGGAAGCTGCCTTCGATCTGGCGGCCTTCCACCACTCTGGGGCCGGTCCAGCCCTTGGGCGAGTTCAGCACGATCAGCGGCCATCGCGGCCGCTCGTGGCTGCGCTGCGTACGGGCATTGTCCTGGATGAGCCGGATCTGCTCGATTGCAGCGTCCAGCGTGGCGGCCATGGCCTCGTGCATGGGTCCAGGCTCGTGCCCCTCCACGAAATAGGGAGTCCAGCCATACCCGCGCAGCAGCTGCTCCAGTTCCTCCCGGCCGATGCGCGACAGCAAGGTGGGGTTGGCGATCTTGTAGCCATTCAGGTGCAGGATGGGCAGAACGGCGCCGTCGGTCGCCGCATCGAGGAACTTGTTGGAATGCCAGGCCGTGGCCAGCGGCCCGCTTTCGGCCTCTCCATCGCCGATCACGCAGGCCACTACGAGCCCGGGGTTGTCGAAAGCGGCGCCAAATGCGTGGCTGAGCGAATACCCCAATTCGCCGCCCTCGTGAATGGAACCCGGACATTCCGGCGAGGCATGGCTGGGAATACCGCCCGGAAAGGAGAACTGGCGAAACAGCTTGCCCAGCCCGGCCTCGTCCTGGCTGATATGGGGATAGACCTCGGTGTAGGTGCCCTCAAGGTAAGTGTTGCCGACCACCGCGGGGCCGCCATGCCCAGGGCCTGAGATGTAGATCATGTTCAGGCCATATTTGGTGATGACCCTGTTCAGGTGCACATAGATGAAATTCTGGCCCGGCGCTGTGCCCCAGTGTCCAAGCAGCATGCGCTTGATGTCCGAAGCCTCCAGCGGCCTCCTGAGAAGCGGGTTGTCGAACAGGTAGATCTGTCCCACCGACAGGTAGTTGGCGGCGCGCCAGTAGCCGTCCATCCGCCGCAGCAGATCCGCACTCAAGGTGTTGCTGGTCATGTCTTCATTCCTTTTCCCCGGCTGCAGGGAGTTGCGCGCAGGCGCGCGCAATGATGAGTTCTTCATCGGTGGGGATGACCCGCACGCTGACGCGCGAGCCATCGCTGGAGATCAGCGGCGCATTGCTGCGGTTGCGCTGGGGATCGATATCGATGCCAAGGCACTGGAGGCCGGCGCAGATCCGCTCCCGGAGCTGCCACGCGTGCTCACCGATGCCGCCGGAAAAAACCAGCGTGTCGAGGCCACCCAATGCCGCTACATATGCACCAATGCATTTTGTGGACTGGTAGCAGAAGAGCTCGAGCGCTTCGGCGGCGCGCACATCCTGCGATTCAAGTGCCAGCAACTCCTGGACATCCGCAGTGAGCTGCGACACTCCCAGCAGGCCGGAGTCGCGATTGGCCATGCGGTCGAATTCCGCCGCGGTCATGTGGCCACTGCGCGTGAGAAAGCCCACCAGCCCCGGGTCCACATCGCCACTGCGCGTGCCCATCATCAGTCCGGAGGCTGGCGTGAAACCCATGCTGGTGTCGATGCAGCGGCCGGCGAGCACGGCGGCCATGCTGCTGCCGCCGCCCAGGTGCGCAAGAATGACCCTGCCGCTGGTCGCTGCCGGATCGCCCAGCCGGCGCAGTTCCCCGGTGAGGTAGGCGTAGGACAGGCCGTGAAACCCGTAGCGGCGCACGCCCAGGGCTTCGTAGTGGCGGGGCACCGGCAGCAATTTCGCGCGGCGCGGCATGTCGGCATGGAACGCGGTATCGAAGCAGGCCAGCTGCCGCACGAGCGGTGCGTGCCGGGTGAATGCCTCCATGAGCTGGATCTCCAGCGGCAGGTGGTCGATGTCGAAGGGCTGGTTGAGCCGCAGCTCCTGCAACAGCGCGGGCGTGACCAGGGCCGGCGCGCTGCGCTGCATGCCATGCACCACGCGGTGTCCGATGGTGCGGACCCGGCTGAACGCCGCGCGCGGCGCCATCCAGCCGGCCACGCATTCACTCACGGATGCCGCGGCCGGGAAACTGACCGTGCCTGTCTCGGGCGGGTCGGTGGTCGTGTCGGTGAACGTCAGGGTCGCGCCGCCGGCGGGCTCGAGCCGGACCGAACCCGCAAATTGCCTCTGCAATCCGCTCGCCGCACTGTAGAGCGCGAACTTGATGGAGGAGGAGCCCCCATTGAGGACTGCGATTGTGGGTAGCGCCATTGCCGCAGCGCCGTTGCGCAGGAAACTACAGACGTAGCGGCGGCATGTGCGCCGCGGCTGGGTGGAACGCAGTGGGGAGCGTCATGGCGCGGTAACCGTACTGCAACCAGATCGACATCTGCGCGCCTTACCGTGCAGGACTTCCGCCCCAACCAGCGAGCTCCGCGGCCATGCACGACCAAGAACAGCGCGATGTCGAGGAATTCGGCACCAATGATTCCGGCAACACTTCATTCTCAACAGTATTGCAGGGCTATCTGTCGCGCCGCAACCTGTTGCGCGGCAGCCTCGGTACGGCCACCACGCTGGTCCTGGCCGGCGGCCTGAGCGCCTGCAACGGTTACGAGGAGTACGACGACACCACCCAGCCGCCGCCGCCGGCACCCACGCCGGTGCTGTCATTGAATTTCAACACGGTGCCCCATTCACTGGCCGATGCGCTGGTGGTGCCGGCGGGCTACACCGCCAAGGCAATCTACGCGCTGGGTGACCCGATCACCACCAGCCTGGCTGCCTACAAGAACGATGGTACCGAGGCCGGCGCCTCTTTCGCGTTCCGCGCCGGGGATCATCATGACGGCATGGCCTGGTTCGGGCTGTCGGCCGCAGGTACGCCGGACGCAACTGCCAATAGCCGCGGCCTGATCGCCATCAATCACGAGAACATCACGCAGATCTACCTGCATGCCAACGGTCCGACGGCGGCGCCGCGTCCCGCCGATGAGGCGCTGAAGGAAATCAACGCGCATGGCGTGGCCATCTTCGAAGTCGCGAAGGGCAGCAGCGGCTGGGCCGTGGTACAGGGCTCGGGCTTCAACCGCCGCATCACCCCTAACACCTGGATGACGCTGGCAGGACCTGCGGCCGGGCATCCGCTGCTGCGCACGCTCAATTCGTCGGCGGGCCTCGCCAGCCGCGGCACGCTGAACAATTGCGCCAGCGGGCCTACGCCCTGGGGCACCTACCTCACCTGCGAAGAGAACTGGGCGGATTATTTCTACCGTCCGCCGGCGACCGATGACGTGGTGCGCGGCGCCACCAGCAAGGCGGTCAAGTCGCTGACCCGCTATGGCGTGACCAGCACCACCGGCAGCTACCAGTGGCGCACGGCCACCGCCACCGATGCCACGGACTGGACTTTCCGCCGCTGGAACGCCACGCAGTCAGGCGCTTCACAGGATGGCAGTGATGATTTCCGCAACGAGCCGTTCACCTTCGGCTATGTGGTGGAGATTGATCCGTTCAAGCCGCAGTCGATGCCGGTCAAGCGCACGGCGCTTGGGCGTTTCCGTCATGAATGCGCGGCTTATCGCAAGCCCACGGCCGGCAAGCCGGTGGTGTTCTACATGGGCGATGACCAGGTGAACGACTACATCTACAAGTTCGTCTCCGACACCAGCTGGGCCGATGCCGATGCAGGTGCCGGCATGGCTGCTGGCGACAAGTACCTGAATGCCGGCAAGCTGTACGTGGCGAAGTTCAATGCAGATGGCACGGGCAACTGGCTGCTGCTGTCGCTGGCCAACCCGCTGGTGACTGCTTCTACCTTCGGCTTCACCGAAGAGGCGGAGATGTACATCCACACCCGCCTCGCCGCGGATGCGGCCGGCGCCACCAAGATGGACCGTCCCGAGTGGACGGCCGTCAATCCGAAGAACGGCGATGTATACGTGACGCTGACCAACAACAGCACACGCACTTTCAACACCGTGGACGCTGCCAACCCGCGCGCCTACGACGTGACGCCGGGCGGCACCAACCGCAACGTGAATGGCCACATCCTGCGGCTGGCGGAAACCGGTGGCGAGGGCTCTGCCACGACGTTCAAGTGGGACATCTACCTGTTCGGCGCGCCGAACACGGCCAATGCCGCGAATATCAACGTCTCGGGGCTCACCGCCGACAATGACTTCTCCAGCCCCGATGGCATCTGGTTCGACCAGAACGGCGTGGCGTGGATCCAGACCGATGACGGCGCCTATACCGGCACCACCAATTGCATGATGCTGGCGGCGATACCCGGCAGCGTGGGTGATGGCGGCGCGAAGACCATCGTCAACAGCCCCGCTGCGGGCACCTCCACGGTCACCACGCAGGTGGGCAAGGCGCCGACGGCGGCCAGCCTGAAACGCTTCCTGGTGGGCCCGAAGGGTTGCGAGATCACCGGCATCACGGCCACCCCGGACCTGAAGACCCTGTTCGTGAACATCCAGCACCCTGGCGAGAGCGGCACGCTGGCGGCGCTGCAGAGCAGCTGGCCGGCGGCGGCCAACAGCGGGGCGCGCCCGCGCTCGGCGACCGTGGTCATCACCAAGGACGATGGCGGCACGGTGGGCGGAACGCTGGCCTGACACGGCGGCGCGACCGAGCCCCGGGGCGACTTGCGCCACCGCCCTGTTTACGGCTAGTTTGCGGGCCGGCAGGGCGTCTGCCGGCCCGTTTTCATTGGCGACGTGAACAAGAAATACAGCGAAGAGATCATCCGCCACGCTGCGCTTACCGCCGACGGCAAACCCTGCCTCATTCTCGAACGCGTGACGCTCGAGCGGGTAGTGGGCGAGGACGGCGCGCTGGGCGAGCCCAGCGTCGCGAGCCGGCGCTACGACCTGCGCACCGGGGAGCGCCTCAACCGCCTGTCGGATACGGAATTCGAGGACGACGTGTCCGGCGAACGGATCCTGCTGCCGGCGCCCTAGAACCTGACGCGCGCCTCGACGGCGAGGCTGCGCGGCGGATCGACGAAGCCATAGTAGCTGCGCGCCTGGAACAGCCGGAAGGCCAGCGGCGTGTCGCCGACGTAGCTCACCGTGGTCTTGTCGGTGAGGTTCCTGCCGATCAGCGCCAGCTCCCAGCTTTCCCCGGCCAGCGCGATGCGGGCGTTGAGCTTGGTGAAGGCTGCCTGCGTGGCGGTGGGATCAAGATTCAACGACTGCAGGAAGCTGCTGCTGTGCGCGGCATCGGCAGTGGTGGTCAGCACCAGATTGCCTGCGACGGGCCAGGAGTATTCCGCGCTCAGGAAGCCGGTGAACTTCGGGGCCAGCTGGTTGCTGCGGCCGGCGTAATCGCAGTTGCTCTGCGCGGTGCCGGTGGCCAGCAGCGTGGCCAGCTGGATGTCGTAATAGCACTGGCCCGCATAGCGCTCCCATTCAAAATCGAGCGTGGCGGCCGAGGCCGTCAGCAGCAGGCGCCCCACCGGGCGCCAGCGGGCCTCGGCCTCGATGCCGCGCACCTGCGCGCTGCCATTGCCCACGTTGAAGCCGATGGCGCCATCAAAGGCGCTGGTCTGCAGGTCCTTGTAGTCGGTGTAGAAGGCATCGATGCTGACCTCGGCCTTGCCGCCCAGCGCGGCTGACTTCAGCCCGAGCTCTGCGGTGCTGGCGCGTTCCTCGTTGAACTCGAAGGTGCCGCCGAAGGCGCGCGGCTTGTTCGAGCGCGCATCGAAGCCGCCGGACTTGTAGCCGCGTGCCAGCGAAACATAGGCCATCGTCTCCGGCGTGAAGCGGTACTGCAGGTTCACCAGCGGCGAGATGTTGGTCTCGCTGCGGCTGCCGGCCTCGTCATGCGGAATGATGCCCAGCAGGCTTGCGAACAGGTTCAGCGGCGGCAGCGTGGGGTTGGCGCCGGGGCCGGTGCCCGGGATCTGCGCGCCGCCCAGGCCGCGCGTCAGGCGGGTGGAGCGCGAAGCTTTCTTTTTCTCCGTCGACAGCCGGGCGCCTGCGGTAAGACTCCACTTGTCGGTGAATGCCCAGGTGCCCTGGGCAAAGCCCGAGTACAGCGTGCTGTCCTGGGAGAAGTCGCGCGGGTTGGCGGCATTGCGCAGCAGGGCAGCGCCGGCGGTGCCCACCAGCGGCGTGACCACCACCGGCACCAGGCTGGTGGCGGGCACGAACAGGTAGTCGAACTCGTCCAGTTCGTAGCGCTGGAAATACAGGCCGGTGATCCACTGCAGGCGGCCTCCGGCCTGCGATGCAAGCCGGATTTCCTGGCTGTACTGGTCGTAGCGTTCCTCGATGCCGGCGCTGAACAGGGTGGCGCCGGTGAAGTCGCAGTCGCACAGTTCATCCAGTGCATATTTGCTGAAGCCACTGATCGAAGTCAGCGTGGCGCCGCTGGCGAGCTGATAGTCGAAAGTCAGGGCGGCCTCGCGGGTGTCCAGATTGCTGCTGTCGCCGGTGGATGAGCGCACATGGTCGATGCTGTTGTTGGCGGCGGCGCCGACACCCGACAGCGCCGCTATGGCCT
This sequence comes from Steroidobacteraceae bacterium, assembly GCA_040508085.1. GTDB lineage: Bacteria > Pseudomonadota > Gammaproteobacteria > Steroidobacterales > Steroidobacteraceae > ZC4RG30. The sequence goes on from JBEVNO010000055.1 coordinate 29,125, forward strand.
GGCTGTACGGCCGCCCACGCAGCGTGGCCGGAATGGTGGGCAGGGCAGGTATGCCGGTTTCGCCGAAGATCTCGATCTGCCGCCCATCGGAATCGAACTTGCCAGCCTCGACGCGCAGCGTGGCGGTAAGCGCATCGGAGAGGTCCGCGGCCAGCGTGAAGCGGCCGGCCACTTCATTGCGACGTGGCTCCTTGTGCAGGCCGCTCTCGGTGGGCGTCGATTGCGGATTGTCGATGTAGCCGTCGGCGCTGCGGTGATACAGCGCCACGCGGCCGCGCAGCGTATCGGTGAAGGGTCCTGAGGCCACGAGGTCGGCGATGGTCTCCTCGTTCTCGACGTCGTACGAGGCACGGCCGGAGGCTTCAAACTGGCTGGTGGGCAGGTTGGACACCAGGTTGACGGCACCGGCCACGGCATTCTTGCCGAACAGGATGGGCTGCGGGCCACGCAGCACTTCGACGCGGGCCAGATCAAGGAAGGGCATGCGAGACTGGTGGCCGCGGCCATGGTAGATGCCGTCCTGGTACAGGCTCACCGATTGCTCGAAGCCCTGGTTCAGGCCAGAGCCGATGCCGCGGATGTAGATGTTGTTGGCGATGGCGGTTTCCGTCATCTGCAGGTTCGGCACGTAGGCCTTCAGGTCATCCAGCCGCACGATGCCGGCATCGAGCAGCTTGTCTCCCAGCACCGCCTCCACCGACAGCGGCACATCCCGCAGCGACTCTTCGCGCTTCTGCGCCGTGACGACGATCTCGTCGAGCAACTGGTCGTCGGCGGCGGGGGATTGCGCGACGGTGGCAGCGGGCAGCACAGACAGGGCGATGGTGGTGCTGACCAGACGACGGATCACGTCATTCATGCATTGTCCCCGGCCCGTGTCGCGGGCTTTGATTTTCAGTCGCGGATTGTGCGCCGCCAGTGGAGCTGCCTCAACCGGGCCGTGACGCAGATGACTGCTGCGGCACGGATACATGCGGCGCGGCACTCGCGCACCGCATGGCCCGCCGCCTGTTGCGGCTTTGCGGGTTACAGCGTGTTGAGTGCGGCGGCGCCGGCGGCCGCCACCTGGCCGTCCTGGCTCGACTGCACGCCGGAAACACCGATGCTGCCGACGATCTCGCCATCAACGGTGAGCGGCAGACCGCCTTCCACCGAGGTGATGCCGGGGAGCGACATCATGTGGATGCGGCCGGCGAGCACGGTGTCTTCCAGCGCCTTGGTCGGCCGCTTGAACCGCAACGCGGTGCGGGATTTCTCCTGCGCCACCACGATCGAACCCAGCTGGGTGTTGTCGGCGCGCTCCAGATACACCAGGTTGCCGCCGTTGTCGTGGATGGCGATGACCACTGTCCAGCCCTCGGCAACAGCCTTGGCGGAAGCGGCAGCGGCAATGGTCTTGGCATCGGCCAGGGAAAGGGTCTTGCGGGTCAGCATGGAATTTCCTTGAAGGCTGGAAGGTCAGACGGCGCCGTGGCGCGCTTTGTACTCACGGCGTCGGCTGGTGAGGATGAATTCGGTATAGCCATTGGGCTGCACACGGCCCTTGAAGATGAGATCGGTGGCGGCAGCGAACGCGATGCTGCCGGCCAGGTCGGAAGCCATGGGACGGTATTTGCTGTCCGCCGCATTCTGCTTATCGACGACGCCGGCCATGCGTTCGAGCGTTGCGCGCACCTGTGCCTCGCTGCACACACCCTGGTGCAGCCAGTTGGCCACATGCTGGCTGGAGATGCGCAGCGTGGCGCGGTCTTCCATCAGGCCCACATCATGGATGTCCGGCACCTTGGAGCAGCCGACGCCCTGGTCGATCCAGCGCACCACGTAACCCAGGATGCCCTGGATGTTGTTGTCCAGTTCCTGCTGCACTTCGGCGGGGCTGGGCACGCTGCTGGCCAGTGGCGGCGTGAGCAGGGCATCGGTGCCGGGAATGGCTTCGCCCATCAGTTTTGCCTGGACGGCCGCGACCGAGACGTGGTGGTAGTGCAGCACATGCAGCGCCGCAGCGGTGGGCGAGGGTACCCAGGCCGTATTGGCGCCAGCCAGCGGATGCGCCACCTTTGTCTTGAGCATGTCGGCCATGCGGTCCGGAATCGCCCACATGCCCTTGCCGATCTGCGCCTTGCCGGAGAAACCAGCGGCCAGGCCGATCTGCACGTTGCGCTTCTCGTAGTCGCTGATCCAGGCCTGCTTCTTGACGGTGTCCTTCACCAGCACGGCGCCAGCCTCCATGCAGGTGTGGATCTCGTCGCCAGTGCGGTCGAGGAAGCCGGTATTGATGAACACGATGCGATGCCGCGCGGCGGCAATGCAGGCCGCGAGATTGGCGCTGGTGCGGCGCTCTTCGTCCATCACGCCCATCTTGACTGTGTAGCGGTCAAGCCCGAGCAGGTCTTCGACGCGGTCGAACAGGTCGTTCGCGAAGGCGACTTCGTCCGGACCGTGCATCTTGGGCTTCACCACATATACCGAGCCCGCGCGGCTGTTGCGATGCAGGCGTTTCACGTCATGCAGCGCAATGGTGAGCGTCACGGCGGCATCGAGCAGGGTTTCGTAGACCGGCGCGCCATCGAACAGCACGGCATCACTGATCATGTGATGGCCCACATTGCGCACCAGCATCAGGCTGCGTCCGGGCAGCGTGAACTCGCGCCCCTGCGCGTCGGTGTAGCGGCGGTCGTCGTTGAGCTTGCGCACCACGGTGCCGCCACTCTTGGCGAAATGGGCTTCGAGAGTGCCGTTCATCAGGCCGAGCCAGTTGCGATAGACGCCGATCTTGTCGGGGGCATCCACGGCCGCGACCGAATCCTCGCAGTCTTCGATGGTGGTGATGGCGGCTTCGACGATGAGGTCGGCGACGCCGGCCGCATCGGTGGCCCCGATGCGATGGGTGTGGTCGATCGAGATCTCCACGTGAAGGCCATTGTTCTTCAGCAGCACCGCGCTGGGCTGCGCCGGCGTACCGCGCCAGCCCACATAGCGGCCGGGTTCACGCAGGCCGGAGCTTGAGCCATCCGCGAGGTATACCTGCAGCTGGCCATTCTCGATGGCGTAGCGGGTGGAAGCGGCGTGGCTGCCGCTGGCGAGCGGTGCGATCTCATCGAGCAGCGCCCGCGCATAGGCGATGACGCGCGCGCCGCGCGCGGTGTCGTAACCCCTGGCGGCGTGATCGACGGGCAGCACGGCATCGGTGCCATACAGCGCATCGTAGAGGCTGACCCAGCGGGCATTGGCGGCGTTCAGCGCATAGCGGGCGTTATCCACTGGCACAACCAGCTGCGGACCAGCCAGCAGGCCGATCTCCGGATCGACATTGGCAGTGTCGATGCGCAGGTCGACCGGCGCGGCCACCAGATAGCCGATGCTGCGCAGGAAGGCCGTGTGTGCCGCGATGTCGAAGGCCAGGCCCTTGTGCTCACGCCACCAGGCATCGATGCTCGCCTGCAGCTCATCGCGGCGCGCCAGCAGCTGCTGGTTGCGCGGCGTGAATTCGGCCAGCAGCAGCTCCAGCCCCGACCAGAAGCGCGCGGCCGCTACGCCGGTTCCGGGCAGGGCCTCGGATTCGATGAAAGCACGCAGGCGGGCGTCGACCGACAGGCGTCCGATGTCCTCGCGTTGCGGGACGTTTTGTTCACTCACGGCACTGAACCCCGACTGAGTCTAGAATCCCCCCATTCTATCGGAAGACCACTGAATGGGGGCGCCGTGGCGACGGTACGGGAAGTGACTACAGGGCTGTTGCGGGAGCTCGGCATGCGCCGGATCTTCGGCAACCCGGGCTCCACGGAACTGGCGTTTTTCCGCGATTTTCCTGCGGATTTCGATTACGTGCTGGCGCTGCAGGAATCGGTGGCGGTGGGCATGGCCGACGGCTATGCGCAGGCCACCCGCACCGCTGCACTGGTCAACCTCCACTCCGCGGTGGGCGTGGGCCACGCGATGGGCAACATATTCACGGCGTACCGCAATCGCACGCCGCTGGTGATCACGGCGGGACAGCAGGCGCGGTCGCTGCTGCTGCTGGATCCCTTCCTTTATTCGGACCAGGCCACCGAGCTGCCCAAGCCGTACGTGAAATGGAGCGTCGAGCCCGCGCTGGCAGCAGATGTGCCACGCGCCATCCATCGTGCCTGGCATATCGCGATGACGCCGCCGTGCGGGCCGGTGTTCGTGTCGATTCCGAGCGATGACTGGGATGCGGACTGCGAACCACTGGCCGTGCGCGAGGTGGCCCATGTGCAGCGCGCCGATGCGGGCGCGCTCACCAGGCTCGCGCAGCAACTGCGCGCCAGCCGCAAGCCGGTATTCGTCGTGGGTGCGGCAGTTGACCGCGACTGCGCCTGGGACGACATGGTGCGGCTGGCGGAGATGCATGGTGCGCCGGTGTGGGTCAGTCCATTGATCGGACGCTGCGCGTTTCCGGAGGACCACCCGCTGTTCGCGGGTTTCCTGCCGGCGTTCCGCGAGGAGATCCATCGCCGCCTGGCCGGCCACGATCTGCTGCTGGCCGCGGGGGCGCCGCTGTTCACCTACCATGCGCCGGGCGCGGGGCCGTTTGCGCCCGAGGGTCTGCAGCTGCACCAGCTCACCGAGGATGCGGATGCTGCCGCCGGCGCCGTGGCCGGCAATTCGATTCTGGGCAATGTGGGCCTGGCACTGCGCGAGCTGGTGGCTGCCGGTCGTGGTGCCGCGCCGGCTGGGCAGGCCGGTCGCGCCGCGGTTGCCGATCTGCCGTTGGCGGATCCGCTCACCGACCGCCTGCTGCTGCAGACGCTGGCGCGGCTGCGTGAGCCTGATTCCATCATTGTCGAGGAGGCGCCCAGCTCACGCGAGCCCATGCACGATCACCTGCCCATCCTGCGGCCGGAGACCTTCTACACCTGCAGCAGTGGTGGTCTCGGGCACGGCTTGCCGGCCGCGGTGGGGGTCGCGCTGGCTCGTCCTGCTGCCAAGGTCATCGCGCTGATTGGCGATGGTTCGGCCATGTATGCCATCCAGGCATTATGGAGCGCGGTGCAGCTGCGGGTGCCGCTTGCGATCATTGTCGTCAACAATGGCCGTTACGAAGCATTGCGGCATTTCTCCAGCCGCTTCGGCATCGAACGCCCCGTTGGCACCGAACTTCCCGGCATCGACTTTGTCGGAATTGCCAGGGCGCAGGGCTGCGAGGCATTGCGCGTCACCCGCGCGGCGGAGCTTGAGCCCGCGCTGCGCACGGCGCTGCAGGCGAAGCTGCCCGTGCTGGTGGATGTGGTCGTTGCCTGAGGGCCCGGCCGCATCACGAGCAATTGCCTGCATAGGCTAGAATCCTTTTTTTCTCTGAAAGCTTCCGATGGGGAACCGCATGTCTGAAAAGCGTCTGGTATGGGATCTGCCGCTGCGCCTGTTCCACTGGGTACTGGTGCTGTCCATCGCTGCCTCCTGGTACACGGCCGAGAACAGCGAGGAATACATTTCCTACGGCGACAATGTGATCAGCTATACGCAGATCCATTTCTGGCTGGGCTACTGGGCGCTGGGCCTGATCATTTTCCGCGTCATCTGGGGCTTTGTCGGTCCGCGCCATGCGCGTTTCTCGCATTTCCTGAAAGGTCCGGGCACGGTGCTGGGCTACGCCGGCAAGTTCCTGAAGCGGGATTCCCCACCCAGCATCGGCCACAACCCCATGGGGGCCTGGATGGTGGTGCTGATGCTGGCGAGCATCGCCGCGCAGGCGATCACCGGGCTGTTCCTGCTCGACAATACCGAGATCTATCCCGCGCCCTTCAATCCGTCGGTGGAACCCTCGACGGCCAGCAAGCTCGGCAGCTTCCACCATTTCAATTTCAACGTGCTGCTGTGGCTGATCGGGCTGCACGTGGTGGCCATCGTGTTCTACGTGTTCTACAAGCGGCAGAACCTCATCGGCCCGATGCTCACAGGCCGCAAGCACGCCGATCTGGTGCCGACGGAACACGGCATCAACGGCTCGCAATTGATCAAGGCGCTGATCGTGGCGCTGGTCGCGGGCGGAGCCGTCTGGCTGCTGCTGGAGCAGGCGCCGCCGCCGCCGACATTCGAGGAATACTGAGCGGCGCTGCTGCAGCAAGACAGACAGCGAGCCAATGAAAAAGGCCGGGAGTTTTGGCTCCCGGCCTTTTTTGCTGGCGCTTCAGGAAGCGCCTGCCCGACTGCGGGCGGTATTACGGCTTGGCGCGGAACGAGTCGTGACAGCTGCCACAGGCCTTGCCCACTTCAGCGGCGGCCTTCAGCGTGGTGGCCTTGTCGCCACCCTTCGCGGCCTCGGCCAGGTTCCCGGCCGCCGTCACCAGCGCGTCGGACTTGGTCTTGAAGTCCGCCTGGCTGGTCCAGATGTTGTCCATCGCGGTGCTCTTCACGTCCTTGAACTCATGCGTATCGCGCGTGAACAGTTCCGGGATCATGCCGGCCAGCACCTGGATGCGCGCGGCGTTGCGCGCCACGATGGCGGCGTCGAATGGCACCGTGTTGCGCTGCATGCCGCCGATCGGGCCATTCTGGTTGGCAAGCAGCTTGAACAGGCCCTGGCGCGCTTCGATGGCGCTCTTGTTCTGCGCTTCGGGAGTCGGCGGACCGCCCTGTGAGAAAGCCAGAGCCGAAACCGCGGCGAGAGTCGCGGCGGCGCCAATGCGAGACAGACGATTCATGAGCAATCCCCCAAGGTTGAGATCAAATGAAAAAAACCAGCCCTTCCGCGTGCGAGTCTAGCAGAAGAGCGACGCGCGGCTAAAAGGGGCATTCCGCTGTAGGATGGCGCCGTTCAAGCACAGCTGAATTTCAAAGAACCGGGAGGGATACGCACATGGCCATGCGAACAGGACATTGGACAGTAGTGGCCGCAACGGGCGCCGCGCTGCTGGCTGCTGGTTGCTCCAGTGGTGACAAGGCGCCGGTGGCGGCGGTCGCTCCCGCGGCGGCACCCGTCGCGCCCACCGACATTTCGATACCCGGCACCGGGATCTTCCCGGAGAGCCTGACCTCGGCTGCGGACGGCACCCTCTATATCGGCAGTGTTGGCAAGGCGCAGGTCTATCGCGTTGCCCCCGGCGCCTCGATCGCGGAACTGTTCATCGCACCAGGCACCGGCGGGCTCAAGCAGGTGTTTGGCGTGCTGGCCGATGATGCCGATGGCACGCTGTGGGTGTGCAGCAATGACCTGGGCGGCGGCGCACCCGGTGCGGCGGCCCCCGCTGCACCCAGCCACCTGCACAGCTTCGCGCTGGCGACGGGCGAGGCGAAGGCCAGTTATGCGTTTCCGGCCGGCGGCTTCTGCAATGACATCGCGGTGGCCCCGAACGGCGATGTGTTCGCCAGCGACACCAATGGCATGCAGGTGCTGAAGCTGGCCAAGGGCGCAAAGGCGCTCGAGGTCTGGTCGCCAAAGGGAGCCTTTGGTCCTGCCGGGGGTGTGGTGGACGGCATTGCCATCGTCGGCGGGCGCGTGATCGTCAACACACTGCTGACCAGCAAGCTGTTTGCGGTGGAAGTGGGCGCGGACGGCAAGGCCGGCGCCGTGAAGGAACTGCAGGTCACCCCGGCGCTGACGCGGCCGGATGGCATGCGCGTCTACGGCAGTGATGGCCTGCTGTCAGCGGACGGCTCCGGCAAGATCCAGCATGTGGTCATCAGCGGCGATGCGGCCGCGGTCACCACGGTGAAGGACGGGCTGGATGGCGTGGTCGCGGTGACAGTGGTCGGCAAGACCGGCTACGCGCTGGAAGGCCAGCTGGGCATCATGATGGGGCCGCCCGGCGCCACGCCGCCGGTCGAAAAGCCTTACCACGCGGTAGCGTTCACGCTGCCCTGAAGGCAAGGGAGTGGCGTGCGGACGCAGTCGCCGCACGCCATTGCTGCTGGCTAATCCTTCAGCCGGATCAGCGACAGGAACTCGCGCCGCAGTGACGGATCCTTCAGGAACGCGCCGCGCATCACGCTGCTGATCATCTTGGCGTCGTCGTCCTTCACGCCGCGCCAATGCATGCAGAAATGATCAGCCTCCATCACCACCGCCAGGCCATTGGGATGGGTCTTGGCCATCAGCTCGTCGGCCAGCTGCGTGATGGCTTCTTCCTGGATCTGCGGTCGCGCCATGATCCAGTTCGTCAGTCGCGCATATTTGGACAGGCCAATCAGGTTGGAGTGTTCGTTGGGCATCAGGCCGATCCAAACCCGGCCGATGATGGGGCAGAAATGGTGGCTGCAGCAGCTACGCACCTTCAGCGGCCCGACGATCATCAATTCGTTCAGGTGCTCCGCATTCGGGAACTCGGTGACCGATGGCGGGCTGAAGTAGCGCCCGCGGAACACTTCGGTGAGGTACATGCGGGCGACACGCCGCGCGGTCTCCTGCGTGTTGTGGTCACTGACGGTATCGATGACCAACGCCTCCAGCACGCCCTGCATGCGTGCGGCGACTTCGTCCTCCAGCAGGTCGACCTCGCCGGGCTCAAGCAGGTCGTGGATGTTGTCGTTGGCATGGAAGCGGCGGCCAGCCTGCTGCAGGCGGGTGCGGATCCGTTCCGATACCGGCGCGATAGCGGCAGTTTCGGCGGCTGTCGTGGTCGTTTTCATCGCGCGGCAGTCTAACCGATGCGGCTGTCGGAGCGTGCTTACCCCCGTACGGGGCTTTCGCAGGCCCTCCGGCGGGGGTGCTGTGGTAACCTTTCGCGCCTTACGATCCTGTCCTAGTCAGATAAAGAGGCTCCAAACATGACCACAAAGCTTGAACGTCCCCTGAAGCGCGAGATCGTCGTCGACGACAAGGCCTACACGCTGACGATCGACGCCAATGGCCTCAAGCTGGTCGAAAAGGGTCGTCGCAATGGCCAGGAAGCCACCTGGAAGCAGATTCTGACCTCGACCCCGCCGGCCCCCTGATCTTCTCCCGCCGCCTGCGCCTGGCGCGGGCGGTGCACCATCGCACGCGTCAATCGCGTGCGATGTACAGGGCCAGCAACTCGGCTATCACGGCCGGCCTGGCCTCTCCCTCAACCTCCATGACAGCCTCCTGCCGCAGCAACATCCGGCCGCTGCCGCGCGGTTCTGCCGCCAGCACCCGGCTGCGGTAGCGCACCCGCGCACCGGCGAACACCGGGCTGGTGAAGCGCAGCCGGTCGAGCCCGTAGTTCAGGACCAGCGCCACATCCGCCACGGGCGGGAAATCCCGCTGCCGGTGGCCGGCAGCCAGAGACAGCAGCAGGAATCCATGCGCCAGCGTGCCCGGGAACGGGGTTTCGCGTGCCACCCGCTCCGGGTCCACATGGATGAACTGGTGGTCGCCGGTGGCGGCCGCGAAGGCGTCGATGCGGGCCTGATCGACCAGTATCCAGTCGGACGGGGCGAACTCCCGGCCCACCAGGCGTTCCAAAGTAGCGACGGTCAGCGGCAATTCATCTGAATGAGGCATTATCCGGTCCCATGAACAAGGCACTTCTGCGCAATCTATGTATCGCTGCCAGCGGCTTCTGCGCCACGGCGGGAGCGACAGTGTTCGATCTGCCCGCCCCCGATGCCACCTTGCTGGGGCGCGAAGAACGGGTGCTGACCAGCTTTGAAGACACTCTGTACGAAATCGCGCGGCGCTACAGCCTCGGTTCGGAAGAGGTGGTTCGCGTGAACCCGGGGCTCGACCCCTGGCTGCCGGGCTCGGGCAAGAGCATCGTCATTCCGGGGCAGCGCGTGCTGCCTTCCGGGCCGCGTGAAGGCATTGTCGTCAATCTGCCCGAGCACCGCCTCTACTTCTATCCGCCCTCGAAGGACGGCAAGCCGGTGCGCGTGTACACCTACCCGATCAGCATCGGCAAGATGGATTGGAACACGCCGCTGGGCAAGACCCGCGTGGTGGACAAGCGTGAGCGGCCCACCTGGACGCCACCGGCCTCGGTGCGGGCTGAACATATTGCCAATGGTGACCCGCTGCCGGCCGTGGTGCCTGCGGGGCCGGACAACCCGCTGGGCATGCATGCCATGCGTCTGGCGCTGCCGGGCGGCGCCTACCTGATCCACGGCACGAATAATCCCATTGCGGTGGGAATGGCCATCACCCACGGCTGCATCCGCATGTATCCCGAAGATATAGCCGAGCTGTTTCCGATGGTCGCGGTGGGCACGCCGGTATACCTCATCAACGAGCCCGTGAAGGTGGCCTGGGTGGCCGGCGAACTGCTGCTCGAGGTGCATCCGCCCATCGACGCCGAGGGGCAGACCAAGGAGCCGGAGCTGAACGTGTTCGAGGGCCTGCTGGAAAAGGCCCTGGGCGAGTCCACGGTAGCCATTTACTGGGACAAGGCGCGGGCCGAATTGGGCCAGGCGCGGGGCATGCCCGTGGTGGTGGGTCTGGCCGCCGACAACCCCCTCGCGGAGGCGCCGGTGGCGCAATCTGCGCCGCCGCAGTTGAACAGTAGCCGGAATCCGCTATAGTTCGCTGCCCAAGGCCTTGCGGTTTTGGGCGTAACTCCCTGATTTAACGAATAAATAATGACCTGCCGATGACCGAACGCGATCCCGAACGATTCGATCTCGATGATGAGTTCCTGGCCGAGCAGGAAGACGGCAACGATTACGACCGTATGCTCGACAAGGTCGACAAGCGCACGCGCGACAAGACCAAGAAGGTCGGCAAAGCGGCGTGGAGCAAGCTCGAGGAAGTGCTCGCGGAGCGCAAGCTCAAACGCGACCTCTCGGACTACGACGACTACGAATCCTGATTGAAACTGACTTTGCGGTAACCCCATCCGGGGTCCCGGGAGCCTCCCCATGAGTGAGCGCAGCTATGCGCGCTGGATCGTGCTGAAATTCGGCGGCACGAGCGTTTCCAACCTGCCCAACTGGACCAACATCGCGACGGTCGCCAAGCGCCGCCTTGCAGAAGGGGCCCAGGTGCTGATCGTGCACTCCGCCGTCAGCGGCATCACCGACCGGCTGGAGAAGCTGCTGGTTGCGGCGCTGCAGGGCGGGCATGAAGCGGCGCTGACCGGCATCGAGCAGCGTCATCGGCAACTGTGTGAAGAGCTGGGCATTGCGGTGAGCGAGCAGCTCGCCGGTTACTTCATGAGCCTGCGGCAGGTGTCCCAGGGCGTGCACCTGACGCAGGAAGTCAGTGACCGCACCCGCGCGATGGTGCTGGCCAATGGCGAGCTGATGGCCACCGAAATCGGTTCGCGCTTCCTGCAGTTGCAGGGACTCGATGCCACCTGGTGGGACGCGCGCGAGGGCCTGAAGGCCGAGGCGCGTGCACATGGCTCGGAGAAGGGGCACTGGCTCTCCGCCACCTGCGATTTCACACCTGACCCGGCCTTGTCGCTGCGGCTGGCGGCGCGCTCGCCGGTGGTGATCACGCAGGGTTTCATCGCCAGCGATGCCCGGGGCGACACCGTGCTGCTGGGCCGCGGCGGCTCGGATACCTCCGGAGCCTACTTCGCGGCCAAGCTGATGGCGCGGCGGCTGGAGATCTGGACCGATGTGCCGGGCATGTTCAGCGCCAACCCGCGTTCCACCCCATCCGCGCGGCTGCTGCGCGAGCTGCATTACGACGAGGCACAGGAAATCGCCAGTTCCGGCGCCAAGGTGCTGCATCCGCGCTGCGTGATGCCGGTGCGGGTGCACAAGATTCCGCTGTACGTGTACGCGACGCAGGTGCCGGACCTTGAAGGCACGCATATCACCGCGGTGACTTCGGATTCCTCCGCCAAGGTGAAGGCGGTTTGCGTGAAGAAGGGCATCACGCTGGTGTCGCTGGACAGCCCGGGAATGTGGCATGAGGTTGGCTTCCTCGCCGACGCGTTCCAGATCTTCAAGGCCCACGGCATGTCGGTGGATCTGGTATCCACCTCCGAGACCAATGTCACCGTATCGCTCGACCCACAGGCGAATACCCTGGATGCGGCCGTGATGCAGCGCCTGGTGGCGGAACTGTCGCGGCTGTGCCGGGCGGAGATCATCGGCCCGTGCGCGTCGGTGAGCCTGGTGGGGCGCAACATCCGCGCCATCCTGCACGAGCTCGGCGAGGCGTTCGCCTTCTTCGCCGAGCAGAAGATCTACCTGGTCAGCCAGGCTGCCAACGACCTCAACTTCACCTTCGTGGTGGACGAGGAGCAGGCCGACCGGCTGGTCGAGCAGCTGCATGCGCTGCTGATCCATCCCGAACCGGGTGACAAGGTCATCGGCCCCACCTGGGAAGAACTGTTCCGCAAGCCTGGCGCCGCGCAGCCGGACGCGCCGTGGTGGTGGCAGGACAAGGCATCGCTGCTGCTGGGTGCGCTCGACGGCCGCGATGCGGCCTATGTGTACGACAGCGCGACCGTGCTGCGCAGCGCGCGCGACCTGCTCGAGCTGAAATCGGTCGACCGCGTGCACTACGCCACCAAGGCCAACTGGAATCCGCGCCTGTTGCAGCTGCTGTACCAGGCCGGCGTGAAGATGGAATGCGTGTCGCGCGCCGAGCTTGACCATGTGTTCGCGACGCTGCCCGGCATCAAGGCCGACGAGGTGCTGTTCACGCCCAACTTCGCGCCGCGCGCGGAATATGAGTACGCGCTCGCCAAGGGAGTGAACGTCACCATCGACAACCTGCACGCGCTGCGTGAATGGCCGGAGCTGTTCCGTGGCCGGCGCGTGCTGGTGCGCATCGACACCGGCACGGGGCGCGGCCACCACCATCATGTGCGCACGGCCGGCACCTACGCCAAGTTCGGCGTACCGCTGGCGGAAGTGGCCGAGCTCAAAGAGCTCGCAGCCAGCGTGGATCTCACCGTGTTCGGGCTGCACGCACACACCGGCAGCGGCATCACCGACATCCTGAACTGGTCACAGACGGCGGAGGACCTGGCCGCGGTGGCGCGCCAGCTGGGTGGCGTGACCGTGCTGAATATCGGCGGCGGTTTCGCCGTGCCGGATGCCTCGCACCGCAAGCGGCTGGATTTCGCGGCACTGGATCAGGCGCTGGCTGCGTTCAAGGCTGCCAATCCCGGCTTCGCGCTGTGGGTGGAGCCCGGCCGTTACCTGGTGGCAGTGGCGGGCGTGCTGCTGGCGCGCGTCACGCAGCTGAAGCAGAAGGGCGACCAGGGCTATATCGGTGTGGCCACCGGCATGAATGCGCTGATACGCCCGGCGCTGTACGGCGCCTTCCATGAGATCGTCAATCTCAGCCGGCTGGGTGCACAGAACGTCGGCAGCTACGATGTGGTGGGCCCGATCTGCGAGACCGGCGACGTGCTGGGCCATGGCCGGCTGCTGCCTGCCACCCAGGAGGGCGATGTGCTGCTGGTCGCCAACACCGGCGCCTATGGGCGTTCGATGGCTTCCAGTTACAACTTGCGTCCCCCGCCCGAAGAACTGGTGCTCTGAGCGGTCCGGCCGCTCACGAGTACCAGGCTATCGCCCAGGCCAGATACAGCCAGCCGAAGCCCAGGCTGGTGGCCGGATGGATGCGGCGGGCGGTCTTCCAGTCATAGACGAACAATGACAGGAACAGCCCGCTCCACACCGCGACCATGAAACTGTAGAACCAGAAATCCGACCAGGACAATGGCGGTATGCGCGCCAGCACCGGGTCGAGCATGTACAGCGTGCCCACATACAGCAGCCGGCGATGCCACTCCGGGTTGCGCCGCTGCAGCCAGGCAAACAGCACGCACAGCGAGTAGCTCGGCAGCAGCAGGCGATTGGCGCGCACCTCGGGCGACATCTGCGCCCAGCTGGTCCACACGGTGACGAATACATAGAGGGTGCTCAGCGTGACGCCCGCAGCTATGAAGAATGCGGCGCTGCCGAACTGGCGGTGCCAGCGCAGGTTGCGCGTGCGCACCAACTGCGCCTGCAACGCGAAGCAGATCATCCAGGCGAGGCAGAAAAGGCCGTGCACGATGAACTTGGGATCGGAATTGCTGGGCTGGCCGACATCCGTGACCAGGTTGTCGGAGAAGGCGATGAGCGTCAGCAGCACCAGCAGCAGGCTGACCAGCGGAAAGTAGTTGCTCTTCATCGAGGGCCATCATCCCCGACACTGCGGGGCAGTGGTGATGGATTTCGTGGGGCCCACAATCGTTGACTGGAACATTTCATGGGCCAGGGGTTAGCCTAGCTGCATCAAGCAGCACAATGCCTGCTTCCGGGTGCCCCATGAACGACCAGAACACTGCGAACCCCATGCGGCGGCGCGACCTGCTGCGCATGATCGGCCAGACCGCCGGCGCCAGCGCCATGTACCAGGCGATGAGCTCGCTGGGCCATGCGGCCGAATCCACCTACAGCGGTCCACCAAACCTGCAGGGCGCGCCGGCCGGCGCTTCCGTGCTGGTGCTCGGCGCAGGCATCGCCGGCATGACGGCAGCCTATGAATTGCAGAAGGCTGGCTACAAGGTGCAGGTGCTGGAATACAACAACCGCGCCGGCGGCCGCAACTGGAGCGTGCGGGGTGGCGACACCTATACCGAGCTCGGCGGCGCCACGCAGCACTGCGAGTTCGACAAGGATCTCTACATCAACCCGGGTCCGTGGCGCATCCCGCACCATCATCGCGGCATGCTGGCGCTGTGCCAGCGGCTGGGCGTCAAGCTCGAGCCCTTCGTGCAGCTGAACCACAACGCCTACCTGCACAACACCGAGGCATTTGGCGGCAAGCCGCAGCGTTACCGCGATGTGTTCTTCGACTACCAGGGACATGTGTCGGAGTTGCTGGCCAAGGCCGTGAAGTCCAATGCGCTGGACGCCGAAGTCACGCACGAAGACAAGGAAATCCTGCTGGAGTCACTGCGTGAGCTGGGCGCCCTCGACGGAAATTTCCGCTACACGTCGAACCTGCAGGTCAGCGACCGGCGCGGCTTCAAGAAGCCACGCGGCGGCGGCCTATCGGGGCGCCCCACGCCCTCCGATGTCATGGGCACCTCCGAGATCCTGAAATCCGGTCTGTGGGCGGGCATCGCCAGCAGCTTCGAATACGACATGCAGACCACCATCTTCCAGCCGGTGGGCGGCATGGGGCGCATCGGTGAGGCCTTCGGGCGCGAGCTCGGGCCCATCATCCAGTACCAGGCCAAGGTCACGGACATCCGCCAGGACGGCAAGGGCGTCACCGTCACCTACGAGGATCTCGCCAATGGCGGCGCGAAGAAGAAGGCCAGTGCGGACTGGTGCGTGGTGACCATCCCGCTGCCCATCCTCGGCCAGATTCCGATGAACGTCGGCCCGAAACTCGCCGCGGCCATCGCGTCCATCCCGTATGCCTCGGCCATCAAGGTGGGGTTGCAGTTCAAGCGCCGCTTCTGGGAAGAGGATGAGCAGATCTATGGCGGCATCACGTACACGAACCAGCCCATCGGCACCATAGGCTACCCGAACACCGATTTCTTCAGCCGCGGCAAGGGCGTGCTGCTGGGTTGCTACATCTGGGGCCTGTCGGCCATGGAGTTCACCTCGATGACGCCGGCACAGCGCATCCAGGAGACGCTGCGGCAGGGGGCTAAGATCCATCCGCAGTATCCGGCCGAATTCGACAATGGCTTTGCGATGGCCTGGCATCGCTCGCCATTCACGCTGGGCTGCATGGGCGTGTGGAACGATGCAGCGCGCGCCGAACACTACGACAACCTGTGCACCATCGATGGCCGCATTGTGCTGGCCGGCGAGCACGCCTCGTTCATGGGTGGCTGGCAGGAAGGTTCGGTGACCTCGGCGCTGGATGCCATCGGGCGCATCCATGAGCGGGCCGCGGGGTCGGGCAACAAGAGTGGCAAGGGAGCCAAGGCATGAAGAGTTTTGCACTGGGTCTGCTGCTGCTCGGAGCAGGTGCCGTGGCCGGGGCTGCCGATGCGCCGGCGGACGAAGGCGAGCGTCTCTACAAGTCGATCTGCCAGGGGTGTCACATGGCTGATGGCCAGGGCGCAGTGGGCGCGGGCACCTATCCGAAACTGGCCGGCAATCCGCTGGTGGCCTCACGCCAGTACGTCGCCCTGATGGTGTTGATGGGCCGCAAGGGCATGCCGGCGTTCGGGATGATGCCGGGCATGAACGCGCAGGAGGCGCGCATGCTGGCCAACCTGACCGATGAGCAGATTGCCGCGGTGGTGAACTACGTGCGCAGCCACTTCGGCAATGACTTCAAGGACAAGGCAACTACCAAGGAAGTAAGCGACATGCCGCATCCGGGCGGCAAGGGCAACGCACACGCCGGCTGAGGTTCCGGAAGGCCGCTCAGCGCCTGGTGCGCTGGTGGTGCCGGGCCCGGAGTTCCGCGGCCACCGCATCGAGCGTCAGGCCGCGTGACTGCAGCAGCAGCGTCAGGTGATAGAGCAGGTCGGCGGATTCGCTGAGCAGCTCGCCGGCGTCGCCCGCCTGTGCGGCGAGCGCTACCTCCACGCCTTCCTCACCGACCTTCTGCGCCATGCGCTTGACGCCACTGGCGTACAGCTTCGCCGTGTAGCTGCCATCCGGTTGCTCGGCGATGCGCTGCGCAATCACCGTCTGCAGCTGCGCCAGGAAGCCGATGCCCGCGGGCAGCACAGGCGTGCCGTCGCCGAAACAGGTCGGCGTCTGGCGGTGGCAGGTGGGGCCGGCGGGACGCGCCTGCACCAGCAATGAATCCGCGTCGCAGTCGGTCTCGACGCCGACCAGCATCAGGGTATTGCCCGAGCTCTCGCCCTTTTCCCACAGTGCGCCACGCGAGCGGCTGAAGAACACCACGCGCCCCCGCTGCAGGGTTTCGAACAGCGCCTCGGCATTCATGAACGCCAGCATCAGCACGGCGCCGCTGTCGGCATCCTGGACCACGGCGGGCAGCAGCCCATCGCCCTTGTCCCAGGCCAGCCGGCCGATGTCGCTGATGGTCAGGCTCATGGACGCACCTCGATGTGCCGCTCACGCAGGTAACGCTTCAGTTCGGGGATGGCGATCTGGCCGCTGTGGAATACGCTGGCAGCGAGCGCGGCGTCCGCGGCGCGCTGCTCGAACAGCGTGGCGAAGTGCTCCGGCGCGCCGGCACCGCCCGATGCCACCAATGGCACGCTGCACACCGCGCGCACGGCGCGCAGCTGCGCGAGGTCGTAGCCGCGGCGCACGCCATCGCTGGCCATGCAGTTCAGCACGATCTCGCCCGCGCCGCGCGCCTGCGCCTCACGCACCCACTGCAAGGTGTCGCGGCCCGAGTCGCGGCTGCGGTCCGGATCGCCGGTGTACTGGAACACCCGCAAGCCCGCCGCGGTGTTCTGGCTGTCGACACCCACCACCACGCATTGCGAGCCGAACCGCGCGGCGAGCTGGTCGATCAGTTGCGGATCCGCCAGTGCCGGTGAATTCACCGAGACCTTCTCGGCGCCCGCATTCAACACGGCCTCGGCGTCCGCCACGGAACGTATGCCACCGGCGACGCAGAAGGGGATGTCCAGCACCTCGGCCACACGGCTGATCCAGGAGCGATCCACCGAGCGGCCCTGAGGGCTTGCCGTAATGTCGTAGAACACCAGCTCATCGGCGCCCTCGTCGCGGTAGCGGCGTGACAGCTCCATGATTTCGCCCACCACGCGGTGGTCGCGGAACTGCACGCCCTTGACGACCTGGCCGTCGCGCACATCCAGGCAGGGGATCAGGCGCCGCGCAAGTATGGCTGCAATTCCTCCAGCGTCAGGTGACCCTCGAGCAGAGCCTTGCCACTGATGGCCGCGGCCAGGCCCAGGGCGCGCAGGCGCGCAAGATCCGTAGCCGAGCGGATGCCGCCCGAAGCCTGCCAGGCGATGCCGGGGAAGCGTTTCACGGCTTCCTCATACAGCGCCAGGCTCGGCCCACCCAGGGCGCCATCGCGTTCGATGTCGGTGCACAGCACATGCCTCAGCGGCGTATCCGCAAACGAGCCCAGCAACTCCCACAGCGACAGCGCGTGCTCCTGCACCCAGCCGCGCGTACGCACCCGGGGCGTGCCACCGGCATCGATGCGCACGTCAATGGCGAGGCACACGCGATCGGCGCCGTGGTCGGCCAGCAGCTCGCGCAGCAGGCCGGGGTTGTCCACGGCCGCGCTGCCGATCACCGCACGGCTGACGCCATTGCGGAACGCCTCCTCCACCAGTTCGCGGGTACGCAAGCCACCGCCGAGCTGGATGCCCATGCGCGGCTGGGACGCCATTTCGCGGATCAGCAGCCGATTGCCCGGCGTGCCGTCGCGCGCGCCGTCCAGATCCACCAGGTGCAGCCAGCGCACGCCGGCACTGCCATAGCGGGCCAGCAGTTCGCGCGGATCGATGTCATAGCGCGTCTCGGCGGCGAATTCGCCTTTCAGCAGCCGCACGCACTGGCCGTCACGCAGGTCGATGGAGGGAATCAGCTGCACGATCAACCGTCCAAGGTCAGGAAATTGGCCAGCACGCGCGCCCCGGCGCTGGCCGAACGTTCGGGGTGGAATTGCACGCCGCGGAAGTTGCCCCGGCGCACGGCGGCGCTGAAAGCGCCGCCATAGTCGCAGGTCGCAAGCGTGGCAGCGGTGACGGGGGCGGCGTAGCTGTGCACGAAGTAGACATGTTCGCCAGCGCCGATGCCGTTGAACAGGGCGTCTTCATGCAGCGGCTGCAGCTGGTTCCAGCCCATGTGTGGCACCGGATGATCGGCACTTGCGGCCAGCCGCGTGACGCGACCCGGCACGATGCCGAGGCAGGTGGTGCCGGCACCTTGCATGGTGCCTTCAGCCGACCAGTCGAACAGCAGTTGCATGCCCAGACAGATGCCCAGTACCGGCTGCGTGAGTGTCGGTATGACAGCGTCGAGCCCGCTGCCGGCCAGCCTGCTCATGGCATCCGCGGCGGCGCCCACGCCGGGCAGCAGCACATGTGAACCGCTGCGGATGCGCGCGGCATCGGTGGTCACTGTCGCCGTGGTGCCGAGGCGCTGCAGCGCGAACAGCAGCGAGGCGAGGTTGGCGCCGCCGCTGTCGATCACCACGACATCCTGCGTGCTCACAGCACTCCCTTGGTGGAAGGCAGCTCGCTGCCTTCGTGACGGATGGCCTGTCGCAAGGCCCTGCCCACGCCCTTGAAGCAGGCTTCCACCATGTGGTGGCTGTTGTCGCCGGTGACGCTGACATGCAGCGCGGCGCCCAGCGATTCGGCCAGCGAGCGGAAGAAATGCGGCACCAGCTCCGTCGGCAATCCGCCCACCTCGCTGCGCTTGAACTCGCCTTCCCACACCGCATAAGCGCGCCCGGACAGATCGAGCGCCACCTGCACGCGAGATTCATCCATCGGCAACAGGAAGCCGTAACGTCCGATGCCGCGCTTGTCGCCCAGCGCCTTGCGCAGTGCTTCACCCAGCGCCAGCGCGCAGTCCTCCACCGTGTGGTGCTCGTCGATATGCAGGTCGCCGCGGCACTCCAGCTGCAGCGAAAAACCACCGTGCCGGGCGATCTGCTCGAGCATGTGGTCGAAGAAGCCGATGCCCGTCGCGACCTGTATCGGGCCTTCGGCGTCCAGATCCACCTGCACGCGGATATCGGTCTCCTTGGTACGTCGTTGCACGGTGGCGCGGCGAGCCAGCAGCGCGCTGGCAATCTGCGGCCAGGTCTCCGCAGCAGGCCCAGCCTTGGTGACACGCAGGCCGCGCACGCCCAGGTTGGCCGCAAATTCCAGATCCGTGCTGCGGTCGCCGATCATGGCGCTGGTGGCCAGATCCACGCGGTGCGTAGCGAGGAAGTCGCGCACGATGCCGAGTTTGGGTTTGCGGCAGTCGCAGTGGTCGGCGGGCCGGTGCGGACAGATGCACACCGCTGCGAACACCAGTCCCTGCGATGCCAGAGTGTCGAGCACGAAGCGTTGTGGAGCCTCGAAATCCTGCAGCGGGAAGCTCGCCGTTCCCAGGCCATCCTGGTTGGTGACCATCACCAGCTCATAGCCTGCGGCAGTCAGGCGCTGCAGGGCCGCGAACACATCCGGCATCCAGCGGATCTTGTCGAGCCTGTCCACCTGCTCATCGGCGGGTTCCTCGATCAACGTGCCATCGCGATCAACGAACAGGTATTTGCCGGGCAGGGTGTTCATGACAGGGCCTCGAGCACGCGTGAGTTCTGTTCAGGCGTGCCCACCGAGAAACGCAGCGAGCGTGGCAGCAGGGGCTGGCGCACGTCGCGGATGATGAGGCCTGCCTGGCGCACACGCCCGAGCACGGCATCCGCGTCATGGCAGTCCACCAGCAGGAAATTGGCATCACTGGGCCATACCTTCTCGATCAGCGGACAACGCGACAGTGCCGCGGCCAGCCGGCTGCGTTCGGCTATCAGCGCCGCGGCGCGGGCACGCATTGCGGCGACGGCCGCCGGTTGCAGCTGCGGCGTCACGGCCTCAACGGTGAGCTCGGTGATGGCATAGGGCGGTATCACCTTGCGCGCCAGCTGGATCACCTCCGGGGCAGCCAGCAGCGCGCCGACGCGCGCCCCGGCGAGGCCATGCGCCTTGGACAGTGTCTTCAGGATGGCCAGATTGGGCAGCTGTGGCAGCTGCGCCACCAGGCCCGCCGTGCCGGCAAAGTCCACATAGGCCTCATCCACCACCAGCAGTGCGCGCGGCGCCAGCAGCCCGGCGATGCGCAGCAGCTGCCCGGCTGGCAGGGCATTGGCAGTGGGGTTGTTGGGGGAGCAGACAAATACCAGCTTGGTGTTGGCATCCACCTGGGCCAGCAGCGCCGGCTCGTCCAGCGCAAAGCCCTGCGCCGCCAGCAGCGGCACGGCGCGCACCTGTGCGCCCTGGATATGGGCCGCCACCGCATACATGCCGAAGGTCGGCGGGCAGATGATCACATTGTCGACACCGGCCCGGCAGAACACCCGCAGCAGCAGGTCGATCGCCTCATCGCTGCCGCGCCCCACCAGCAACTGCTCAGGGCGTACGCCATACAGCTGTGCCAGTCCCCGCACCAGCTCCGGTGGCTGGGGCTCCGGATAGCGGTTCAGGCCCGCCTGCGAGGTGTCGCCATCGATGCGCCATGGCAGCTCATTGGCATGCAGGCGTGTCAACGCAGGCTCCCAGGCTGCATGCGAATAAGGCGCCATCGCGCGGATGTCAGGCCGCGCGCGCTCGATGATGGACGCTGCCGCGCTCACTGGTTCGCCAATGCCTCGAGGCGGAGGGTCACCGAGCGGGCATGCCCATCCAGGCCTTCGAGGCTGGCCAGTGTCTCGGCCACCGGCCCGAGCAGCTGCAGCCCGTCGCTGCTGAGCTCCTGCACGGTCATGCGTTTCTGGAAGTCGGTCAGCGACAGACCGCTGTAGGCCTTGGCATAGCCATAGGTCGGCAGCACGTGGTTGGTGCCCGAGCAGTAGTCACCGATGGATTCCGGGGACCAGGCGCCGAGGAACACCGAACCGGCATTGACGATGCCTTCCAGCAACGCGCGCGGCTCGCGCGTCTGCACGATCAGGTGTTCCGGCGCGTATTCATTCGACACCCGCAGCGCAACGCCCATGTGCCGCACGATGATGATGCGGCAGTTGGCGGAGGATTCGCGCAGGATGCCGCCACGTGACAGCAGCCCGCGCTGTGCGTGGAACTGGCTGGCGACGCGGCGGGCGAGGCCCGGCGAATCCGTCACCAGCACGGCCTGCGCGCGCACGTCATGTTCTGCCTGCGCCAGCAGATCCGAGGCCACGAACGCCGCGTTGGCGCTGTCATCGGCGATCACCAGCACTTCGGAGGGCCCGGCCGGCAGGTCGCAGGCAGCGCCCGCCGGGTCGCTGGCCACCAGCTGCTTGGCGACCGTGGTCAGTGCCGTGCCGGGGCCGAAGATCTTGTCCACCTTTGGAATGGTTTCGGTGCCGTAGGCCATTGCGGCCACGGCCTGCGCGCCACCCGCCTTGTATACCTTGGTCACGCCGCAGCGGCGCGCCGCCGCCAGCACGGCGGCATTGGCATTGCCGCTGGCAGTCGGCGGCGTGCACAGCACGCGCTCGGGGCAGCCGGCCAGAGACGCAGGCACGGCCACCATGATCACCGTGGAGGGCAGCGGCGCGGAGCCTGCCGGCACATACAGGCCCACCGCCGGAATCGGCCGGTAGACGCGCTCGCAGCGCACGCCGGGCATCACCTCCATCGACAGCGGCGCGGCCAGCTGCGCCGCATGGAAGCGCCGCACATTGTCGATGGCGGTCTCGATGGCGGCGAGCTGCGTCGCGTTCAGCTGTTTCTCCGCCGCGTCGAATTCCTCGTCCGCGACCTGCAGCGTCGTGAGTGTGGCGTGATCAAAGCGCTCGGCAAATGCCAGCAGTGCGGCATCCCCGCCATCGCGCACCTCGCGGATGATGCCGCGCGCCAGCTGCTCCACATCCTGCTGCGATTCCAGCTGCGGTCGCGCCAGCGCCTGGCGGCGACCGGCTGCATCCAGTTCATCCCAGACCAGTGTCAGCATGATGGATTCACGCCAGCATCTTCTCGACGGGCAGCACCAGCATTGCGCTGGCGCCTGCAGCCTTCAGGCTCTCGAGCGTTTCCCAGAACACGTTCTCGCGGCACACGGCATGCACCGCCACCTTGTCCACGGAGCCCTCCAGCGGAATGATGGTGGGTGATTCACTGCCCGGCAGCAGCTCCCGGATGCGTGGCAGTGCCGAGCGCGGCGCGTGCAGCATGATGTACTTGCTCTCCTTGACCTGCTCCACGCCATCGATGCGCAGCAGCAGGCGCGCTATCCATTCTTCCTTGAAGGCCGGCAGCTTCACCGGGGTGCGGATCAGCGCCACCTGGCTCGACAGGATGGTGTGCACCTCGCGCAGGTGGTTGGCCTGCAGTGTGGAACCGGAGGAGACCAGATCGCAGATGAGGTCGGCGCGGCCGAGCCGCGGCGCGATCTCCACGGCCCCTGACAGCGTGACGATCTCAGCGGCGATGCCGTGGCGCTGCAGGAAATCGCCGAGCATGGCCGGGTAGGTGGTGGCGATGCGCAGGCCCGCGATGCAGCCCAGATCCGTCCACGCCATGCCCTCGGGTACCGCCAGCGACAGGCGGCAGTGGCCGAAATCAAGCGCCCGCAGCACTTCGAAGCGCGCAGTGGCGCCCCGTGCCGCCATCTCCAGGCGCCGCTCTTCCAGCACATTGAGGCCCACCAGCCCCAGGTCGCAGACGTCCTCCTGCACCAGGTCGGGAATGTCGTCGTCGCGCACGAACAGCACGTCCAGCGGCAGGTTCTCGCCGAACCCCATGAGCTGATCCTTGCCGCGCGAGAGTTTCAGGCCGCAGCGGGCAAGCAGGTCGAGGGAGTGGTCCGTGAGCCGGCCGGACTTCTGCACCGCCAGCTTCAGGCGTGAATCCTTGTCCATCAGATGTTCTCCAGGCGCTTCACCGCCAGCGAATAGCCGCCGCTGCCGGCGGCGAGATAACGGGCGACGCGCCCGATGGTGGTGATGCTCACCCCGGTGATGCGGTGGATCTCGCGGTAGGGCAGATCCTGCTGCAGGCATTCCACCACCGCCCAGCGATCGGCCATGGCCTGCAGCTCCGCCGGCGTGCACAGATCGCGCAGGAAGGAGCGCAGTTCTTCCGGCGTGCGCTGCGTGAGCATGGCGTTCACCAGGTTGCGCTCGGTCTGTGCCTCGTGGCGGGGGGAAAACTGGCGGTGGTTCTTCATATCAGTGTGCTAATGCGTTAGTACGTTATCACAATGGATCAGGGCCCGCCAGGGAGTTCGTGCTTGCCGGGGGAAGGGGCGCCAACTAAAATCAAAGGCTTGCAAAACAACCAGGCCCCATACGGGACGCCCGCCGAAGGGGTCCTCCAGGTCGATGGCCCGACCGCGCTGCATCATGGCGGCACACTGGATGACCTTCAGATCGGCTATTCGCTGCGCGGCACGCCCGGCCTGCCCGTGGTGCTGGCGCTGGGCGGCATCTCGGCCTCCCGGCATGTGTTCGACCCGGCGGGTGGCCGCGAGGGGTGGTGGCATGAGGTGGTGGGGCCAGGCAAGGCGCTGGATACCCAGCGCGTGGCTGTGCTGGGCATGGATTTCATCGGCGGCAGCGGCGCCAGCAGCGGGCCGGTGCCGGGCCGCAGCTTCCCCTGTATCTCCAGCTACGACCAGGCGGCTGCCGTGGTGCGGGTGCTGGATCACCTGGGCATCGACCAGCTGCACGCCATTATCGGGGCCTCCTACGGCGGCATGGTGGCGCTAGCCTGCGGCGAGCGCTACCCGCGGCGCGCGGGCCGGCTGATCGTGATCAGCGCCGCGGATGTGGCGCACCCCATGGCCACGGCCTGGCGCAGCATCCAGCGCAGCATGGCGCGGCTCGGCCTCGCCTCGGGGCATCCCTCCGAGGGGCTGGAGCTGGCGCGCGCGCTGGCGATGACCACCTACCGCAGTCCGGAGGAATTCGCCGCGCGCTTCCGCAAGCCGCCGCGCATGGAGGCCGGCCGGCCGGTGTTTGCGGTGGAGGAATACCTGCAGTCGCGGGGCCGCGATTATGCCGCGCGCTACCGCCCCGAATCCTTCATCTGCCTGTCCGAATCCATCGACCTGCACCATGTGGATGCCGCGCGCATCACGGTGCGGACAGAGGTGGTGGCGGTACGCGAGGACCAGCTGGTGCCCTTCGCCGACATGCGTGCGCTGACAGCACGCCTGCCGGATGCGCATCTGCACGAAATCTCGTCATTGCTGGGGCATGATGCCTTCCTGAAGGAAGCAGACCAGCTGCGCACCATTCTCAACCTGATCCATCCCGGAGATGCCTCGTGACCGACCGTTCCAGCTTCACCACCCGTTCGGTCCGCGCGGGCCTGGATTCCGATGACGTGACGGGCGCGGTGGTGCCGCCCATCCACCTGAGTTCCACGTATTCGTTCCGCGGGTTCGGCGACAAGCGTCCCTACGATTACTCACGATCGGGCAACCCCACGCGCGACCTGCTGGGCAATGCGCTGGCTGATCTGGAGAACGGCGCCGGCGGCATCATCACCGGCACCGGCATGGGCGCCATCACGCTCGTGGGCCATGTGCTGCCGGTGGGCGCCCGCATCGTGGCGCCGCATGATTGCTATGGCGGCACCTTCCGCCTGTTCACCGCCTGGAACAAGCGCGGCGAGCTCAAGGTGGACTTCGTACGCTTCGATGATGCGCAGGCCCTGGATGCGGCGCTCGCGCAGAAGACCGACCTGCTGTGGATCGAAACTCCCAGCAACCCGCTGCTGCGCATCACCGACATCGCCGCGCTGGTGCAGAAGGTGAAAGGCAAGGGCACGCTGGTGGCGGTGGACAACACCTTCCTGTCCCCGGCCTGGCAGCGGCCGCTCGATCTTGGCGCGGACATCACGCTGCACTCGA
>JBEVNO010000071.1:0-6135 GCA_040508085.1 Steroidobacteraceae bacterium
GTCCATCGGAATGCCATCCCATTTGTTGATGGCCAGCAGCAACGCGCGACCCTTCTGCAGCGCGAGGCCCAGCACCGAGGCATCCTGCTCGGCGATGCCGGCATGGGCGTCGAGCACCAGCACCACCACATGCGCGGCGGCGATGGCCTGCAGCGTGCGCGCGACGCTGGCGCGCTCCACCGCATCCTCCACGCGGGCGCGGCGCCGCACGCCGGCGGTGTCGATCAGGGTGAAGCGGCGTCCGTCGCGTTCGAAGGGCACGAAGATGGAATCGCGCGTGGTGCCGGGAAGATCGGTGGCGATCACGCGCTCCTCGCCGATCAGGCGGTTCACCAGCGTGGATTTGCCCACGTTGGGACGGCCGATGACCGCGATGCGGATGGAATCATCGTCGCCATCGCCGGCTTCGCCCGGCATGGCCTCCAGGCCTTCCAGCGCGCGGGCCAGCAGCTTCTCGCAGCCCTGCCCGTTCAGCGCGGCAATGGTCTGCACCTCGCTGAAACCCAAGCGGTGGAAATCCGCGGAGATCACGCCCGGGTCGCGGCCTTCGGCCTTGTTGACTGCGAGCACCACCGGCTTGCCGGAACGGCGCAGCAGGCGCGCCACTTCCTGGTCGTCCTTGGTGACGCCGGAGCGGCCGTCCACCAGCAGCACCAGCCGGTCGGCCTCGGCAATGGCGCGCTCGGTCTGCGCGCGCATCTGCTGCTCGACGGTGGACTGCGGGCTGAGCACCACGCCGCCGGTATCCACCACCACGCAGGGGATCTCGCCGTAACGGCTGTAGCCATACTGCCGGTCGCGGGTGACGCCGGGCACGTCCGCGACGATGGCGTCGCGCGTGCCGGTCAGCGTGTTGAACAGGGTGGATTTGCCCACGTTGGGCCGACCCACCAGGGCGACGATCGGCAACATGGGCGCAGGCTCAGTCTTTCTTGGCGGTTGTAGTCGGCGTGGCGCGCAGCGCGGCAATCTTGCCGTCCGCGTCCATCATGACCAGCAGGTCGCCGCTGACCAGCGGCGCGGTCGACACGCGCGCGCCCAGCGGATGCGTGCGCGCGGCCAGCTCGCCGTTGGTCGAATCGAAGAAATGCACATAACCGTCGAGATCGCCCACGGCCACCAGCGTGCCGAGCACGGCGGGCGCCGACAGGCGGCGGCGCACCAGCACCTGCTGGTTCCAGATCTCGATGCCGGAGCGGCGGCCGATCTTGACCAGCCCGCCATCGGAGGTGGAGACGTAATAGCCCTCGGCATCCAGCGCCGCGCCGCTGTAGCTCGACAGGTCGCGCGACCACTGCACCTGGCCGGTCTCGCGATCGATGCGCGCGGCCTTGCCCTGGAAGGTCACGGCGAAGATGTCGTTGTCCGCGGCGAGCACGCCGGCGTCCACGTCGACCAGGCGCTGCAGCTCGGTGCGGCCGCTGGGCGGCGCGACGCTCACATCCCACACCGTGGCGCCATCGGCCAGCGACAGCGCCATGACGCGGCCATTGTCGAAACCGGAGAGGGCCAGATCCCCCGCGAGGGTGGGTGCGGTGGTGCCACGCAGTGACAGGCGCGGCACCTGCTGCTCGGCGCTCCAGGCCTGCGAGCCATCGGCGGTATTCAGCGCGATGACGCGGCCATCGACGGTGCGCACCAGCACCAGCTGCGGGCCCACCGCTGGCGCGGCCAGGATCTCGCTGTTGATCTGCGCCTTCCATTTCTGCTCGCCGCTGGCGGCATCCAGCGCCACCACGGCGCCGTAGCTGGCACCCACCACCACCAGGCCCGCGCCGACGCCGGGGCCGCCGCTGAGCTTGAGCTTGGTGTCCTTGCGCCACAGGCTCTTGCCGTTGGCGCGGTTCAGTGCGACGACGTCGCCATCGCGGCCGGCGGCGTAGATGGCATCACCGGCGGTCGCGAGCCCCAGGCCCAGCCGCAGCTTGGGCGCGCCGCCTCCCGCGTTGGCTGTCCAGACGCGCTCGATCTTGGCCGTGGCGCGGAACTCGGTGAGTTCGGCCGGCTGCTCGGCCTTGTCCTTCTTGCTGCAGCCGGCGAGCAGCGCCAGCGCCGCAACGGCCAGCAGCGGCCAGGGTTTCACGTTCTTCATTTGGCCGGGGTCTCCGTGGTGGCCGGTGCCGGCGCCGCAGCTGCCGCAGCCGGCGTACCACTCTTCAGGTCGGCAATCTTCAGGTCGAGCAATTCCGCGACTCCGGTGTCGCCGCCCGGCGCGAGCTTGGCGCGCGCGCTTTCGTATTCCTTCAAGGCGCCGGCATGGTCGCCCTTGGCGAACAGCAGGTCGCCGCGGATCTCCAGCCGGGCGGCCTCGTGGACGCCCAGATCCTTGGTGCCGAGCGTTGCCAGTGCCTTGTCGTACTGCCCCTGTGCGGCTTCAACGCGGGCCAGGCGCAGCTGCGCGATGGGCCGCAGCTTCTCATCGACCGCCGTGGTGGCCACGCGCTGCAGCCGCTCGATGGCCTTGTCCAGCTGGTTGGTGGCGACGAAGGCGCGCACGGACATCAGATCGGCCGCGCCCACATAGGGCGACTTCGGATGCTCGCTGCGCAGCACCTCGATGAGCGCCAGTGCTTCGGTGGGCTTGTTCTCGTCGAAGGTGTTGAGGATCTTCTCGTAGGTGGCGCTGGCGGCCAGGGCATCCTTGTCAGCGCGATCCTGCCACCACTTCCAGCCGAACCAGGCCACCAGCAGCAGGGCGACCATGATCAGCACGGCCGGCACATTGGTGCGCAGCCAATGCTTGAGCTTTTCCCACTGTTCTTCTTCGGAAAGCAGTTCCACGATCGCTACCCCTTCAATCCAGCTTGTTCAACAGTTCAGGAATGCGCGCCGCAAGCTCGGCCAGCGGGACTTCCGCCTGTGCCTGCTCCTGCCGCAGTGGCTTGAGCGCGGCGGCGCCGCGTTCGAGCTCGTTGTCACCCAGTACCAATGCCAGGCGCGCACCGCTGCGGTCGGCACGGCGGAACTGCGCCTTGAAATTGCCGCCGCCCTGGTTCATCTCGAACGCCAGCTGCGGCAGTTCATCGCGCAGCCGCTCGACCAGCGCGAGCCCAGCGCGGGTGGCGCGCTCGCCGTTGGCGATGACATACACATCGGCGCCCTTGCGCGGCGCGGCGCTGCCGACCTGCTGCACCAGTTCCACCACGCGTTCGACGCCCATGGCAAAACCCACTGCGGGCGTGGCCTCGCCGCCCAGCTGCGGGATCAGGCCGTCGTAACGGCCGCCGGAGCAGATGGCATCCTGCGAGCCCAGCGCATCGGTGACCCACTCGAACACGGTGCGCGAATAGTAGTCGAGCCCGCGCACCAGCCGCGGCTCCACGATGTACTCGATGCCCATGGCGGTGAGCGCGGCGCACAGGCCGTCGAAATGGTCGCGCGACTCGGCGTCCAGATGCTCGGTGAGCAGCGGCGCGCCACTGACCACGGCCTGCATGGCGGGGTTCTTGGTGTCGAGGATGCGCAGCGGATTGCCGCCCAGCCGCCGCTGGCTGTCGGCATCCAGCGCCGCCGCATGTTGGTTGAAGTAAGTCACGAGCTTCTCGCGGTATACACGGCGCGAGTCGGGTGTGCCCAGTGAATTCAGCTTCAGCTTCACGCGGCTGATGCCCAGCTGCTTCCACAGCCGTGCGCACATGGCGATGAGCTCGACATCGATATCAGGGCCGGCAAAGCCGATGGCCTCGACGCTGAACTGGTGGAACTGCCGGTAGCGGCCCTTCTGGGGGCGCTCGTGGCGGAACATCGGGCCCATCGTCCACAGCTTCAGCCGCGCGCCGCGCAGCAGCCCATTGGTGATGGCCGCGCGCGCCACGCCGGCCGTGGCCTCGGGGCGCAGCGTGAGCCATTCACCGCCGGAATCCTGGAAGGTGTACATCTCCTTTTCCACGATGTCGGTGAATTCGCCGATGGCGCGCTTGAAGAGCCCGGTCTGCTCCACCACCGGCACGCGCATTTCCTCATAGCCATAGGCGGAGTAGAGCTCGCGCGTCACGCGCTCCACGTGCTGCCAGGCGCCGATATCGGCGGGCAGCACATCGTTCATGCCGCGTACGGCGGCCACCTGTTGCCCGCTCAAACCGAGTTCACTCCCATCGCCCACCAGATCACCACGATTGCGATCAGCGCCAGCGCACCTGCCACCAGCGGCCAGCGGCGCCGCGAACTGGCGTGCGGCCTGCCGGTGAAGCGCGGCACCGCGGTGAGATCGGGCGGCACCGAGGCTTCCTGCAGGGTCTTGTAGCGGCCCGTGACCTCATCCAGCGGCTCGCCGAGGTAGTCGGCGTAGTGCCGCAGGTAGCCGCGCGCGAATACTGGTGCGCCCAGCGCGAAGAAACGGCCGGATTCCAGCGCCTCGATCACCGCGCGATCCACATGCATGCTTTCGGCGGCCTGCGCGACGCCCACGCCCAGCCGCTCGCGTGCAGCCCGCAGCTGCTCGCCGATGGCGACCGCGTCACTCATGGGGTGGCCGTGCGTCCGCAGCTGGCCAGCACCTGCGCCAGCGAACTGGTCTGCGTGGAACTGGGGTAATCACGCCGCAGCAGGCGCGAATAGATTTCGGTGGCGCCACAATTGCCCTCGGCCACCGCCGCCCGCGCCGCCACCAGCAGCACATCGGGCGATTTGCGGCCGATGCCGAGGAATCTGTCGGCCGTGGCCCGAGCCTCCGCCGGCTTGCCCGTGCTGATCTGCACATCCGCCAGCTCCACCACCGCCGGAATGAAATCCGGCCGCAGCGACAGCGCCTTCTGCAGGTATGGCATGGCATCGCCGTGGCGCTTTTCCGAGCGCAGGCACACCGCGGCATTGGTGGCGGCGGCCCAGGGCGTGGGATACAGGGGATCGGCGATGACCTTGTCGTACAGCGGCATGGCGCGGTCCACATGGCCGTTGCGGCACAGGAACACGGCATAGGTGTTGGTGACCTCAGGCTTGCCGGGCGCCAGGCGCATGGCCGTCTGGTAGTAGCGCTCGGCATCGGCGCTGTTGTTCAGCCGCTCGGCCAGGGACGCCAGGCCCCAGTACACCTCGTAGTTCTTCGGATCCTGCTTCTCGGCGCGCTCCAGCTTCTCTTTCGCCAGCGCGAGCTTGTTCTGCTGCATGTAGGCGATGCCGAGCTTCATGTTGGCGTTGGCGGCGCTGTTCTCGTCGATGGGGCGGCCATCGACGGTTTTCTGGCCGTTGCTGACGCAGCCGGCGAGCAGCGCCGCGGCCGTGGCCGCGAGCAGCAGGGTTGAGGGGCGCATCATGCCCGCGCTCCGGCGCGCGGCGCGCGGGCCGGCCCCTGGGCTTCGACCACCACCGGTACCGGGATGCGCTTGTCGCCCAGGCGCGAGGTGGTGCGATCGATCACCTTGCCGACCAGCTGGCCGCAGGCGGCGTCGATGTCATCCCCGCGGGTTCTGCGAATTGTTGCCATGACACCGCCCTTGAGCACCTGATCGAGGAAGGTCCGGATCGCCTCGGGACGCGAGCGACGGTATTGCGTGCCGGGGAATGGATTGAAGGGAATGAGGTTGACCTTGGCCGGATGCCCCTTCAGCAGCCGCGCCAGCGCGCGCGCCTGGGCCGGCGAATCGTTGACCCCGTCGAGCATCACATATTCGAAGGTGATGCTGCGGCCGTTCGCCTCGTCGATGTATTTCCAGCAGGCTTCCAGCAGCTCGGCGATGTTGTGCCGGCGGTTGATGGGGACCAGCTGGTTGCGCAGCTCGTCGTCCGGCGCATGCAGCGACACGGCGAGCGCGATGTTCGCTTCTTCAGCGAGCTTGTAGATCTGCGGCACCAGGCCGCTGGTGGAGAGCGTGAGGCGGCGACGCGAGAAATCCAGCCCGAGTTCATCGAGCAGGATGCGCATGGCAGGCACCACGTTGCGGAAATTGGCGAGTGGCTCGCCCATGCCCATCAGCACCACATTGCTGATGATGCGGTTGTCGCCGGCCTTGAAGCCGAGCTCTTTCTGGGCCAGCAGCACCTGCCCGACGATCTCGGCGGTGCTCAGGTTGCGGTTGAAGCCCTGCTGCGCGGTGGAGCAGAAACTGCAGTCCATGGCGCAGCCGACCTGCGAGGAGATGCACAGCGTGGAACGGTCTGCCTCGGGGATGTAGACCATCTCGATGCCCTGGGCATCGC
>JBEVNO010000075.1:0-14745 GCA_040508085.1 Steroidobacteraceae bacterium
CTTCCGATCTCACCGCGCTCTCGCCGAGCGCGAGGCCCCCTGCCCGGAGCATGCTGCCCATCTCATCGGGGAGGGGCCATGTCACATCATTCCTTGCAGCGTGCGCTGCTGCCTAGCTTGTTCTGCTATGCGGTCATGGGCTGCGCACCGGGCACGCCAGCGCCGGCAATGGCGCCCGGGAACATGCCAACCGCAGCTGCAGCCTGCAGCCGCACTTGTCTAGAACAGATGGCCGGCCGTTATCTCAGCGCACTGGCCGGCCGCAACGCCGCCAGCCTGCCGCTGGCGGCCAGCGTGCGCTACACCGAGAACGGCCAGGAGCTGGCCACCACGGACGGGCTGTGGGCCACGGCCAGCGAAGTGGGGCCTTACCGCCAGGTGTTCGCGGATTCGCGCGGCGACGAGCTAGGCCTGTATGCCACGCTGCGCGAGAACGGGATGACCATCCTGCTGGCTTCGCGGCTGAAGCTCGCTGATGGCCGCATCACCGAGATCGAGAGCGTGATATCCCGTCCTGCTTCCGGCACTTCGCCGGCGCTGACGCGGCTGGAGCAGGAGGGCTCCCGTCCCTGGTGGAGCGAGGTGGTTCCCGAAGCCGAGCGGCTGTCGCGCGCCGATCTCATCACCGCGGCAGGCAAATATTTCATCGCGCTCGAGAAGAATGACGGCAAGGGCGAGTATCCGTTCACGCCCAACTGCTATCGCTTCGAAAACGGCACGCTCGCCACCGGCAGCGCCGAGATGGCGAAGCTGGCTGCCGAAGCCGAGAGACATCCGGAGCGGCGTGCCCCGGGGCAGCCTTCGGCCATCGGCTACCGCCTGATGTCGCTGCCATGCAAGGAGCAGTTCGAACTGGGCTACATGAAGATGGTGGACCGCGTCCGCGACCGGCGCTTCCCGGTGGTGGACGTGGAGCGCGGCGTGGTGTTCACGCTGGTGTTCTTCGACCACTCCGGCACCGTGCACGAAGTGACCACCACCGACGGCAAGACCTATGCGGTGAACCTGCGCCAGCCGTTCACCTGGGAGATTGCCGAGGCATTCAAGATCGAGAAGGGCCAGATCCGCGCCATCGAGGCGGTGTTGACGCAGTCGCCCTATGGCATGAAGCCCAACTGGCAGGATGCCGCTGCCGGTGAGGTGAAGTCCCCGTGAAGGGACACAGCAATGGATATCGGCGTGCCCGCGTTGCTGCTGGCACGCGGCCGGCTGCATGGGGCAGAATCCGGCGACTTATAAAAACCACCAGAGAGGTCGGGGGATCATGAATACACTGCGTTTGGCCGGCGCTGCGGCGCTGCTGTCGCTTTCCGCAACCGGGGCGGCATTCGCCGCGCAGCCCGCCTGCGATCGCACCTGCCTTGAAGGCATGGTGGATCGCTATCTCGATGCCGTGACAGCGAATAACCCCGCCGGCGTGCCCCTGTCGCCCAATGTGCGCTTCACCGAGGACGGCCAGCGCCTGCTCATCGGCGACGGGCTGTGGAACACCATGAAGGGCAAGGGCAAGTACCGCCTATTCGTCACGGATGTGCCGGCCGGCTCGGTGACCTTCCTCGGCACCATCCAGGAAGACCATCGCGAGCCCAACAACTTCAATGGCTCCCTGCTCTCGCTGCGGCTGCGGGTGCAGAACCAGCAGATCACCGAGGTGGAGCAGATCGTGTTCCGCTTCCCCAACGAGACCGGCGATGCCTTCAACCGCACCTACGGGCGCGTCGATGCCATGGCGACGCATCCGAAATACCTGCAGGCAGTGCCCGCCGCGGAGCGCATGTCGCGCAGCGACCTGATCACGCAAGGCAACAAGTATTTCACCGGCATGCAGAAGAACGATGGCAAGGGCGACTATCCGTTCGGGCCGGAATGCATCCGCAATGAGAATGGCGGGCAATCCACCAGCGCGCCGACGCCTGCGGGCCAGACCCGGCCCGACCCGAAGACCGCGACCAATTACTCCGGGCAGTGGACCTGCCTGGAGCAGTTCCAGTCCGGCCTGCTGCACTTCGTGAACCGCATCCGCGACCGTCGCTTCGTTGCGGTGGATCAGGAACGCGGCATCGTGTTCGCCTTCGGCTTCTTCGACCACTCTGGCGGCGAGACGCGCCGCTTCACGGCACCGAATGGTCGCGAGGTGGTGGCCGGGCCCGTGCAGCCGCACACCTGGCAGATCGCCGAGGTGTTCAAGATCGAGAAGGGCCTGATCACCAAGATCGACGCCTTCCTGCAGCGCAGCCCATACGGCATGAATTCCGGCTGGAGCACCTGGGAACAGGGCATGTCCGACCATGTGCGCGACGTGACCATGGAAGCGCCGACCGGCATCTGATCGCAAATGAACCAAGGAGCGGGGATATGCCAACGAGCGGGTATATGAAAGGGACATCCATCAAGGCGCTGGCCGGTGCCGCGCTGCTCGCCTGCGCGGCGGGCGCCGCGCAGGCTGCCAGTGCGCCGCTGGATCGCGCCGCATTGCTGAAGCTGGGCGATGACTATCTGGCGGCTCTGGTTGCCCACGATGCGGGCAAGGTGCCACTGGCGGCCAATGTGAAGATCGTGGAGCAGGCCAAGCGCATCAAGGGCGGCGAGGGCCTGTGGAAGACGGCGTCGGGCGCACCGAACCCGGATTTCAAGGTGATCGTGCCCGATGCGGTCTCACAGCAGGTGGGCGGCATCGTGATGATGCAGGCCGACGGCAAGCCGGCGCAGGTCGGGTTCCGGCTCAAGGTGGTCGATGGCAGGATCGTCGAAGCCGAGCACATGATCGCAGTGCCGCGCGAGACCAGCATGGCAAACCTCACCAAGCTGCGGCCTTCGATACTGATGGAAGTGCCGTACGAATATGCGGATTCGCGCGGACGGATGATCCACATCGCGAAGTCCTACTACGATGCGCTGGATCTGAACAACGGGCATCTCGCCCCATTCGCGCCGGATTGCGAGCGCCGCGAAAACGGCATGCGCACGGCGCCCAATGGCGGCCCCGTGGGGGCGGCAATCGTGGTGCCTGGCCAGCCACCGCGCCCGGCCGCGCTGGTCGGCATGCAGGATTGCACCAGCCAGCTGGATTCGCAGTCCATGTCGTACATCACCACCATCGACAACCGCCGGGTGGAGATTGCGGACGAGAAGACTGGCCTCGCGCTGGGCTTCTCGCAGTTCCGGCACGAGATGAAGACCAAGCAGTACCCGATCCTCAACGATCCGGCCCGCACCAGTTCGACGATGAACTTCGACCCCTTCGACCTGCCGGCGCTGCACATCTACAAGATCTGGGGCGGCCAGATCCATGAGATCGAAGCCATGGGTTTCATGGCGCCTTTCAATGCACCGAGTGGCTGGGAGTAAGGCCGTGAGCAGACTGAATGTCTGGTCGAATGCTTGGCCGAACGCCTGGCTGGGTATTGTGGCGGTGGTTGCGGCGGGCTCCGCACACGCCGCGAGCGCACCACTGGATCGCGCCGCGCTGCTGAAGCTGGCCGACAACTACGTCGGCGCGCTGGTGGCGCATGACAGCAGCAAGGTGCCAATGGCGCCGGACGCCAAGGTGGTCGAGAACGTCACGCGCATCAAGGCCGGTGAGGGGCTGTGGAAGACGGCCACTTCCGGCGCCACCGAGTTCAGGATCATCGCCGCTGATCCGGTGTCGCAGCAGGTTGGCGGCATCATCGTGATGGGCTCGGACGGCAAGCCGGTTCAGTTCGGCTTCCGCCTGAAGGTGGTGGACGGAAAGATCACCGAGGCCGAGCACCTGGTGGTCGCCATGCGCGATCCAGCGAATCCGATGCTGCAGAAGCCACGCCCTGGCATCGCGCTGGAGGTGCCTTATGAGTACGCGGATTCCCGCGGCCGCATGGTGCATATCGCGAGGTCATATTATGACGCGCTGGACAACAACAACGGCCATCTGGCGCCGTTTGCGCCGGACTGCGAGCGCCGCGAGAACGGCATGCGCACGGCGCCCTTCGGTGGCCCGTCGCTCGGCGGCGCGGGCATACCCGGCGCCGCTCCGCGTCCGCCCGGCCTGCTCGGCATGCTGGACTGCGCGCAGCAGCTGGATTCGGGCTCGTTCCAGTACATCGACCGCATCGAGAACCGCCGCGTCGACATCGCGGACACGGTCACAGGGATCGCGATCGGCTTCTCGCACTTCCGCCATCCGATGACGCAGAAGAAGTTCAGGATCCTGAACAACCCGGACCGCACCGAATCCGACATGAGCAACCAGCGTGCCTTCGACATGCCGGCGCTGCATCTCTACAAGATCTGGGGTGGCCAGATCCACGAGATCGAAGCCATCGGCATCACGGTGGATTACAACGTGAAGACCGGCTGGGAATAGCGCCCGGTTCAGGGCGCCGGCTGCGCCTTCCTCGCCTCGTCGATGTAGTAGGCGCGGATGTTCTCCATGTCCTGCAGGTTCAGCCACTGCCGGAAGCTGGCCATGCCGCGCGGGCGAAGCGCGCCGCCCTGCACAACCTCCATGAAGCTGCGTGAGGTCAGGATGCGCGGTGAATGCGTGAGGTCGGGTGTGTAGATGCCGCCGATGTGGCAGGCCAGGCACCACTGCCCCACCAGCTTGCCGCCCGCGGCGGCGTCGCCGCTGGAGGCTTCCACCTTGGTGAGATCCAGTGGTGGCGTTGCAGCCTGTGGGGCGAACTCCGGCGCCCTGGCGGTGCCGCCGAGCTTGTAGGCATACACGCGGCCCGGGCGACGCGGGAAGCGGCCACCAATCATCGCATTGGAGCCGCCGTAGCCCACGGTCACCGCGATGTACTGCTCGCCGTCCAGTTCAAACGTGGAGGGCGCGGCCATCACCGCCGCGGCGGTCTGGTCGGTCCAGATCTTTTCCCCCGTGGCGGCATCGTAGGCATTCAGCGTCTTGTCGGAGCCGGCGAACACCAGGCCGCTGGCGGTGGCGAGCGCACCGCCGGTCCAGCTGTTGTCCTCCGCGGCGATCCAGCGCGGCTGCTGCTTGATCGGATCCCAGGCAATGAGGTAACCACCCGCCATGGGCAGTTTGGCGACGGCCGCTTCGCCGCCCGCGGAGAGCTTCTCCACCGGACGCGTATCCGGCGGGCCCAGCGGGCCGAACGGGCCTTCGAGCGCGAGATTCCAGCGGCCCCGCACGAACTTCCACGCGGGATCGTTCTTGTAAGTGAAGCCGTCGCGGTGCGCGGGTATGAATACCAGGCCTTCCTTGGGGTTGAAGGCCATCGGCTGCCAGGTGTGGCCGCCGTTCGGACCGGCGCCGAGGCGTGACAGCGCGCCCTTCAGGTAACGCGTGCGCGGGTTGTCCACGGGTCGGCCGGTGGCCAGATCCACCTTCTCTGCCCAGTTCACACCCGCGTATTTCTCGGCGGAGATCAGCTTGCCGCTGGCCGCGTCCAGCACATAGAAGAAGCCATTCTTCGGCGCCTGCATCACCACATGACGCTGCGTGCCATCAATGGTCAGGTCGGCCGTCATGATGGGTTGCGTGGCGGTGTAGTCCCAGCTATCCGCGGGCGTCGTCTGGTAATGCCAGACGTATTCGCCGGTGTCCGGCTTCACCGCCAGGATGGAAGAGAGGAACAGGTTGTCGCCCTTGCCATCGGAGCGCGCCTGATGGCTCCATGGCGAGCCATTGCCGGTCCCGATATAGAGCAGGTCGGTCACCGGGTCGTAGACGATCGCATCCCATGCGGTGCCGCCGCCGCCAGTCTGCTTCCAGCCGTCGCCCGACCATGTCGCACGCGCGGTGCTGGCGAGGATCTGATCCGAGATGGCGCCATCGGGTTTGTCGGCCGGGTTCGGTGTCGTGTAGAAACGCCATGCCAGCGCACCTGTTTCCGCGTCGTAGGCGGAGACGAAGCCGCGCACGCCGAGCTCGGCGCCGCCATTGCCGATGAACACCTTGCCCTTCGCGATGCGCGGCGCACCGGTGATGGTGTAGGGCCAGGCGGTATCGGTGGTCTGCGTGGACCACACTTCCTTGCCGGTGCCGGCGTCGAGCGCGATGAGCCGGCCATCCAGCGCACCGACATACACCTTGCCGTTCCACACCGCGACACCGCGGTTCACCACGTCGCAGCAGGCGTCGCGTGCCTTCTGGCCATCGACCTGAGGGTCGTAGAACCACTTGAGGGCGCCGCTCTTCGCGTCCAGCGCAGCCACCTTCGACCAGCTGGTGCTGACGTACATCACGCCATCGACCACCACGGGTGTCGCCTCCATGCCGCGATCGGTATTGGCGTCGAACTCATGGAACCAGGCGAGGCCCAGCTGCTTCACGTTGTCCGGCTTGATGGATTCCAGCGGACTGAAGCGCTGCTCGGAATACGTGCGGCCGACGCTGAGCCATTCGGCATTGGTGTCGGCGGCGGCGAGGCGGGCCTGGTCTACCTGGCCGGCGGGAGGGGGCGGCGCTGGCTTCGAGCATGCGGCCAGACAGGACACGACAACTGCCAGCGGCAGCGCCCAGTTTGCGGATGCACCCATGACTCCCCCCGATTGCGCCGGTGGACCGGCGGCGTTTGGGGGATGTTACGCGCCCGGCGCGGAAAATCGAACTAGCGGCGGCCGAACAGGCGGGCGAAGAATCCCGCTGGCTTCACGGGTGCGGCAGACCGCGCGATGGGTGGCCTTGCCGGTGCCTTGGGCCGCGGCGGCGCCGTGGCCCGTGCGGGCGAGCGACTGTTGTAAGGGTCGAAGCCCGGGACCCACTCGGGTCTGGCTGCAGCAGGCTGCTTGTCCCCCAGTGGAGGTGAACCGGATTCGCCTTTGCCTTTGCCTGGTGCTTCATCGTCGCCCACCAGACTCAGGTCGGAGAGATTCAGTTTCTTCAGCAGCCGCGAAGTGGAATCGATGGCGTGCCGGCCCGACTCGACCGCCCATTCCCAGATGGCGCGGCCACCGGCGTCGTGACGGACACGGCCGGATAGCTTCTTCTCGCCGTCAGTCTTGTCTTCGGGTGTGGGCACCTGGCATCCCGGGCGGGTGGATGGCCGCCATTTTAGCGCCGATCCAACCGGTGCAGGCGGCGCAGGCCCGTGACGCGTGTCTCAATTGAACTGCAGCAGGCTTGCGCAATCCATCAGCCAGGCACCGATCCGCGCACGCTGCGCAATTGCCGGTCGTGCAGGGAGGAGAGCAGCAGCAGCGCGGCGATGGCACCGATCAGCGCGCTGAACATGTCCGACTGCGTGTCCCATTCATCGCCCTGCAGGCCAAGGAACTCATCTGCGCCCTGACCCATCGCCAGCGCCGCACCCCATTCCAGGAATTCGTATGTGGCGCTGATGGCCAGCACCACGCAGATCACCAGGAACGCACGCATCCGGGCACCATTGATGACCTTCTGCCGGATGAAGATCTCGCGCGCGATCATCGCTGGCACGAAGCCCTGCACCAGGTGGCCGAGCTTGTCGTAGGGATTGCGGGACAGGTGGAAGTAATCCTGCACATAGGCACCCACCGGCACGCGCGCGTAGGTATAGGCGCCGCCCACCATCAGCACGATGGCGTGCATGCAGATCAGCAGGTAGACCAGCGTAGTGAGCGGTGCGCGCTGGTAGGTGGCCCACAGGATGGGGAAGGCAATCACGATGGGCGCGACTTCCATGCACCAGGTGGCGCGGTCGTAGGGCTTCCATCCGGAGATGCCGAGCAGCACCGCGGTCACGGCGGCGAGCAGCAGCAGTGCCTGGCCGCGGCTTACTGCCATGTGGCGTCGGCCCTGGAGGTCAATGCACTGCTGCCGGCGCGAAGCTCTCGACGTCGAGTTCCAGCTCCATGCTCCCGCCATCCGGCAGGCCGGCGTATTGCTCCAGCAGTTGCCGCAGCTCTGCCGCCATGGCCTGCGTGATGGCAGCGCCGATGCGCAGCTGCGGTATGGCCCACTGCGCGAACTCGGCGTTGACGAGCTCCTCCAGTTGCTCAGGCGTGCAGGCCCCGGAGAGCAGGGATTGCAGTGAGCGGGTGAGGATCTCGGCGGCGAGGGTGCCGCGCCCGAGATCCTGGATTACTTCCTTGCGCGACAGTTGCTCGAATGTGTAGCCGCGCGCCACGTTGCCGAAGAAGCCCTCCCGCAACCGGAACTGCCGCTCGACCACATAGTGGGCCAGGTCGTGGTGGGGAAGATTCGGGCCCAGGTTGGCCACCTCGAGGGTGCCATCGAGCCGCAGGCAAGCGAGCTTGTTGCGGTTGCCTTGCTTGCGGATGCTGATTCGCATGGCTGTCACACCTGCAGGACGCCGCGGAAGCCGCGTGCCGCATAGTATGACTGCGCGCCGTTGTGGTACACGAAAACCTTGCCATAACGCAGATCGCAGAACAGCGCGCCGCCGCGTGCGCGCACCTCGGCGGGCGTCGCTATCCAGCTGGAGGTCTTCAGGTCGAACTCGCCCAGGCGTTGCAGGGCGCGGTACTGCTCCTCCGTAAGCAGCTGGATGCCCATGGCGGCGGCCATCTCGACCGCGCTGCCCGCGGGCTTGTTCTCCTTCCGCGCATCCAGTGCGCTGCGGTCGTAGCAGAGGCTGCGGCGGCCCGCCGGGCTCTCGGGTGCGCAGTCGCAGAACAGGAACTGGCCGCTGGCGTTGTCGTGGCCGATCACATCCGGCTCACCGCCGGTGGCTTCCATCTGGGCCAGCGATGCCAGTTGCGGCGCGCTGGCTTCAAGCCTCCTCGATACGCTGCGCCAGGTGATGCCGGTGTGGCGCCGCTGGTTCGCGTCGAAACGTGCCCGCAAGAGGCTGAGCAGTTCTTCCCGGGCCGGGGTCTTCTCGGGCTTCATGACAGGGGCTGGCTGGCGCGCAGGGGAGCCGCCTTGCCCCCGGGCGCCGTGCGGCCCGCACGCCGCGCATCCAGTTCCCTGAGGAAGCCCGGCTTGTCAGCGGGTGACACGAGGATGCTCTGGTAGCGGCCGTAATCGATGCGCAGGCGGTCCATCGACAGGGCTGGGCTGGAGAGCAGGCTGCGCGTGGGAGTCACCGCACGGATCTGGCTGATCGGAATGCGCCACTGCAGCGGCCCGCTGCGGATGTCGAGTGAATCGCCATCGAAGGTGTAATGAGTGGCGGCAATGAGCCAGGCCGGCAGGCCTACCACGGCGGCAAACACGCCGGTGGCAATGGGCACCGCGCCGGGCGCGCCGCGAACGATAAGGGGCAAGCTCGTGGTGAGCGCGAGCAGCCCGGTGGCCAGCACCAGCAGGATCAGCCAGGTATCGATCTTGGAACGGAAACGCATGGGTTCTTCAGGGCTCCTCCTGCAGCATCCTGAGTCCGCATTTTGGACAATTGCAGAGCCCTTTGCCACGCGAATACTGCGTGCCGCACTTCGGGCACAGCACACGCGAGTGGCGCACGGCAAGAACGGTGAAGGACACCAGCCACAGCAGCAAAAGGCCGATGTGCAGATAGGCCGGATAGCTGCCGGTGAGTCGTTGCACACCCAGCGCGATCAGCACGGTGAGTGGCAGGCCTACCGCGAACAGCAGCAGCAGACGGATGACACCGCGGATGCTGTCGCGTTTGTACTGGTTCCAGTGGCCGGTGTACGTGCCCATGAGGTGAGGTTATCAGCTCCCGGCAGGGATCACGGCGATGCCCTGAAGAGCCGTCTTCAGTACCTCCTCAGCGCTGACAACCGTGGCGTACTCGCCATGAAGATTCGCCAGGGACATGGCATGCACGTCTTCGGCCGAGCGATGCACGCCGTTGAAATCCGCCTTTTCAAACGCGAACGTCGCGTCCGAGACGACGTAGGTGCGGAAGCCCAGGTTTCCCGCGGAGCGCGCCGTGGCCTCCACGGAATTGTTCGTGCTCACGCCAGCGATCACCACGGAGGGCTCGTTCCGGGCACGCAGCCACTGCTCGAGCCCCGTGTGGATGAAGGCGTCCGGCACATTCTTCTCGACGACATGTTCATGCGCGAGCGGCGCGAGAGCGGGTTGAAATTCGCTTCCTGGTTGCCCTGGCCAGAAGGGTGATCCGACGGTCCGCGATGCGTGGCGCACATGCACCACCGGCGCACCACTCACTCGCCAGGCGGCCAGCAGGCCGGCGATGACGGACTCCGCCTGCGGATTGTTGCGCACACCAGAACTGGGCCAGGTCATTCCGACCTGCATGTCAATGATCAGCAGTGTTGGCATGGTTGGGTTTCGGGAAAGTGTTCAGACGCGTAGCACGACCGTAGCGAAAGATCTTCCCGCCGTACGCATGAAGCCTCATGCCTCAGCGATCACGGCTATGGATATCTTCAACCCCGGCACCCGCACCGGAAGCTTCGCGCCTTGCCGGGCGGGTGGATCTGCAGGAAACCATCTCAGCCATTCCTCGTTCATGCCTGCGAAGTCTTCCTCTTCCGCGAGGATGACGGTGGCGCTGACGATCCTCTGCAGCGAGCTGCCAGCCTCCGCAAGGATGGCCTGTATGTTCGTGAGGCACTGTGCCGTCTGTTCCTGGACGGTCGTCCCTTTGATGGCTCCTGTCTCGGCGTCAACCGGCGCAGTGCCGGAGACAAAGACCAGCCCGGCCGCCTTGACCGCCTGGCTATAGGTTGCGGGCGGCTTTCCGGCTTTGGGTGCGAAAACGATATTGCGTGGCAACGTAATCTCCCGCAGTGATCAAACGTGGAAGCCATTGCGACCTCTGGAGCATGCACGATGCATGCATCAGGCCCGAGCTAGAGCGCCGGTTTGCTTCCAGATCGTCGCCGCGACGAACACAGTGATGAAGAACAGAACAAGCAGATTCGCCAGCTCCATTGATGTCGCTATGCCGGGATCGTAGTGCCCAGCCGCGGCCACTTCCAGGCCATCCACACCATCAATTGGAATGTTAGCGCCACGCCGTTTCGGATTACGCCTTGGTTGTCACTCGCACCTTTCCCTGGCTGAGCAGGCACGCCTTGTCAAACAGTTTGAGGTTCAGCGGATTGGGCAGGCGAATATCGGTCAGCGCGGGGAGCGGCTTGATCATGGGGTCGTACCGCCGATCAATCTGGGATAGACAGACAATGATCGCCCGATGTTGCCGCGCGAAGTGTTTCAGGCGCCTCA
This sequence comes from Steroidobacteraceae bacterium, assembly GCA_040508085.1. Classification (GTDB taxonomy): domain Bacteria; phylum Pseudomonadota; class Gammaproteobacteria; order Steroidobacterales; family Steroidobacteraceae; genus ZC4RG30. Next base: position 11,045 of record JBEVNO010000075.1, read on the forward strand.
CCTGCTGCGCCAGCGGCGGAGTGTCGCGCCGCTGATCCAGCAGCTGAAGATAGTCGATAACAATGAACATGTTCGGAGGCGGGGAGCCCAGGCGGGAGGCGATGTGGTCCGCGCTGATGCCGTCAGAGTCGTCGACGGTAAACAATCCCCTAAAAGCCTTGACGTCCTGCTCCAGCACATCGAGGCACCGCAGCACGTCGGCCCGCGTAAACTCAAGCGTAAAGAACGCGGCACGATCACCGCGTGCCATCCACTCTGCGGCGAGGCCGAGGCTCAGGAGCGTCTTTCCCTGTCCTGGCCGTGCTGCGAGCAGCACCAGTTCCCCTGGCCGCAACAGCCGCAACAGCGAGTTGCTGGACTTATCCGTGCTCCAGCTTGCAGCCAGCAGACTCCACCTATCGAATCCCTCCCGCCTCGCAATGCGATCCAATGCATCGTGCAATGGGATCGCGTCCTTGCGGGATAGGGCTTTGGCCTGTTGCTTCAGAATGTAGATGGGGGCCGAGAACTTCATGCAAACCTCCGATATCGAGCCTCTGTCGCAACCCCTCCTTATGCGATCGGTCGATTCTCAGGTTTGAATAAACGGCAAGCCCTGCACGTCGAGTGCTTCCCCATCTGGAGGGAGGGTGGCACGGGTCAAGTGCCGAAACCAGTATGCCGCATCGGTCATGCCGATGGAATCAGGGCTGCCTACCTGACAGTGCCGCTCGGCGTGGCCTTGTGTCAGCTTGGAGGGCAATTCATGAGCTCCACATCCGCCGCAGCGCCTGTCATGCGCTTAGGGCCGCGCCACCGTCGACCGCTTCCTGGCCGGCGGCGCCCGCGTGATCACGGCCGCCCGCGGCTCGAAGCCCATGGAAGGCGTCGAGTTCGTCCAGGCGGACCTGACGACGGCCATGGGCGCGGAGACCCTCGCCAAGGTGGCACTCGAGTGCCTGTGCCCGTGGCCGCTCACGTTGCGCCCTCCTGCGGAGGGCTCAAGTCGCATTGCATCGAGACAATCGCATTCGCGTGCCTGGGTGGAAGAGGCCGATAGTGATGTCGAACCTTGAACCCATGAGCCCGATAGAGCCGGTGTGCGTCGCTCATGAACGTCGCGGTTTCCAGATACATGGTCAGGTATCCGATCGCAAAGGCTTCCTTCTTCAGTCGGCTGATGAGATGTGAAGCGATCCTTTGCCCGCGGAAATCCGGACGCACGTACACGGAGTAGAGTTCGCACACTTCGGGACTCAGCCGCTTGAACGCGGCGCACCCAGCCGGGTTGCCGCCTGCTGTCGCGAGTAGAAAACCTCCACCGGGCTCGGCGCTGTGGGCCCGGATGTCTTCCCATGTATCCGGGTAGAAGATTTCAACAACTTCTGCCCGATCGAACCCCTGGTGCCGCGATTGGGATACATCCCACTCGATGAGCTCATGGATCAGTATCTGCGCGTTATGCCAGTCGGCCTCAGTTCGGGGGTGGCCGAAGTCCAGTGTGGCGTGCATTGCGACATTCAACGTTTCGGTTAAGGGGCGGCGCGCCAGCCCATGGGGTGGAGGAATGGCAACACTCAGCGGGCCCATGGGTGGCAGTTTTGTGGCCGGGACGACCGCAGCGCCGGCATGGCGGCACCGCAGATCGCGCTAGATTTCTCAGGGATCTCTGGAATGCGCGCCATCCGCTGGGCGCGCAGCTTCCGGTGGCCGTCGATCCGCTGGATGATTAACTCCGTCATTGACCGGAACATCCTGTGCCAGATTCGGATCAACCCCTTCGAGACAGCCCAGGTTGTAGCCAAATTGATTCGGCTTGGAACGCCGCCGATGGTGGGTATAGATGCCGCACTTGGAGCAAAAATAGTGCTCCGCCGTCATGGAGTTGAACTTGTAGATGGAGAGCAGCTCCTGGCCCTTCAGGATGCGGAGCCCTTGCAAAGGGACAGCGCCCATAACTGCACCTTTCCGGCGACACATAGAGCAGGTGCACCGGCGGGCGTCGACAACGCCCTCGGCGAGGTCGAGCTCCAGGACCACGCCGCCGCAATGACAGCTGGCCTTGTGCTTAGGCTGAATGATCGCGTCACCGATTTTGTGAATGGGAGGCAGAGCCATACGAGGCGCCTAACGTCTGAGTTCAGTGGCAGCGCGCCGGCTCTGTGGTGCGCTGCCGTCGACATGGGTGGCTGTGGGACGGATTGGGGCGTGCACCTTATATTCCTACCGACCGCGGCGTCGACTTGTCAGGCGGCGCCGACGCGGCTCTCTCGTTGAGCCTCACGTTGCTGTTCCCCGCGATAGTTTGCAATCGTCCTGAAGCCACGGATAGCGACGGGAGAGCCAGCGGCACGACGCCCACCTCCTGAAGCTGCTTCTGACCGCCCGCGCGGCGCGCCTATGTGCCCATGCTCGCTGCAATGCCTGGTTGGGCGCCACGGCGGTCATGGCCTCTTGAAATCCTTCACTGTAGCTACGCGCTATTTCTTCTTGGCGGCGGGCGCCTGAACCCAGCCCTTGCTCTTCCAAACCGCCCATACGGCCATGGAATGGCCGTGACCGAGTTCATGCTCTGATTTCAACCAGGAGACGAGCTCAGCCGCCTTCATGGTCGGCGAGTAGACCCCAGCCTTTGCTGCATCGACCTTCAGCTGTTCAGGCGTGCGTCCTGTCTTCAATTTAATCGCACTGAGATATGCCTCAAAAGTCATGGAACGACGCCGTACGTTGGGTAAAGGAGAAGTCTAGCAATATTCCCGAGCATCGAGAATTACGGTGGGTCGCAGCGCGACCATGGTCCATAAACAAAGCCGGCCGGCCGTACTCGAATTTGATTGACGTCAGCTCTGTAGCGTTTTGGATTCGACTTCGCATGGATAACTGCGCGTCAAGCGCAGATATCGTGCTACGAGCGAACTCTCGCGCCCAGCCTGTCGCCCAAAGTTTAAATCCAGCGGCACGCGAGCCCATGGCGCGGGCAGTGTTTCTATCCACGACTGCTGCAACGCGCAGTCATGCGGCACCTCGAGGAAGCTACATACAAGTGAATACTTGACTCACGTCGGAGACATTCCATCCTGTGGAATCCAGTCGCCATGTGGAGACTATGCGTTGGCCTCGCGGCTTCAGAATGGATCGGATCGGGATTGCTCGATGCGCAGCTGCCCGCCAGCAACGCTGCTAGCGACCCGGAGAAGCAACCATCGGCCGCCATCGTTGATTGATAGTACCGAGATGTCTGCCGGGCTGCTCTTGGACGCGGGCGGCGCCTCATAGTAGGCATGACGGAAGGTCCCACGTTGTGTCCTCGGGGCCACACCCTTTAGACGGTCCATCGTCCGGAACGTGACTTCGTACTCTGCATCCTGATTGTGCAGCGGCTTCCGCGTTAGCAGCCTCAGGCCCACCACCTCGGCCACATATGCGTTACGCGCTTCGGCATAGGCCTGTCTCAGGGGAAGGCTCACGCCAACAATTGAACCGGAACAGCCAGCCCTTGCAGCTAAGGGACTCATCGTGATCAGGGCGATTGAAAGGACTGTAGCGCGGCGCATCATGACGGCTAACTAATAATTAGATCTGTCGCGCTATTTCCATATCGCGACATATCCGTCGCATATCCCGCTCGCGGAGCGGCTAACGCACTGAATAGCATCGATGTCGTTCCAGATAGGCGACGTGTCGTGCCACGGGAGTTATGTGACATGGAAAGTCCCAGGCCC
>JBEVNO010000092.1:0-3366 GCA_040508085.1 Steroidobacteraceae bacterium
AGGGGCTGACCTGGAAGACCTACGCCGAGCGGCTGGAGGAGGCGGGCATCAGCTGGAAGGTCTACCAGCATGTGGACAGTGGCACCGGCTTCAACGTGCTGCGCCTGTTCCGGCAGTTCATGGAAGCCCCGCCGGGCTCACCGCTGCGCATCAAGGGCATGCCGGCCGCCAGCGACGGCCAGTTCGAGTACGACGCGCTGCACGATCGCCTGCCGGCGGTGACCTGGCTGCATCCCACCACCGAAGGTTCGGAGCACCCCCACAACTCGGGGCCTGCCGCGGGCGCCGAATTCATTGCCAGCAAGCTGGATGCGGTAGCGGCCAATCCAGATGTGTGGGCCAAGACCGTGTTCATCCTCAACTACGACGAGAACGACGGTCTGTTCGATCACGTGCCGCCACCGGTGCCACCGCCGGGCACGGCGAACGAGTTTGTCGACGGCGTGCCGGTGGGCGCCGGGTTCCGCGTCCCCTGCATCATCGTGTCGCCGTGGACCGCGGGCGGCTGGGTGTGCAGCCAGCCCTTCGATCACACCTCCATCCTGCGCTTTCTGGAACGGTTCACCGGTGTGCGTGAACCGAACATATCGGCCTGGCGGCGCCACACCTTTGGTGACCTGACCGCCGCCTTCCGCTTCGGCGATCCACTGGCGCCGCCGCCACTGCTGCCCAGCACCGGCGGGCTGCTGCATCACGCCCGCTACGCCGAGGCCAACCTGGCGCTGCCGCCCATCCCCGGTGCCGAGCAGGTCTTCCCCGTGCAGCAGCAGGGGCGGCGCAAGCGCACGCCGGTCACGAATTCCAAGGGCTGATGCCCGCGTTCCACGTTTCCCCCGAGAGGTGTTCAGGTGAATTGTTCTGTATCCCGTGCCGTGTCCCTGGCTTTGTCCGCTGCTGCCACGCTGGTCTTCGTCGCCGCCGCGCCGGCGCAGGTCAGCGAAACCCCCGATGAAACGCTCGACGAGGCTGTGGTGACGGGCAGCACGCTGCGCAGCCAGGAGACAGTATTGAACCGCCGCAATGCACCCGGCATCGTCGATTCACTGACTCAGGACGACACTGGGGATCTCGCCGACGAGACGCTGGCCGACGCGCTGATCCGGGTGCCGGGCGTGAGCTCGATGCAGACCCTCTATGGTGAGCAGGAGGCCGCATATGTCTCGACCCGCGGTATTTCGCCGGACCTGAATTTCACCTCGTTCGATGGCATGGCGCTGTTCTCCAGTGCCAATGATGGCGACGGCCTGCGGCGCGTGGACCTGAACCTCATTCCCACGCAGATCTCGCGCACCACGGATGTGTACAAGAGTTTCACGGCTGACCTGGATGCCGGCGCGATAGGCGGTGTCATCAATATCCAGCCGCGCAGCGCGTTGAACGGGGAGGACACCTTCTACATGGACGCATTCACCATCCTGCAGACCGGTTACGGCAAGTACGTGCCGGGAACCAACAGCCTGGGCAAGTACAAGGACACGCCCTGGGGCGGTGGTGTGAAGGGCCTGTGGTCGCAGTCCTTCGGCACGGACCGGCAATATGGCGTGGTGCTGTCCGGGGTATATCGCCAGCGTGCGTTCGATTACACCAAACGCAATGCCAACAACCGCATTTTCTATACCAGCGCCGGTGTCGCCACGACCAACCTGGCCACCTGGGATGGACAGCAGCCGCTGCCCAGCCTGATCCGCCCCATGGACTACACGCATTTCACGCGCACCTGGGGAGGATCCGCGCAGTTCGAATGGCAGGCTGCGGAGCAGCTGCAGCTGTCGGTGCTGGGGTATGAATACAAGCAGTCCGAAGACCAGACCTTCAACCAGTTCCAGACCACCAACTACACCAACCTGGTGCGCATCGACGCGGACACGGCACGGCTGAAGATCGGCCAGACGCAATCCAATTACGACAATGACCGCTTTTCGAACACCACCCGCGGCACCACGATGAAGGCCGTGAAACTGTTTGGCAGCAATTCATCGCTGGAGGCGCGCCTGGGGCGCAACCTCAACCGGTTCTACAACCTGCTGCAGACAGCGTATTACTCCTATACGAACCCACCGAACGCGTTCATCACCTACGACATGTCCGAGCTGTCGGACCAGGTCACCATCGACAACAACGAGGCGCTGCTGGATGCCTCCAAGTACCGGCTGGCCTCCGCGGCAGACCAGTACACCCGCGCCCGCATGACCTCCACCGAGGGCAAGCTCGATTTCCAGAACAATTATGCGAACGGCAGCATGGGCTTCGGCTTCGCCACCGGCCTTGATGTGCGGCGTGTGGATGCGCAGAGGAACGGCTCGACCATTACCTATGCCCCCGGCACCACAGTGCTGGGCGGCATCGGCTTCGTGCCGGACATCAGCTCCTGGATGTACCACTACCCGGTGCTGTGGGTGGACTATGCGGGCTTTGCCTCGGCAGTGAAGCCGGGGCTGGCGCTCAACCAGACGGCTACACGCAATGCCGAATGGTCCGCGGACTATGGCTATCGCGAGACCATCATGGCCGGCTACGCATCGCTGCGTTACGCGACAGAGAAATTCAGCCTGACCGCCGGCCTGCGCCACGACGACGTTGACTACAAGGCCAATTCTCCGCTGGCCACTGCCGGCGCCTACAACGGCGCCTTCCAGCGCTATACGGGCGACTACGCCAACCTGCTGCCGTCCGCACTGCTCAGCTACAACCTGGCGCAGGACGTGCGCATCAAGGCAGGTTTCAGCCAGACACTGGGGCGCCCGGCATTCGGTGACATCGCCCGTGCCGAGAACCGCAACACCCAGACGCTGACGATCTCGCGCGGCAACCCGGACCTGAAGCCGCGCCGCGCCGACAACTTCGACCTGGGGCTGGAGTATTTCTTCGGCGGCAGCAGCATGGTGACGCTGGGCGGTTTCACCAAGGACATCAAGGACGATATCTACTCGCTCACTACCCAGCAGGACATCGGCGGGGTGATGTACGACGTGACCCAGCCGATGAATGCCTCGTCCTCCAAGATGAGGGGGGTCGAGTTCCAGATCGTCACGGACAGCGTGCCCGGGCTGCCCGGGTTCCTGCGCGACAAGGTGGGCGCCTCGTTCAACGCCACCCGCATGTGGGCCGAAATGGACTACATGTCCGGCGCCACGCTCGTGCACCTGAAGGCCCTGCAGTACCAGGCCGACTGGCTCGCCAATGCCGCGGTGTTCTACCGCCTGCCGCGGGACGGGGAGTTGCGCGTCGCCTACAACTGGAAGAGCCGCAGCCCCATCTCGCTGGGCGTCGATTCCCTCCGCACCTACTGGCAGGAATCCCGCGGGCAGCTCGACGCCGCCTTCCGCTGGTCCCTGTCCGAGCGCTTCATCCTCAAGATCCAGGCCA
>JBEVNO010000098.1:0-34983 GCA_040508085.1 Steroidobacteraceae bacterium
GCGAGACGCTGCTGAAGCTGCTCGAGTGCCGTCTCGACAACGTCGTGTACCGCATGGGGTTTGCCTCGACACGCGCCGAAGCCCGCCAGCTGGTGAGCCACAAGGGCATCGAGGTCAACGGCTCGCCGGTGACGATCGCCTCCTACCAGGTGAAGGCCGGTGACGTGGTGCAGATCCGCGAGAAGTCGCGCAACCAGCTGCGCGTGCAGAGCGCGTTGACGATTGCCGCGCAGGTTGGCTTTCCGGAGTGGCTGGAAGTCAACGAGAAAGAATTCCGTGGCACGTTCAAGGCGGCCCCGAGCCGTGGCGACGTGCTGCCAGACATCAACGAAAACCTCGTTGTTGAGCTGTACTCGAAGTAATTGGTGGAGGTTCGATGACATCCTCTGTAAATGAGTTCCTGAAGCCCCGCGTCGTGAAGGTGCATCCGCTTGCGCCGCGCCAGGCGCGCGTGGTGATCGAGCCCTTCGAACGTGGCTTCGGACACACGCTCGGCAATGCCCTGCGCCGCGTCCTGCTGTCATCGATGCCCGGTGCGGCCATCACGGAAGTGGAAATCGAAGGCGTGCTGCATGAGTACACCAGCATCGAGGGTGTCCAGGAGGACGTCGTCGATGTGCTGCTGAACCTCAAGGCCGTCGCCATCAAGATGCACTCGCGCGACACCGCCGAGCTGCGTCTGAACAAGAAGGGTCCGGGCGTCGTGACCGCCGGTGACATCCAGACCGACCACGACATCGAGATCGTGAACCCGGACCTGGTGATCGCGAACCTGACTTCCGCAGGCAGCCTGTCGGCGACGCTGAAGATCGAGCGCGGCCGTGGCTATCGGCCGGCAGCGCAGCGGGCCGCCTTCGAGGAAAGCACCCGTCCCATCGGCCGCCTGCAGCTCGACGCATCGTTCAGTCCGGTGCGCCGCGTCACCTACGCGGTGGAAGCCGCGCGCGTCGAACAGCGCACCGACCTCGACAAGCTGGTGCTCGACATCGAGACCAACGGCACCATCGACGCGGAAGAAGCCATCCGCCGCGCCGGCAGCATCCTGAAGGACCAGTTGTCGGTGTTCGTCGACCTGCAGGGCGAGGATGAAGCCGCCGGCAGCAAGGTCACCGAGATGCAGTTCGACCCGCTGCTGCTGCGCCCGGTCGACGAGCTGGAGCTCACCGTCCGCAGCGCCAACTGCCTGAAGGCGGAGAACATCCACTACATCGGTGATCTGGTGCAGCGCACGGAAGTGGAGCTGCTGCGTACTCCGAACCTCGGCAAGAAGTCGCTGACCGAGATCAAGGAAGTGCTGCAGGGCCACGGCCTGATGCTGGGCATGCGTCTGGAAGGCTGGCCGCCGGCAGGCCTGCGCCATGACGAGCGCGACAGCATTTAATTTCTGAAATATTGATGTGCGGGGCGGGTAGCGCCCCGTAAAGAGTGGGCCGTGAGGCCCTGGAGATACCATGCGTCATCGTCATTCTGGCCGTCAGCTGTCGCGCATTGCGCCGCATCGTCATGCGATGCTGCGCAACATGGCGGCCTCGCTGCTGCGGCACGAGACCATCCAGACCACGCTGCCCAAGGCCAAGGAGCTGCGCCGCGTCGTCGAGCCGCTCATCACCATGGGCAAGGTGGATACCGAGGCCAAGCGCCGCATTGCCTTCGCGCGCCTGCGCGATGCCGACGTGGTCGTGAAGCTGTTCGAAGACCTGGGCCCGCGCTTCAAGGCGCGTGCCGGCGGCTACACCCGCATCCTGCACCTGGCGCCTCGCGCCGGCGATGCCGCACCAATGGCCCTGATGCAGCTGGTTGATGGGCCGGCACCGGCCGCCGACGCCGAGGAGCAGGGCGGCGCCAAGAAGAAGGCCAAGGCAAAGGGCAAGGCTGCCCCGAAGGCCAAGGCCGCCGCCGCGACCAGCAAGAAGAAAGCCGCGGCGGCCTGATCCCCGCGCGGATCGCCGTTGCCGGATGAAAAAGCCCTGGCGAGAACCGGGGCTTTTTCTTTTGCGCGATAATCACGGCGTGTATTCGCTGCTCCGCCCCCTGTTGTTCGCGCTGGCGCCGGAAACTGCCCATGCCATCACGCTGCGCCTGCTGGCCGCGCTGGCCGCGCTGGGCGCCATCGGGCCGCCCGGGTCGGCGGTAGCCGGCGGGGTGTCGGTGATGGGACTGCGTTTCCCCAACCGCCTTGGTCTCGCGGCGGGTTTCGACAAGAACGGCGTAGCGGTCGATGGCTGCCTGCGGCTGGGTTTCGGCTTTGTCGAAGTGGGCACCGTGACCCCGCTGGGTCAGGCGGGCAGGGCGTTGCCACGGGTGTTCCGGTTGCGGCCGCAACAGGCGCTCATCAACCGCATGGGCTTTCCGAACGCAGGCGCGGCGGAGGTAGCCGCGCGCCTGCAGCAGCGGCGCCTCGCGGGCCTCGCGGGCATCGTGGGCGTGAACATCGGCAAGAACTCGGCTACTCCCAATGAAGCGGCGCTTGAAGATTATCTGGCCTGCCTGCGCACCGTGCATGCCGTGGCCGACTACATCACCGTGAACATCTCCAGCCCCAATACCGAGGGGCTGCGGCAATTGCAGGGCGGCGACTATCTCGGGCCATTGCTCACCGGCATCCTGCAGGAGCGCGATCGGCTGGATGTGCTGGCCGGCAAACGCACTCCGGTGGTGGTGAAGATCTCTCCCGATGAAAGCCGCGAATCCCTGCAGGCCATGGCCGCGGTGATCCTGCGCACCGGCATCGAAGGCGTCATCGCCACCAATACCACGCTGGGGCGCGCTGGCGTCGAATCCCACGCCGACGCAACGCAGGCCGGCGGGCTCAGTGGCCAGCCGCTGCAGGCACGCAGCCTGCAGGTGGTGCGCGAGCTGAAGATGCTGCTAGGCGATCGGGTAGCCATCATCGGAGTGGGAGGCGTCGATTCGCCCTCCGCGGCGCTGGCGCTGCGCGCGGCCGGTGCGGACCTGGTCCAGCTGTATACGGCACTGGTGTACCAGGGCCCCGGCCTGGTGCAGCGGATCAGCCGGGCGCTGTAGGTGCTGCCGCTGGCGGGAAGTGCCGCCGCAGCCAGGCGGGTTCACCTGCCCCGGGTCATGGCCACGCCCGTGTCCCGGGCGCAGTCGCGGCACAGGCAGGCGCTGCCTGGCTGTGCCCCAGCCGGCACCGGTGAAACCGCCGCCATCGTGATGCGCATGCACCAGCAGTCGACGTCGGTGCGCCCGCTGCGCGCCACCTCGCAGCCATTGTCGCCACCACAGGCCGGACAGCGCTGCGGTGCCTGGCTCAAGCAGGCGTCTCGCCGGCGATCGTGGTGCGGTACATCTCGCGGCGGAAACCTTCGTAGTCGTTGAAGGCCTGGTGCACGCAGCTGCGGTTGTCCCACAGCGCCAGCATGCCGGGCTCCCAGCGCAGGCGGCAGGTAAAGGCGGGCTGCGTGAGGTGGTCGACCAGCATTTTCAGCAGCGGCGCTGCTTCCGCCTCCGCCATGCCCTCGATGCCGATGCCATAGGAAGGATCCACATACAGCGACTGCTCGCCGCTGCGCGGATGCGTGCGCACCAGCGGATGCGCGCAGCCGCGCACCTTGCGCTGCAGGCTCTCCGGCAACTGGTCCATCGAGCGGGTCGCCGCCAGCCTGCCCACGGGTGAATTCCGCTCCTCGGCGTTGACCTGCGCCGAGGCCAGCACGTCGCGCATCGAGAAGCGCACCCGCAGCCCATCGATCATGCGGCGGGCTGCGTCCGACAGCATGGCCAGTGCCAGCGCGCCATTGGCCCACATGGTGTCGCCACCATACGGCGGCGTCACCACCGAGCGCAGCATGGTGATGGCTGGCGGCAGCTCGAGGAAGGGTGAATCGGTATGCCATCCCGAGCCGAACACATGTGCCGACCGGTCGTCGGCTTCCTTGATGATGGGCTGCACTTCGCGGAAGCCAGGCATGCCGTCGGTATAGGCGTCCTCGGCGAATTCCCCGAATCGCCGGCTGAAGGCGTGATGCTCGGCATGACCGATATGCTGGTCGCGCAGGTACACCATCTTGTGGCGGAACAGCGCGTGCTCGATCTCCGCGAACTGTGCTGGCGCCACGCTGGCAACATCGACGCCGCGGATTTCCGCGCCCATGGCGGCGGCGAGTGGCAGCACCGTGATGTGGCGATACGCCGCGGCGTGATTGTCGAAGCGCCCGTGTGGATGCAGGAACACTGTTATTCCCCCGAACCTGTTCGCAGCAGCCTACCACCGCTGCGCCAAGTTGCCCCTCCCCGGGGTACTGGCCTAGGCTCTGACCCACCACACATCACGGAGCCGCTATGAGCATTGCATCGGAATTCAAGGAATTTGCCATGAAGGGCAATGTCGTCGACATGGCCATCGGCGTCATCATCGGCGCGGCCTTCGGCAAGATCGTGTCGTCGCTGGTGGCGGACGTCATCACCCCGCCGCTGGGCATGGCGTTGTCGGGCGTTGATTTCCGCAACCTCGGCACACAGATCGGCACCGCCGCGGATGGCACGCCGGTGCTGCTGAAGTACGGCGCCTTCATCCAGACCATGTTCGATTTCGTGATCATCGCCTTCGTGCTGTTCCTGGCACTGAAGGGCATCAACAAGCTGAAGAAGCCCGCGCCCACCGCGGCCCCGCCGCGCAGTGAACTGCTGCTGGAGGAGATCCGCGACCTGCTGAAGAAATAGTCAGCCCACGTCCGCGAAGGCGGTGCGCGTCAGGTTGTCGTGGCCCGACGCCGTGACCGCCACATTGTCCTCGATGCGGATGCCGCCACAGGTGCGCAGGGTCTGCACCAGAGTCCAGTTCACCGCCTGGGCATGCGGCCCCGCGTGCAGACGCGCCAGCAGGCTGTCGATGAAGTACAGGCCAGGCTCCACGGTCACCACCATGCCGGCCTCGAGCCGCCGTGTGAGCCGCAGCGATGGATGCCCTTCGGGGCGCGGAATGGGCTCGGCGTCGGGGTCTGGACGGAAGCCACCGATGTCATGCACCTGCAGCCCGAGCAGGTGGCCCAGGCCGTGCGGCAGGAACGCCGACGACACGCCGCTGGCCACGGCATCCTCCGCCGCCATGCGCAGCACACCGGCCTCGCGCAGCAGCTGCGCCACCAGGCGGTGGGCGGTGAGGTGCAGCGCGCGCCAGTCGACACCTGGCGCAACGGCCTCGCACAGCTCCTGCTGCAGATCATGCATGCCATCGATCAGCGTGCCGAACAACCCCGGCGACATGGACCAGGTGCGGGTGATGTCGCTGGCATAGCCACGGCAGGTGGCTCCGGCATCGATCAGCAGCGACTGCACGCGCCGCGGCGGCTGGGTGTCGCGCAGCTGGTAGTGCAGGGTGGCCGCGTGTTCATTCAGGCCGATGATGTTGGGGTAGGGCAGCTGCGCGTCGGTCTGCCGCACGGCGCCCAGATACGCCAGGTGGATGTCCAGCTCGCTCGCACCGCTGCGGAACGCACGTTCAGCGGCCAGGTGACCCAGCACGCCCAGGCGCGTGGCCTCGCGCATGCACGCCAGCTCATAAGGCGTCTTGCGACAGCGCGGCTGCTCCAGCAATGCCAGCAGGCGCGGGGGATTGGCGTCCCACGCGGCCAGCGGCGGGCTGGATTCGCCGAACCATGCGGTGCGGCCGGGCAACCGTTGCGCCGCAGAAAGCGCGGCGGCGTTGGTGGCATGCGCGCTCACAGTGAACAGACTGGTCCACGCGGCGTCGGGCACTGACGGTGGGCTGTGCCAGTAATCGTCCGGCGCAACGAACAGCAGCTCTGGAGTTTCGCCAGGCCGGATGCGAATCAGGCTGCCCGGCGCAGGTGGCGCGGGCACCAGCCAGGCGAACCAGGGATTGATGCGGAACGGATAGGCCTGGTCATCCTGGAACGCCATGCGCTCGTTGCCGGCGTGGATGACCAGTGAGTCATAACCGGCCTGCGCCAGTGCCGCGTCGATGTGCGCGAGTACTGACTGCAGATGTGCGCTGAACAGCACATCGTCTAGAGCGGACCATGGCATGACGTCGATCTTACGGCATTGCTGTCGGGTTTCCGCGACGTTCGCTGGCGGGAGCGCGCTCGCGGAGTTTTTGAATAGCGTCACGGAACTCGCTAGACTTTCTGGAGCGATGCTAAATCGTCAGGGACGGACGACGTCCTTGTTTGTGTTGCTTTTCAGGTCTCTGCATCTTTAATCCACTCTTTTGGGGTATCTGCTCAATGAAGATCAAACTCGCACTCAGTGCCGCCGCTGTAGCGCTGGCCCTGGCCGCCTGCGCCAAGAAGGAAGAAGCTCCGGCTCCGGAACCTGCTCCGGCCGTGACCCCGGCTCCCGAGGCTCCTGCCATGGCACCGCCGGCCACCGACGCGCCGGCTCCGGAAGCCGCCCCGGCTGCTCCGGCCACGCCGCCGGCCCAGTAAGGTCTCACTGACCTTGCGCCCGATGTGAAATCGGGCGCGCATCAAGCCCGGCCAGGTGAGTATCCTGTCCGGGCTTCTTGTTTGCAGCGAGAGTTACGCGATGGCAGTCAGCCTGCGCGATGCACGCGCCCATACCGCTGACAGGCTCTGGATCGAGGGGGTCTACGGTGACTACCTCGACGACCTGGGCCTGCTCAACACCGGCGTCTTCCCGGCCTTCGGCGAAGTGGGGCACAGCGTGCCCGACCAGCTGCAGCGCTGGCTGGTGGATCGTTCCGCGGCGCTGCTCACCATCCTCGACGACCAGATGCCGGCGGGTTTTGCCATGGTGGTGCGCGAAACGCGTGCCACCAGCGAGGCCGATTTCCGCATGGCCGAGTTCTACATCGACCGTCCGCATCGCCGTCGCGGCGTCGGCCGCAGTGCCGTGCGATTGATCCTCGATCGCTTCGCCGGTCGCTGGGAAATCGTCGAATACACCCGCAATCCGGCCGCCGTCAAGTTCTGGCGCAGCGTCGTTTCGAGCTACACGCACGGCGACTTCCGCGAGCGTCTGAACGCCGGCGAAGTGCGCCAGAATTTCGTTTCGTCCCGCCAGCGTCCCTAGGCTCTCAGGCTTTCAGCAGCGGCCGCAGGAACTCGCCGGTGATCGAGGCCTTGTTGCGCGCCACCGCCTGCGGGGTGCCGCTGGCCACGATCTGCCCGCCGCGGGTGCCGCCACCCGGGCCCAGGTCGATGATCCAGTCGGCCGTCTTCACCACGTCCAGGTTGTGCTCGATCACCACCACTGAATTGCCCTCGTCGCGCAACCGGTGCAGCACGGTCAGCAGCTGCGCCACATCGTGGAAGTGCAGACCGGTGGTGGGTTCGTCCAGAATGTAAAGCGTGCGGCCGGTGGCGCGCTTGGCCAGCTCCCGTGCCAGTTTCACGCGCTGCGCCTCACCGCCGGACAAGGTGGTCGCATTCTGGCCCAGCTGGATGTAACCCAGGCCCACGTCCAGCAGGGTCTGCAGCTTACCGCCGATCATTGGCACCGCCGCGAAGAAGGCCAGCGCATCCTCGATGGTCATCTGCAGCACTTCGTGGATGTTCCTGCCGCGATAGCGGATCTCCAGCGTCTCGCGGTTGTAGCGGCGCCCCTGGCACACATCGCAGGCCACGTACACATCCGGCAGGAAGTGCATCTCCACGCGGATCACCCCGTCGCCCTGGCATGCCTCGCAGCGCCCGCCCTTTACATTGAAGCTGAAGCGGCCGGCTTCGTAGCCGCGGGCGCGCGCCTCCGGCACCTGAGCGAACAGCTCGCGCAGCGGCGCGAACAGGCCGGTGTAGGTGGCCGGGTTGGAGCGGGGGGTGCGCCCGATCGGGCTCTGGTCGATGTCGATCACGCGATCGATGTTCTCGAACCCGCTCAGCGTCTTCACCTGTGGCGCGTCGAAACCGGTGAGCCCCAGGTGGCGCGCGGCGCCGGCATACAGCGTGTCGTTGACCAGCGTGGACTTGCCGGAGCCGGACACGCCGGTGACGCAGGTGAAGAGCCCCAGCGGGAACTGCGCATCCACGCCCTGCAAGTTGTTGGCGCTGGCGCCGGTGATGCGGATCATCCGCTCCGGATCCGGCGCGGTGAGCTGCGCCGGCACCGGAATGCGCTTGCGGCCGCTGAGATAGTCGCCGGTCAGCGAGGCCGGGTTGTCGCGCACCTCCACGGCCGTGCCGGCAGCGACCACCTTGCCGCCGTGCACGCCGGCGCCCGGGCCGATATCCAGCACATAATCGGCGGACATGATGGCGTCCTCGTCATGCTCGACCACGATCACCGTATTGCCCAGGTCGCGCAGCCGCTTCAGCGTGGTCAGCAGGCGCTGGTTGTCGCGCTGGTGCAGGCCGATGGACGGTTCATCGAGGATGTACAGCACCCCGGTCAATCCCGAGCCTACCTGGCTCGCGAGGCGGATGCGCTGCGCCTCGCCGCCGGACAAGGTCTCGGCGCTGCGGTCCAGTGTCAGGTAGTCCAGGCCCACATCGACCAGGAAGCGCAGGCGGTCGGCCACCTCCTTCACGATGCGCGCCGCGATCTCGCCGCGCCAGCCGGCCACCTCCAGCGCGG
This sequence comes from Steroidobacteraceae bacterium, assembly GCA_040508085.1. GTDB lineage: Bacteria > Pseudomonadota > Gammaproteobacteria > Steroidobacterales > Steroidobacteraceae > ZC4RG30. The sequence continues at coordinate 8,518 of JBEVNO010000098.1, forward strand.
TGTAATGCTCCATCGCCTTGGCCACCGACAGGCGCGCCACCTCCGGCAGCATCACGCCGGCTACATGCACATGACGCGCGGCGCGGTTCAGGCGCGCGCCATCGCATTCCGGGCAGCGGCGCGTGCCGCGGTACTTGCCCAGTTCCTCGCGCACGGTGGCCGACTCGGTCTCGCGGTAACGCCGGTCCAGGTTCGGCAGGATGCCCTCGAACGGGTGGGCGCGTTTGGCCGTGCGGCCCTTTGCATCCACGTAGCGGAAGGTGATGTCCTCGGTGCCGCTGCCATGCAGCACCACTGCGCGCGCGGCTTCCGAAAGCTCCGCCCAGGGCGCATCGATCTTGAACTTGTAGTGCGCGGCCAGTGCCTGGATCAGCTGGAAATAATAGGCATTGCGCCGGTCCCAGCCGCGGATGGCGCCACCGGCCAGGGACAATTCCGGATGCATGACCACGCGCGCCGGATCGAAGAATTCCTGGTAGCCCAGGCCATCACAGGTGGGGCAGGCGCCCGCCGGACTGTTGAACGAGAACAGCTTCGGCTCCAGCGGCGGCACGCTGTAGCCGCATACGGGGCAGGCATGGCGGCTGGAGAACACCAGCTCCTCGCGCTTCGCATCGCCCTTGCCGTGGGCGAAGGCCAGCCGCGCCACGCCTTCGCCCAGCCGCAGCGCGGTCTCGAAGGATTCAGCCAGCCGCTGCGCGATGTCGGGGCGCACCTTGAAGCGGTCCACCACGGCCTCGATGTCGTGCTTCTTCTTCGGATCCAGCTGCGGCACGGCATCCAGCTCATGCACCGTGCCATCCACGCGCGCGCGCACGAAGCCCTGGCTGCCCAGTTCCATCAGCACCTCGTGGTGCTCGCCCTTGCGCGCCATGACCAGCGGCGCCAGCAGCAGGCAGCTCTCACCCTCCGACAGCTTCAGTACCTGGTCGACCATCTGGCTGACGGTCTGGGCCGTGAGGTCCTGGCCGTGGTCCGGGCAGCGCGGGATGCCGGCCCGCGCGTACAGCAGGCGCAGGTAGTCGTAGATCTCGGTGACCGTACCGACGGTGGAGCGGGGGTTGTGGCTGGTGGCCTTCTGCTCGATGGCGATGGCCGGTGACAGGCCCTCGATGGAGTCCACATCCGGCTTGTCCATCATCGACAGGAACTGCCGGGCGTAGGCGGACAGCGATTCCACGTAGCGGCGCTGACCCTCCGCATACAGGGTGTCGAAGGCTAGCGAGCTCTTGCCGGAGCCGGACAGCCCGGTGATGACGATCAGGCAGTTGCGCGGCAGGTCGACGTCGATATTGCGCAGGTTGTGGGTGCGGGCGCCGCGGACACGGATCGTTTCCATAGGGATTTTGGCTGCGCTTCGGAAGGCCGAAACCGATTACTATAGCTGCCCGGGCCGCTCCGGCGCGTGTAACAGGGTGAACGCGAGGCTTTAAGCCGCTCCCCGTTGCACCGCGCCCCGCGTAGGCTCTCCACATCGGTTTTTCACGCAGGGGTTTCACCATGGCGCGCGGTGTCAACAAGGTCATTCTCATCGGCAACCTGGGTCAGGATCCGGAGTCACGCACGACCCCGGGCGGCAGCACCGTCACCAACCTGCGCATTGCCACCACCGACAGCTGGAAGGACAAGCAGTCCGGCGAGCAGAAGGAGCAGACGGAATGGCACACCGTCGTGCTGTGGAACCGGCTGGGTGAGATCGCCGCTGAATACCTCAAGAAGGGCCAGCAGGTCTATATCGAGGGCAGCCTGCGCACCCGCAAATGGCAGGACAAGACCACCGGCAACGATCGCTACAGCACCGAGATCATCGCCAGCGAGATGCAGATGCTCAGCAGCGGCAAGGGCGGCGGCGGCGCGGCCCAGGAAACCCGCGACAGCCGCGATGCCGGCGATGGCGGTGGCAGCCGCGGCGGCAACCGGGGCGGCGGCATGGCGCCGGCGGCTCCCGCGGGCGGCGGCGGCTCGTCGGTCGATTTCGACGACGACATCCCGTTCTGACGGCGGGCCCGTCTGGGAGGGGCGCGCCACGCGCTCCGCGCCTGCGGCCGGCGGTTTGCACGACAGGGCCCATTGTGCAATGCACAATCGGTAACATCGTCGTTCCGCATCCTCCGCCAGGTTCCATGTCCGGTCGTTATTTCATCAAGACATTCGGCTGCCAGATGAACGAGTACGACTCCTCCCGCATGGAGGACGTGCTCGCCGCTGCCGAAGGCCTGCAGCCCGCGGCCGACGAAGCGTCGGCCGATATCCTGCTGATGAACACCTGCTCGGTGCGCGACAAGGCCGAGGACAAGGTGTATTCGCTGCTCGGCAACTGGCGCCTGCTGAAGGCTGGGCGCCCGCAGGTGATCATCGGGGTGGGCGGCTGCGTGGCCAGCCAGGAGGGCGAGGCCATCACGCGCCGTGCGCCTTTCGTCGATCTGGTATTCGGTCCGCAGACCATCCATCGGTTGCCGCAGATGCTGGCCGAGCTGCGTCGCAGCGGCCAGTCGCAGGTGGATGTCAGCTTCCCGGAGATCGAGAAATTCGATCGCCTGCCGGCACCGCGCGCAGACGGCACCGCAGCCTTTGTCTCCATCATGGAAGGCTGCAGCAAGTTCTGCAGCTACTGCGTGGTGCCATACACGCGTGGCGAGGAAATGAGCCGCCCCGCCGCCGCGGTGCTGGAGGAGGTGCGCGGCCTGGTGGCACAGGGCGTGGGCGAGATCACGCTGCTCGGCCAGAACGTGAATGCCTATGAAGGGCCGCGCCCGGGTGCCGAACCGATGGACCTGGGGCAGCTGATCCGCGCCGTGAGCGGCATGCCCGGCGTGGAGCGCATCCGCTTCACCACTTCGCATCCCATCAATTTCGACGATTCGCTGATCGAGGCCTTCGCGCATACGCGCAAGCTGGTGAACCACATGCACCTGCCGGTGCAGAGCGGCTCGGACCGCATCCTGGCCGCCATGCGGCGTGGTTACACGGCGCTGGAATTCAAGCAGAAGCTGCGCAAGCTGCGCGCGGTGCGCCCCGGCATCACTGTCTCGACCGATCTCATCGTCGGCTTTCCGGGCGAGACCGAGCGGGATTTCCAGCACACCCTCGATCTCACCGCCGAGGTGAATTTCGACCAGTCCTTCAGTTTCATCTACAGCCGCCGTCCGGGCACGCCGGCGGCATCGCTGCCGGATGATGTGCCCGCCGCAGTGAAATCCGCGCGCCTGGCGCGCCTGCAGGCATTGCTCGATGCCCAGTCGCGCGCGATCAGCCGCAGCATGGTGGGCAGCGTGCAGCGCGTGCTGGTGGAGCGCACCGCGCGGCGCGATGCGCAGCAGCTGGCGGGCCGCACCGAGAACAACCGCTGGGTCAATTTCGACGGCGACCTGCGCCTCATGCAGCGCTTCGTCGATGTCGAGATCACCGAGGCGCTGAACAATTCGCTGCGCGGCCGCTTGCTGGCGGCGGCCGTGCCGCAGACGGCATCCGCTTGAAGCCGCGCCGGGACAGCAGCGTGGCCACGCTTGAAATCGAATTGCTGCCGGAGGACAACCAGCGCCTGGCCGCACTGTGCGGTCCGCTGGACCAGAACCTGCGGCTGATCGAGCAGCGGCTGGGCGCCGAGGTGCGGCGCCGTGGCAACCAGTTCCGCATCAGCGGCGCCGCAGCCAGCAGCGCCGCACAGGTGCTGAAGGATCTGTTCGAGCTCACGCATGGCAAGGGCACCGTCGACCTGCCGGATGTGCACCTGGCACTGCGCGAACACGAGACCAGCGACGACAGCGGCCAGCTGCGCGCCACCTCCGCGCTGGCGCCGGCTGGCGATGATGCGGCGCGCACGCCGCGCGGCCTCATACGGGCCCGCGGCGAGCACCAGAAGCGCTACATCGCCGACATCCATTCCCATGACCTCACGTTCGGCCTCGGGCCGGCGGGCACGGGCAAGACCTATCTCGCCGTCGCCTGCGCGGTGGAGGCGCTCCACAGCGAGCGCGTGCGCCGCATCGTGCTGGTGCGCCCGGCGGTGGAGGCGGGCGAACGGCTGGGTTTCCTGCCCGGCGACCTCACCCAGAAGGTGGATCCCTACCTGCGGCCGATGTATGACGCGCTGTACGAGATGATGGGCTTCGAACGCGTGGCGCGGTTCATCGAACGCAACATCATCGAGGTGGCGCCGCTGGCCTTCATGCGCGGCCGCTCGCTGAATGAATCCTTCATCATCCTCGACGAGGCGCAGAACACCACGCCTGAACAGATGAAGATGTTCCTGACGCGCATGGGCTTCGGCTCGCGCGCTGTGGTCACCGGCGATCTCACCCAGACCGATCTGCCCAGCGGCCGCATGTCGGGCCTGCGGCACGCGCTGGAAGTGCTGCCCGGCGTGGCCGGCGTGGCGTTTGCAGAGTTCGATGCCGGCGACGTGGTGCGCCATCCGCTGGTGCAGCGGATCGTGCGCGCCTACGAGCGGTCGGCGCCCCTATGAGCAGCCACGCCCGTACACCCCTCATTGTCGACTGCCGCGTGCCGCCACGCGCCAAGGCACCGGACCGGCGGCTGATGGCGCGCTGGGCCGATGCGGCGCTCGGCCGCAGCGGCGCTGGCTGCGAGATGGCCGTGCAGGTGGTCACCGCGCCGCGCATGCGCGTGCTGAACCGCCGCTACCGGGGCAAGGACAAACCCACCAACGTGCTGGCGTTTCCCGCCACCCCGGCGCCGGGCGTCAAGCCACGGCCGCTGGGCGACGTGGTCATCTGCGCCGCGGTGCTGCGGCGTGAAGCGCGCGCCCAGGGCAAGAGCGAGACCGCGCACTGGGCCCACCTGGTGGTGCACGGCACGCTGCACCTGCTGGGCCTCGACCACGAGGTGGACACCGACGCCACGCGCATGGAGCGACGCGAAGTGGCGGTGCTGAAGCGGCTTGGTTTTGCGAATCCCTATCGTCTCCGGAAGAAAGCATGAGCGCCGTGGATGGCACGCGTAACACGATGGTGCGCCGCATACGGCGCCTCACCGCGATCAAGGACCGGGCGCAGCTGCGCGAGACACTGAAGGAAGCCGCCACCCATGGCCTGCTCGACACCGACGCCCTGTCGATGGTGGAAGGGGTGCTCGATGTGGCCGACCTGCAGGTGCGCGACATCATGGTGCCGCACAACCAGATGACCTGCGTGCGGGAGGATGATCCAGCCCAGCGCATCCTGTCGGTGGCGATCGATTCCGGCCATTCGCGCTTTCCGGTGCTGCAAGCCGATGACCAGGGCGTGGTGGGCATCCTGCTCGCCAAGGATCTGCTGCGCTTCTACACCATCGGCAATACCGCGCGCTTCGAGCTGCGCGACTGGATGCGCAAGCCGCTGTTCGGGCCCGAGTCCAAGCGCGTCAACGTGCTGCTGAAGGAACTACGCGCCGGACGCAACCACATGGCGCTGGCCATCGACGAGTACGGCAGTGTCGCCGGCCTCGTCACCATGGAAGACGTGATCGAGCAGATCGTGGGCGATATCGACGACGAATACGATATCGAGGACGAGAAGAACATCCGTCAGGAAGGCGAGCAGCAGTTCCAGGTGCGCGGCGCCACGCGCATCGGCGAATTCAACGACCACTTCGGCACGAATTTTCCCGACGATGCCAACGACACGGTGGCCGGGCTGATCACCCAGCACTTCGGCCGGCTGCCGCGCCGCGGCGAAGTGGCGCAGCTGGAAGGCTATGAATTCCGCGTGATCCGCGCCGACCGGCGCCGCATCGAAGCGTTGCGCGTGACGGCTCCGGCCGAGCCCGCGGCGCCTCCCGGCGGCGACGACGCCAACTCCGAACAAAGTGGCTGACAGCAAGGCTGCGGCGCGGCGCTGGCTGCCGCGCGTACTGGCACTGGCCGGTGGTGCCGCGCTCACCTTCGCCTTCGCGCCCTACGGTCATTTCTGGCTGGCGCTGCTGGCTCCGGCCCTGCTGCTCGCCCTGTGGGGCCGGGCGCCATCGGCGCGCGATGGAGCGTGGCTGGGCTTCTGCTTCGGCGTCGGGTTGTATGCGGTGGGCACCTGGTGGCTGTACATCTCCATCCGCGGCTTCGGGCAGGCCCCGGTGGCGGTGGCGCTGCTGGTGATGGGCGCGCTGGTGGTGATGATGGCGGCCTGGCAGGCGCTGCTGGGCTATGTGGCCTGCCGCTGGTTGCAACCGGCGAGCTTCGGCGGGCGCGTGCTGTGGGTCCCCGCAGCCTGGCTGCTGGTGGAATGGCTGCGCGGCTGGTTCCTCAGTGGCTTTCCCTGGTTGTCGCTGGGCTACTCACAGACCGACAGCTGGCTGGCGGGGCTCGCTCCGGTGGGCGGGGTCTACCTGCTCAGTCTGGCGCTGCTGGTGAGTGCCGGTGCACTGCTGTCGCTGTGGTGGGAGCGGGGCACCTGGCGGGCGGCGGCGATGGTGGCGCTGGTGCTGCCCTGGACACTGGGGCTGGGGCTGCGCGGCGTCGAATGGACGCAGCCGGGCAAGGCCAGGCAGGTGGCCATCCTGCAGGGCGCCATCCCGCAGGACATGAAGTGGCAGGCCACCAACCAGCGCAACATCCTCGACACCTATGCGCGGCTGCACCAGCAGGCACTGGGCGCGGATCTGATCGTGTGGCCGGAATCGGCGCTGCCGGATTTCGCCAACCTGCTGTCAGGCTATGTGGGTTCGGTATGGTCCGCCGCGCGCCAGGCAGGCTCCGCGGTGGTGATGGGCATCATGCGGGTCGATGACAGTGCCGGCGCCGATGTGGAGCCGCTGTATTTCAACTCCGTGCTGGCCATGGGAGAAGGGGAGCCGGCGTTCTACGACAAGCGGCATCTGGTGCCGTTCGGTGAATATTTCCCGGTGCCGGCCTTCGTGCGTCAGTGGTTGCGGCTGATGAGCCTGCCCTATTCGGACTTCACGCCGGGCGCGCGCGAGCAGCCGCCGCTGCAGCTGGCGGGCATGAGCCTGGCGGCCAGCATCTGCTACGAGGATGCTTACGGCACCCTGCTGCGGCCGGAAATCCGCGCCTCCGACGCGCTGGTCACGGTGACCAACGACGCCTGGTTCGGCCGCTCCGGCGCGCGCTACCAGCATCTGCAGATCGCTCGCATGCTCGCCATGCAGAGCCGGCGTCCGCTGCTGCGCGCCGCCAACGACGGAGTGTCGGCGCTGATCGGCCCGGACGGCCGGGTCGAAGTCGAGGCGGCGGAATTCGCGCCGGCGGTGCTGCGGGGAACCCTGGTGCCGCGCACGGGGGACACCCCTTACCTGGTGGCAGGCAATGCACTGGCGCTGGGGCTGGCGCTGGCGCTGCTGCTGCTGGCCGCGAGGGCCGCAGGGCGCGTTAAACGTTCGTCATAAGCCCTTGAGCCCAGAACACGCGCGCCCACGTTGGGTCTATCCTGTCAGTAACCGGGAGTACGAGGAAATGAGGCTTATGTCCGTGGAACGTTGCAGCGGCAGATTTCTACTGGCACTGGTGGGGGGCGTCGCGCTGAGCGCCTGTTCGCCCAGTGCCTCCACCGCCGTGCCGCCGATTCAGCTGGGACAGGCACCCACCGCCGCGCCGCCGGCAGCGGCCGCACCGGTGGCGCCGCTGGTCACCGGCCTGCCGGATTTCAGTGCGCTGGTGGAACGCTACGGACCGGCAGTGGTGAACGTGCAGGTCAGCTCGCGTCCCGCCGCAGCTCCCACGCGTGGCCCGGGCCAGCTCGATCCCAACGATCCCATGGGCGAGTTCCTGCGCCGCTTCGGCATTCCGGGCAACCCGCGCGGTGGTGGCCAGCCGCAGCCCTCGCGCGGCGAAGGTTCCGGCTTCATCGTCAGCAGCGACGGTTACATCCTGACCAATGCCCATGTGGTGCGCGGCGCCACCGAGGTGGTCGTCAAGATGACGGACCGGCGCGAGTTCACCGCCAAGGTGATCGGGCTCGACGACCGCACCGACGTGGCCGTGATCAAGATCGAGGCTTCGGCGCTGCCGACGGTGCGCATCGGTGATCCATCGAAGCTCAAGTCCGGGCAGTGGGTGGTGGCGATCGGCTCGCCGTTCGGCATGGCCAACAGCGTCACGGCCGGCATCGTCAGCGCCACCTCGCGCGAGCTGCCCAATGAAGGCTATGTGCCGTTCATCCAGACCGATGCCGCGGTGAACCCGGGCAATTCCGGTGGTCCGCTGTTCAACCTCGAAGGCGAGGTGGTGGGCATCAATTCGCAGATCTACAGCCAGAGCGGCGGCTACATGGGCCTGTCGTTCGCCATCCCCATCGACATGGCCAACGATGTGCGCGAGCAGCTGGTCAAGAACGGCCGTGTCACGCGCGGCATGATCGGCGTGGGCATCCAGCCCATGGACGCAGCCTTCGCCGAGTCGTTCGGCCTGGATCGCCCGCATGGGGCACTGGTCACCTCCGTCAACAGCGGCGGTCCGGCGGACAAGGCCGGCATCAAGGCTGGCGACATCATCCTGTCGGTGGATGGCAAGCCGGTGGAGGGCAACTCGGCGCTGCCGGCGATGATCTCGGCCATCCGCCCGGGCAACAGCACCCAGCTGGAAGTCTGGACCGACCGCAAGCTGCGCAAGGTGACGGCGAAGGTCGAGGAGCTGAAGGAAGCCGGCCAGACGGCGCAGAACACGCCGGGCGGCGGTGGTTCGACGGCCGAGCCTGCGGCGCTCGGGCTGTCGGTGCGGCCGCTGACGCCTGCGGAGATGCAGCAGGTCGAGACCGATGGCTCGCTGGTGGTCGAGGATGTCACCGGTGCCGCCGAGGCCGCGGGCGTGCAGCCCGGCGACGTGATCCTGGGCGTGGCGGGTGCGCGCGTGAAGTCGCTGGCGGAGCTGCAGGCGGCCATCAAGCGCGCCGGGCGCACCGTGGCGCTGCGCATCCAGCGCGAGGATCGGCAGATCTTCGTGCCCATCCGCACCGAATAGCCCGCAGCATGTCCGGCAGCCGCGGGGCCCGCGCCCCGCGGCTGAATCAGCGGGTGGCTCGTGTATCCTTGCCGGCCACCCGATCACTCCGCCCCCGATGCAAGAACGCTACGATCCCGCTGCCGTAGAGGGCAGCGCCCAGGCTGCCTGGCAGGCCGCGCAGGCCTTTGTCGCCGACGAGACCGCGCCTGGCGAGAAATACTAGTGCCTGTCCATGTTCCCGTATCCGTCGGGACGATTGCACATGGGCCATGTGCGCAACTACACCATCGGCGATGTGCTGGCGCGCTTCATGCGCATGCAGGGCCGCAACGTGTTGCAGCCCATGGGCTGGGACGCCTTCGGCCTGCCGGCCGAGAACGCGGCCATGGCCAACAAGGTGCCGCCGGCGAAATGGACGCGCGACAACATCGCATACATGAAGAAGCAGCTGCAGTCGCTGGGCCTTGCCATCGACTGGAGCCGCGAGCTCGCCACCTGCGATGCCGATTACTACAGATGGAACCAATGGCTGTTCCTGCGCATGCTGGAGCGCGGCATCGCCTACAAGAAGACCGGCACGGTGAACTGGGATCCGGAAGACCAGACCGTGCTCGCCAATGAACAGGTGATCGACGGGCGCGGCTGGCGCACCGGGGCGCTGGTCGAGAAGCGCGAGATCCCGATGTATTACCTCGGCATCACCAAATATGCCGACGAGCTGCGCGCGGCGCTGGATGAGTTGCCGGGCTGGCCCGAACGCGTGCGCACCATGCAGGCGAACTGGATCGGGCAGAGCCATGGCGTGGACGTGGAGTTCCCGTACGGCGATGACACGCGCGCGCTGCTGGGCCATGACGGCGCGCTGCGCGTGTTCACCACGCGCGCCGACACGCTGCTGGGTGCCACCTATGTGGCGGTGGCCGCCGAACACCCGATCGCACTGGCCGCAGCCAAGGAGCGGGTGGAGCTCGCAGCCTTCATCGAGGAGTGCAAGCAGGGCAGCACGATGGAGGCGGACCTCGCCACGCAGGAGAAGAAGGGCCTGCCCACCAGCATGACAGTGCGGCATCCACTCACCGGCGAGCTGCTGCCGGTGTGGGTCGCGAACTACGTGCTCATGGGCTACGGCGAAGGCGCGGTGATGGCCGTGCCGGCGCATGACGAGCGCGATTTCGAGTTCGCGCAGAAATATTCCCTGCCCATCAAGATGGTCGTCGCCTCGAGCAGCGGCCAGTACGAGAGCGTGGCTGCTCCCTGGCAGGCGGCATACGCCGAGCCGGGGGTGCTGGTGGATTCGGGCGCCTTCACCGGCCTCACCTCCGCGGCCGGCGTCGACGCCATCGCCGCGCAGCTGGCGAGCCAGGGGCACGGCGCCAAGCGCGTGCAGTACCGGCTGCGCGACTGGGGCATCTCGCGCCAGCGCTACTGGGGCTGCCCGATTCCGCTGATCCACTGTCCTGCCTGCGGCGATGTGCCGGTGCCCGATGCGGACCTGCCGGTGCGGCTGCCCGAAGACCTGGTGCCGGATGGCAGCGGCAATCCGCTGGGCAAGACGCCATCCTTCTACCAGTGCAAGTGTCCGCGTTGCGGCGCGGCGGCGCGGCGCGAAACCGACACCATGGATACTTTCGTGGATTCCTCCTGGTATTTCCTGCGGTTCGCCAGCGCCGGCAACGATGCAGCCATGGTCGACGCGCGCGCCAATTACTGGCTGCCGGTGGACCAGTACATCGGCGGCATCGAGCACGCCATCCTGCACCTGCTTTATTCGCGTTTCTGGACACGCGTGATGCACGAGCTGGGGCTGGTGAAGACGCCGGAGCCATTCGCCAACCTGCTCACCCAGGGCATGGTGCTGAACCATATCTTCCTGCGGCCGCATGAAGCCGGGCGGCGCGAATACCTCTCGCCCGCCGAGGTGGATCTCAGCATCGATCCGGTGACGCGCGCGGCCACCGCCACGCTGAAGCGCGATGGCACCCCCGTGGTGTACGAGGGCATCGGCACCATGTCCAAGTCGCGCCTGAACGGGGTGGACCCGAACGAGCTCACCGAACGCTACGGCGCCGATACGGCGCGGCTGTTCATGATGTTCACCGCGCCGCCCGAGCAATCGCTGGAGTGGAATGACGAGGGCGTGCTGGGCGCCAACCGTTTCCTGCGCCGGCTGTGGAAGGCGGCGTTCGAGCATGTGTCCGCGGGCGGCCCGGTGCCGGCTGCGGAAGTTGCCGCTGCATTGGCCAGTGGCGCACTGGCGCCGGCCGATCGGGAGCTGCGCCGCGCCGCCCACCAGACGCTGGCCAAGGTGGAGGATGACATCGGCCGGCGCCGCGTATTCAACACCGCCGTGGCCAGCGTGATGGAATTGCTCAATGCCATCGGCCGGCATGCCGCCGATGCGGCGGCTGCTGCACCAGTGGCGCGGGCCGTGCGCCAGGAGGCACTGGAGATCGCGGTGATGTGCCTGGCGCCGATGGTGCCGCACATCAGCCATGAGCTGTGGCAGCAGCTGGGGCAGGGCGGGCAGTTGTGGCGCACGCGCTGGCGCAAGGCGGATCCAGCCGCGCTGGTGCAGGACACCATCGAGATCGTGGTGCAGGTCAACGGCAAGCTGCGGGGTCGCGTCAGCGTCCCGCCGCAGGCGGACGAGGCGGAGGTGAAGGCCGCCGCGCTGGCAGATGCCGCAGTGGTGCGCTTCTTCGAAGGGCGCGAGCCGAAGAAGGTGATCGTGGTGAAGGGCAAGCTGGTCAACGTGGTGGTATAGCCCGATGCATGCAAAGCGAGCAGTACAAATCTTCGGCGCGCTGGCCGCGTGCCTGTGGCTCAGTGCCTGTGGCTTCCATCTGCAGGGGCGGCAGTCGCTGCCTGCGAGGCTTGCCACGCTCGCTGTCGATACCTCCGACCGGCACAGCGATTTCAGTGCCGCGCTGCGCCGTTCGCTCGCCGCTTCCGGTGTGAAGCTGGTCGAACGCGCGGCCACTGATGGCGCCGTGCTGCGCATCCTGCATGACGAGGTCACCGAACGCGTGCTGTCGGTGGATGCGCGCAACATCCCCACCGATTACGAGCTGCTGTACGAGGTCGAGGTGAGCGTGCATGCCGGCGCCACCGAGCTGATGGCGGCGGAGACTTTCAACCTCTCCCGCATCTACAGCTTCGACGAAACCAAGCTGCTGGCCAAGGAGCGCGAGAAGGACATCCTGCTCGAGGCCATGGCGCGCGACATGGCGAGCCTGGTGCTGCGTCGCCTGTCGGCGCTGTAGCCCCGGGTCCGTGCTGCGGGTCGGCGGCCTCGATCGCACGGCGCTGGCACTGCTGCTCGCGCCCTATGGTCTCGCCCTGCGGCTGGTGCCTGCCGGCGAGGATATCCCGGGCAGTTACTGGGGCGAGTCCGAGGCCGGTCTCAAGGCCAGCACCCTTTACCTGCGTTTCGATACCCCGCTGCATTCGGCGCTGCACGAGGCCGCGCATTTCATCTGCATGTCGCCGGAGCGGCGCGCCGGTCTCGACACCGACGCCGGGGGCAGTGACGAGGAGGAATGCGGCGTCTGCTACCTGCAGCTGCTGCTGTCCATGCAGCTGCCGCAGTGCGGTTTCGAGCGCGCCTGTGCCGACATGGATGAATGGGGCTACAGCTTCCGGCTGGGTTCCACACGCGCCTGGTTCGAACAGGACGCCGAGGATGCGCGCCAATGGCTGATGCAGGCCGGCATCATCGATGCCACCGGCGCACTGACCGGCCGCGCAAGCGCCTGATCAGGGGCTGCGCTTCCTCGCGAAGCGGTCGGTGGCCTTGCGCAGCGCCCGCGCGTTGCCTGGTTCGAATGCCGAGTGTCCGGCGTCCGGCACGATGACCAGTTCCGCCTCGGGCCACGCGCGATGCAGATGCCAGGCGCTGCGCATGGGGCACACCACATCGTAGCGACCCTGCACGATCACCGCCGGGATATGGCGGATCTTCGCCGTGTCGCGCAGCAGCTGGTCATCGCTGTCGAGGAAGCCCTTGTTGACGAAGTAATGGCATTCAATGCGCGCGAAGGCCGCCGCATATTCGGCATCGCGGAACTTCGCGACATAGGAGGGATCGGTGCGCAGATGGCTGGTCGCGCCTTCCCAGATGGACCATGCACGGGCCGCCGCATTGCGCTCCGCGGTGATGGTGCTGGTAAGGCGGCGGTAGTAGGCGCCCATCATGTCGTAGCGCTCGGCTTCGGGAATCGGCGCGATGAAGTGTTCCCACAGGTCGGGGAACAATGCCGCCGCGCCTTCGCTCGATTGATAGAACCATTCCAGCTCCGAGCGGCGCAGCAGGAAGATGCCCCGCAGCACCAGTTCGCTGACGCGCTCCGGGTGCTTCTGTGCGTATGCCAGCGCCAGTGTCGAGCCCCAGCTGCCGCCGAACACCTGCCAGCTGTCGATGCCCAGCAGCTCGCGCAGGCGCTCGGTGTCCGCCACCAGATCCCAGGTGGTGTTGTCCTCCAGGCTGGCGTGCGGGGTGCTGCGGCCGCAGCCGCGCTGGTCGAACATCACGATGCGGTAGCGCCGCGGATCGAAGAAGCGCCGCATCTGCGGGTTGGTGCCCGCGCCCGGGCCGCCGTGCAGGAACACCACCGGCTTGCCCTTCGGATTGCCGCTCTCCTCGTAGTAGAGCTCGTGCACCGGCGAGACGCGCATGCGGCCGGTGCGGTAGGCCCGCAGTGTCGGGTACAGCCCGTCGGCGGGCGCGGGCGTGGTGGCGCGCGCGGCGCCGCTCTTCTTCACGGTCTTGCTGGCCTTGGCCATCAACGTGCTCCGGTCATGGGGCCCAGTGGCGCGCCGCCGATCAGGTGCAGGTGCAGGTGGTAGACCTCCTGCCCGCCATGCGCATTGCAGTTCACCACCAGACGGTAGCCATCCGCGGCGATGCCCAGCTGCTTCGCAAGATCCCTGGCCACCAGGAACATGCGGCCCACCAGCGGCGCGTCTGCATCCGCAATGTCGTTCGCGGTCGGAATCGGCTTGTTGGGAACGATGAGGATGTGCACTGGCGCACGCGGCTGGATGTCGCGGAAAGCGGTGATCTCCTCGTTCTGGAAGACAATATCGGCCGGCAGTTCGCGGGCCACGATGCGTTCGAAGAGCGTAGGCATGGCAGAGGCCTTGGAGTCGCTTACTTGGCTCTATAATAGCCGCCTTGAGAACCACACCGGAAAAACTGGCCGCGACACTGCGCAAGGGGCTGGCGCCCGTATACCTGCTGTCTGGCGATGAACCGCTGACGCAGGGCGAAGCCGGTGACGCCATCCGCGCCGCTGCGCGCGCTGCCGGTTTCACCGAGCGCGAGGTGTTTTTCATTGATCGCGCGGTGGGTGGCCCCTGGGATGACATCTTCGCCAGCTGCCAGGCGATGTCGCTGTTCGCCGCGCGCCGCCTGATCGAGGTGCGCATCCCGGGCAGCAAGCCGGGCGTCGAGGGCAGCAAGGCATTGCAGGAACTCGCCGGTCTCGCCGGCGGCGACGTGCTGCTGCTGGTGACTACCGGTGAGCTCGACTGGAATGCGCAGAAGGCCGCCTGGGTGCAGGCCTTCAACACGGCGGGCGTGTGGGTGGATGCCGCGCTGGTCGACGCTGCGCGCTTTCCGGCCTGGCTGCGGGCACGCGCCGAGCTTGAAGGCATACGCCTCGACGACGAAGCCGTGTTGCTGCTGGCGCAGCAGACCGAGGGCAATCTGCTGGCGGCGGCGCAGGAGCTGCAGAAGCTGGTGCTGGCGGGTCTGCGCGAAGCTGGCGCGGCAGAGGTGCTGGCCAGCAGCACGCAGAGCAGCCGCTTCGATGTCACGCAGCTGGGCGAGGCGGTGCTGGGCGGCGACGTGCCGCGCGCGCTGCGCGTGCTGGCCGGCCTCAGGACCGAAGGCGTGGAGCCGACACTGGTGTTGTGGTCGTTGTGGCAGGAGCTGCGCATGGTATGGATGACGCTGGTGCCCGGTGCGCCGGTGGGCGGTGTGTGGTCACGCAACCGGGATCACCTGGGCACGGCGGCGGCGCGCCTGAGGCCGCTGGGCCGCCCGTTCCTGGCCCGCCTGGACACGCGCCTGGCCGAGGCCGACCGCATTGCCAAGGGCCGGCAGCGCGGCAACGTCTGGGACGCCCTCGGGTTGGTGGTGGTGGAGTTCGCTGCTGGCCGCGCGGTGCTGCAGGCCGCGGCTTGAACGCGCCAGCGCCTGGCAACGGCCCCCTCGGCATCTTCGGCGGCACCTTCGATCCGGTGCACAACGGCCACCTGCGCACGGCCTTCGAGCTGCGCGAAGCGCTGCGCCTGGCGGAGGTGCGCTTCCTGCCAGCCGGCAATCCGCCGCATCGAGACCAGACCCAGGCCAGCGCCGAGCAGCGTCTGGCGCTGGTGCGCGCCGCCGTGGCCGATGAGCCCGGTTTTACCGTCGATGATCGCGAAACCCGCCGCAGCGGCCTTTCCTACTCGGTCGACACGCTGGCGGAATTGCGTGCCGAATTCCCGCAGCGGCCCATGTGCCTGCTGCTGGGCATGGATGCGTACCTGGGCCTGCCCAACTGGCACCGCTGGCGCGAGATCCTGGATCTTGCCCATGTGGTGGTGGCGCACCGGCCTGGCTGGAAGGCGCCCACGCAGGGCCCGCTCGGCGAAGTGATGGTCGATCGCGGCACCGGCTCGGTGCGCGACCTCCACGAGGCGCCGGCCGGCCGGGTCTTCGTCCACGCGGTGACGCAGCTGGAGATCTCCTCCACCGAGCTGCGGCAGCTGGTGGCGCGTGGCCGCGACCCCCGCTATCTCGTCCCCGACAGCGTCTCGAAGCTGCTGCGGGAGACGGGATGGTATGCTGGCCGCCAATGAGCGCTGCCAAAGTTTCCCGCCCGCCCGCCCGCGCGGCGCTGGTCAAGTCCGTCGTCGCCGCCCTGGAAGACATGAAGGCACTGAACGTGAAGGTGCTGGATGTGCGCAAGGTGACGGATGTTTCCGACTGCATGGTCGTCGCCTCCGGCAATTCCGACCGCCATGTGCGTTCCATCGCCGACCGCGTGGTCGAGTACGCCAAGGCGGGCGGCTTCCGCCCGCTGGGCGTCGAAGGTGAACGCGATGGTGAATGGGTGCTGGTCGACCTGAACGACGTGCTGGTGCATGTGATGCTGCCGCGCGTGCGCGAGTTCTATGCGCTGGAGCAGCTGTGGGATATCCCGCCGGCTGCAGCCAAGGCCAAAGCCAGGGCCAAGCCGGCCCCGAAGGCCAGGAAGGCCGCGGTGCGCGCCGGGCTCACCAAGAAGAAATACGCCAGGCCCAAGGCCAAGGCTGGCACCGCGCGCGCCAAGAAGCCCGCCACGCGTTCCCGCACTGCCGCGCCACCGGCGCGCAAGTCTGTCCGCAGCAAGGGAAGTTCGCGCCCGCGCGGATGACCCGGCAGGCCCCGTGCGCGTCACGCTGATCGCCGTCGGGCAGCGCATGCCGGGCTGGGTCACCGAGGGTTTCACCGAATACAGCCGGCGGCTGCGCCCACGCCTGCCCCTGGAACTCATCGAGATACCCGCCGCCAAGCGCGGCAGCGGCGACCTGGCACGCGCCATGGGCGAGGAAGGCAGGCGCCTGCTGGCGGCCTTGCGGGCGCAGGACCATGTGGTGGCGCTCGACGAGCGGGGCAAATCCCGCAGCAGCGTCGAACTCTCGCAGTGGCTGGCCGCACGCCAGCAGGCCGGCAGCGACCTGGCTTTCCTGGTGGGCGGTGCCGATGGCTATGCGCCGGAGGTGCTGGCGCGCGCCAACGAGCGCTGGTCGCTGTCGACGCTGACTCTGCCGCATGCGCTGGTGCGTGTGGTATTCGCCGAGCAGCTGTATCGCGCTGTTACGCTGCTCGACGGCCATCCCTATCACCGCGAATGAAAGCCTTCGAATTTCCCTCCATCGTGCTGGCCTCGAGTTCGCCGCGACGCCGCGAACTGCTGGCGCAGCTGGGTGTGCTGCATGAGGTGCTGCCGGTGGATGCGGATGAAACCCCGCAGGCCGGCGAATCGCCGGCGCAGCTGGTGGCACGGCTGGCACGCCTGAAGGCACTGGAAGGTCGGCGCCGCACGGCGGGCCAGCGCCCGGTGCTGGGCGCGGACACCGTGGTGGCCATCGACGGCATCATTTTCGGCAAGCCGGTGGATGAGACTGATGCGCGGCGCATGCTCGCGGCGCTGTCCGGCCGCTCGCACCAGGTGCTCACCGGAGTCGCGCTGGCACTGCCGGACGATGGGCCGGTGCTCGCGGCGACCTCGCACACCACGGTGCAGATGCGCCTCATCAGCGCAGCCGAGGCGCAGGCCTACTGGGCGTCCGGCGAGCCGCAGGGCAAGGCGGGCGCCTATGGCATCCAGGGACGCGGCGCGGTGTTCATCGAACACATTGCCGGCAGCTACAGCGGTGTCATGGGGCTGCCCCTGTACGAAACCGCCGCGCTGCTGCAGGCTTGCGCTTCACGATGAGCATCGAGATCCTGGTCAATGTGGCGCCGCGCGAAACCCGTGCGGCGGTGCTCGACAACGGCTCACTGCAGGAAGTGTTCATCGAACGCTCCAGCCGCCGCGGCCTGGTCAGCAATCTCTACAAGGGCCGCGTGTCGCGCGTGCTGCCCGGCATGCAGGCGGCCTTCCTCGAGATCGGCCTGGCGCGCACGGCCTTCCTGCATGCAGCCGACATCCTCGCGCCGCCGCCTGATGCGGGCAACGACGCACAGGAGGAGGCGCGGCCGCATGAGGCCGACATCCGCACGCTGGTGCGCGAGGGCGACGAGCTGCTGGTGCAGGTGGTGAAGGATCCGCTGGGTACCAAGGGCGCGCGGCTGTCCACGCACGTGTCGCTGCCGTCGCGGTATCTGGTCTACATGCCCGGCAGCACGCGGGTCGGCGTGTCATCACGCATCGAATCCGCCGAGGAACGCGAGCGCCTGCGCGGCGTGGTCGGCACGCTGGCTGCGGAGGGGGGCATCCGCGGCGGTTTCATCGTGCGCACCGCGGCCATGGGCGCATTGCCCGCGGCGCTGCATGCCGACATGCTGTTCCTGCAGCGGCTGTGGAACCATGTGCGCGAGCGCGCGCTGACACTGCCCGCAGGCAATCTGGTGCACGAAGACCTGCCGCTGTCCACGCGCGTGCTGCGCGACGAACTGCGCGAGGGCGTGCGGCGGGTGCTGGTGGATTCGCCCGCGGAGTTCGCGCGCATGCAGGAATTCGTGCGCTCCTTCATGCCGGAATTCGCCGACCATGTGGAGCTGCACCAGCCGCCGCGGCCCATCTTCGACCTGCACGGCGTCGAGGAGGAGATCAGCCGCGCGCTGGAGCCGCGTGTGCCGCTGAAATCCGGCGGCTACATCGTGATCCAGCAGACCGAGGCGATGACCACGGTGGACGTGAACACCGGCGGCTACGTCGGGCACCGCAACCTCGAGGAAACCATCTTCCGCACCAACCTCGAGGCCGCAGTGGCCATCGCGCGGCAGCTGCGCATCCGCAATCTGGGCGGCATCATCGTGCTGGATTTCATCGACATGCAGGATGCCGACCATCGCCAGGCGTTGCTGCAGGCGCTGCAGGCGGCGCTGGCCAGCGACCGCGCGCAGACGCATATCGCCGCCATCTCGCCGCTGGGCCTGATCGAGATGACGCGCAAGCGCACGCGCGAGAGCCTCGAGCACCTGCTGTGCGCGCCCTGCACCCAGTGCCAGGGGCGGGGTTTCGTGCGCACGCCGGAAACCGTCAGCCATGAGGTGTTCCGCGAACTGCTGCGGCAGAGCCGGCAGTTCAACAGCGACGAACTGGTGGTGCTGGCGCACCAGGATGTGGTCGCCTGGCTGCAGGATGAGGAATCCGCGGGCCTCGCGGAACTGGAGACCGCGGTGGGCCGGCCGATACGCCTGCAGGCCGAGCCGCTCTACGCCATCGACCATTACGATGTGGTGCTTGCATGAAGGCTGCTGCCATACAGATGACCTCCGGCGCGCAAGTTGCCCCGAACCTGGTGCAGGCGCGCCAGCTGCTGGAACAGGCTGCCGCACGCGGCGCAATGCTCGCCGTGCTGCCGGAGAATTTCGCGCTGATGGCGCGGCGCGAACGCGACAAGCGCGAGGTGGCCGAGGTCGATGGCGAGGGGCCCATCCAGGCCATGCTGTCGGAGGCGGCACGCGAGCTGCGGCTGACGCTGGTGGGCGGCACCATGCCCATGCGCGTACCGGGCGAGGAGCGCGTGGCTGCCGCCAGCCTGGTCTACGGGCCCGACGGCGCGCGCATCGGCCGCTACGACAAGATCCACTTGTTCGACGTGAATGTGCCGGATGCGGCGGAAGCGCATCGCGAATCCTCCGGCATGGTGGCCGGCCGGCATGTCACGGTGCTGGATACACCCGTGGGGCGACTGGGTGTCGCCGTGTGCTACGACCTGCGTTTCCCGGAGCTGTTCCGGCGCATGGCCGAGCTGGGCGCCGAGCTGTTTGCCGTTTCGGCCGCTTTCACGGTGCCCACCGGCAAGGCCCACTGGGACCTGCTCAACCGCGCCCGCGCGGTGGAGAACCTGAGCCACCTGGTGGTGTCGGCGCAAGTGGGCCTGCACGAGAACGGCCGCGCCACCTACGGCCACAGCATGGTCGTGGATTGCTGGGGAGGCGTGCTGGACGCCCTGCCGGAGGGCGCGGGCGCCGCTGTGGGCGACATCGATCTCGAGCGCCAGGCGCGCATCCGGCGCGAGTTCCCGGCCCTTGAACACCGCGTTCTTGGACGCATCATCGAGTAAGGCCGCAACTGCCGGTATACAGTTACCGCTGCTTGCCTTCCCCGCCGGAGATCTTCATGTCGCATCGGTCAGCCGTGTCCCGCGCAGCGAGCGCGCTGGCGGTCCTGCTCCTGGCCGCTACGGTGGCCGCGCAGCAACCGGCGCCCGAGGCGCCGCGTCGTCCGCAGCTGCCGGATACGGGCGGGCGCTCCGCGAGCTACGACCCCCTCAAGACCTTCGCGCCTTACACCATGCCGCTGCCCGCCAGTGCGTTCCGCGCCGCCGATGGGGCGCCGGCCGCGGCCTACTGGCAGAACTCGGCGGATTACGAGATGCATGTCCGCCTCGATCCGGACACGAAGACATTGTCCAGCGTCGAGACCATCACCTACGTCAACCACAGCCCGCAGTCCCTGAACAGCCTGTGGCTGCAGGTGGAACAGAACACCTTCCGCGCCGATTCGCGTTCCCGCCCATTTGCCGGCGGCGGCCGCCAGCGGCCGGCGGGCGTGGATACCGAGGGCATGGTCATCGAGTCGCTGCAGCTGCAGGCGCGGCGTGGGGCGCAGCCGGTGACGGCGCAGTACGTCGTCAGCGACACGCGCGCGCGCATCAGTCTGCCGTCGCCGCTGCCGCCGGGCGGCAGCATCCGCATCCTGCTGAATTACCACTACGCCATACCGGGCCAGTGGGGCGGGCGAACCTCGGTCGAGGAAGCCAAGGACGGACCGATCTACGACATCGCGCAGTGGTATCCGCGCCTGTGCGTCTATGACGACATCCATGGCTGGGATACGCAGCCTTATCTCGCCAACGAGTTCTATACCGAGTTCGGCAACTACGACATGTACATCACCGTACCGGCGAACTATCTGGTAGCCGGTTCGGGGCTGCTGATGAACGAGGCCGAGGTGCTGACGAAGACGCAGCAGCAGCGCCTGCAGCAGGCGCGCGGCAGCGACAGGACGCTGTTCATCCGCACCGCCGCCGAAGTGCATGACGCGGCCAGCCGCCCGGCCACCAGCGGCACGCTGACCTGGCATTACCACATCGATCACAGCCGCGATGCGGTGTTCTCCGCTTCGCCAGCCTTCATCTGGGATGCCGCGCGCATCAACCTGCCGGGTGGCAGGAGCGCGCTGTCCATGAGTTTCTATCCGGTCGAAGCTGCCGATGGCGAGGGCTGGGGCAACACCACCGAATACACCAAGGACACCATCGAGAACTTCTCGCGCGACTGGTATCCCTTCCCCTGGCCGGTGATGACCAACGTGGCGGGGTTCACCTCGGGCATGGAATATCCGACCATGGTGTTCGACGGCATCCGTTCGCGCGGCAGGGGCCTGTTCACGGTCACGGCGCATGAGGTGGGGCACACCTGGTTCCCGATGATCGTGCAGTCCAACGAACGGCGGGATGCGTGGATGGACGAGGGCTTCAACACCTTCATCGACATCTACGAGTCCGACCAGTACCGCGGCGGGGTGTTCGGGCCCAAGCGCGATGGCGAATACGCGCCCGGCGGTGGCTTCCCGGCGGACGAGATCGCGAAGGTGATCGCGGATCCGGAGGCGCCGCCATTGCTGACGCGTGCCGATGCGGTGCGCGAGAAATATCGCCATCCCATTTCCTACTTCAAGTCGGCCGAGGGGCTGTACCTGCTGCGCGAGGAGATCCTCGGGCACGAGGTATTCGACCGCGCCTTCCGCAAATACATCGCGGACTGGGCCTTCAAGCACCCCACCCCGGCGGATTTCTTCCGCGAGATGGAGAGCGAGGCAGGCGAGGACCTCAGCTATTTCTGGCGCGGCTGGTACGAGAACAACTGGACGCTCGACCTGGCTGCCAGGGGCGTGAAGTACAACGACGCGGCGGATCCCGGCAAGGGCGCGCAGGTGACCATCGAACAGAATGGCCAGCTGGTGCTGCCGGCCTGGGTGCGGGTCAAGTATGAGGACGGCACCACGCTTGCGATCCGGCTGCCGGCCGAGACGTGGATGCAGAAGGCGAAGTACGACATGCCTCTGCCCACCAGCAAGCGCATCGCCGAAGTGACCATCGACCCGGACCACCGCATTCCGGATGGCAACCGGGACAACAACACTGCGAGACTGTTATGAGCTCAACTTCCGACAACCTGCAACTGGCTCGCCGCACCATCCTGACCCCGGGTGGGCTGGACGACGGGCGGCTGGACCGCATGCTGGGCCTGGTGATGGACCACGCCGTGGATTCGGCGGACCTGTATTTCCAGGTCTCGCGCGAGGAGTCCTGGGCGCTGGAGGATGGCATCGTCAAGGAGGGCAGCGCCAGCATCGAGGAGGGCGTGGGTGTGCGCGCCATTGCGGGTGAAAAGACCGGTTTCGCCTACTCCGACGAGATCCATCCGGCGGCGCTGGAAGAGGCCTCGCGTGCGGCGCGCGCCATCGCCAAGCAGTCGCCGGGCAAGGGCGTGCAGGCCTGGCAGCGCGTCGACGTGCCACAGCTGTATGCGCCCATCGATCCGCTGGCGAGCATGGACGATGCGGTCAAGGTTGCCTGGCTGGAACGCGTGGACCGGTACACCCGCGCCATGGACCCGCGCGTGAAGCAGGTGATGGCCAGCTGCCATGCCGTGCACGAGGTGGTGCTTATCGCCAACAGCGATGGCCACCTGGCGGCCGATGTCCGGCCGCTGGTGCGTTTCAATGTGTCGGTCATCGTCGAGCAGGGCGGGCGCCGCGAGCAGGGCTATGCCGGCGCCGGCGGGCGCTTCACCATGGAAGAGATGGTGGCGGATGACCGGCCGCTGGCGCTGGCGCGCGAGGCGGTGCGCCAGGCGCTGGTGAACCTCGAGGCCGTGCCCGCCCCAGCGGGCCAGATGCCCGTGGTGCTGGGGCCGGGCTGGCCTGGCATCCTGCTGCATGAGGCCATCGGCCATGGTCTCGAGGGCGATTTCAACCGCAAGGGCACGTCGGCCTTCAGCAACCGCGTGGGCGAGCGGGTGGCCAGTGAATACATCACGGTGGTGGATGACGGCACGCTGTCGGCGCGCCGCGGCTCGCTGAACATCGATGACGAGGGCACGCCCACGCAGTGCACCACGCTGATCGAGAACGGCATCCTGAAGGGCTACCTGCAGGATTCGCACAATGCGCGCCTCACCGGCACCAAATCCACCGGCAATGGCCGGCGCGAATCCTTCGCGCACATGACGCTGCCGCGCATGACCAACACCTACATGCGGCCCGGCCCGCATGACCCGGGCGAGATAATCGCCTCGGTAGAGAAGGGCATCTACGCCGTGAACTTTGGCGGCGGGCAGGTGGACATCACCTCCGGCAAGTTCGTGTTCTCGGCCAGCGAGGCCTACCTGATCGAGAACGGCCGCATCACCCGGCCGATCAAGGGCGCAACGCTGATCGGCAATGGTCCTGATGTGCTCACGCGCGTGTCGATGGTGGGCAACGACCTCAAGCTCGACGAGGGCGTGGGCACCTGCGGCAAGGAAGGCCAGAGTGTCCCCGTCGGCGTGGGCCAGCCCACCGTGCGCATCGACGCCATGACCGTCGGCGGCACAAACTGAAGAAATGGGGTCAGATCTATTTCCGGGAAAATAGATCTGACCCCATTTCCGGTCAGGCGGTCCAGACGGTTTTCAGGTTGCAGAGTTCCAGCACGCCGTGGCGGCCGAGCTCGCGGCCGTAGCCGGAGAGCTTCACGCCGCCCACCGGCAGGCGCGGATCCGACGCAGTCATGCTGTTCACGAACACACTGCCGGCATCCAGCTCGCGCGTCAGTCGCCGTGCCAGGGCGAGATCCTGCGTCCACAGCATCGCGCTGAGTCCGAAGGCGCTGTCATTCGCAATGGCGATGGCCTCCTCAGCCGAGGCCACCGTCATCACGGCCGCGATGGGGCCGAAAGTTTCTTCGGTGGCGGCCGCCATGCGCGGCGTCACATCGGCCAGCACCGTGGCCTCGTAATACCAGCCAGCGCCGCCCGGCTGGCGCCCACCGGTGACCAGCCGCGCGCCCGCCTGCACGGAAGCTTCCACCTGGCGCGCGACGGCGGCGCGCAGATCCTCGCGTGCCAGCGGCCCCAGCTGCGTATCCGGCAGCAGCGGATCCCCGCGGCGCAGCGACGCGGCGGCAGCCGCCAGCCGCACACAGAATTCCTCCGCCACCGGTGCCTCCACCAGGAAACGCTTGGCAGCCAGGCATACCTGCCCGCAGTTGGCGAAGCGCGCCCGCGTTGCCGCACCCACTGCAGCGGTGAGATCGGCATCCGCCAGCACGATGAAGGGATCCGAACCGCCAAGCTCCAGCACGGATTTCTTGCAGGCGGCGCCGGCCTGCGCCGCCACCTTGGCGCCAGCTCCCGGGCTGCCGGTGAGGGTGACCGCCGCAATGCGCCGGTCGGCGATCAGGCCGCCGATGAAATCCACCGGCGCGTGCAGGTTCTGGAACACGCCCTGCGGCAGGCCTGCCGCCAGGCCGATGTCGATGAGCAGGTTGGCGCAGCCCTGCACATTGGGCGCGTGCTTGATGAGGCTGGCATTGCCGCCCATCAGGGCGCCCGCCACACAGCGCAGCACCTGCCACACTGGAAAATTCCACGGCAGGATCGACAGCACCACGCCCAGTGGCTCGAACACCACGCGACTGTCCGAAGCCTGCGTGGCAACGACTTCGTCCTCCAGCCAGCCCGGCCCCTGTTCGGCCACGTATTCGCAGTTCCACGCCGATTTCTCCACCTCGGCCAGGGCTTCGCCGATGGGCTTGCCCATCTCCAGCGAGATGGTGTGTGCGAGCCGCGCCTTCTGCGTACGCAATTCGCGCGCCAGCGCGCGCAGCACTGCGGCGCGCTCGACCGGCGGTGTGCGACGCCACAGCGATGCGGCGCGATACGCGTTGGCCAGCATGTTTTCGGTGGCGGCGGCGGTCGCGAACGACCACACGGACACCGTCTCGCCGTTGGCTGGATTGATGGAAAGACTGACGTTATCGCTGCTGTTGGGCGTCATGCGCGGTGCGGGGAAGGAATGCTAATTTGAGTTGCAGGATAACAATGCCGATCGGTCAGCGGGGGAGTCGCGTGAACAAGTTTCGCCATGCCATGAATGCCGCCCTGCTGCTCGCGCTGGCACCGGTGCTGCACGCTGCACAGCCGCAAGAGGGCGCGCTGCGCGTGTATGGCAATACCTCAACCATCGAGCTGGCACCGGTGTTGCTGGCGGCGCAGTCACACGCTGGGGCAGTGACTGTTGCCAGCGGCGGCGTGCCGGATCTGTTCCTGCCGGGACGAGCGCAGCTGGCCACCAATGCAGAGACGCAGGCACTGCGCGCCTCCGTGGACAACCCCGACCTGCGCGTGATCCTCACCGTGTCTGAGGGGCTGTACAGAATTGTGGCGCGTCGTTCCGCCGGGATCTCGAGCCTCGCCGACCTCAAGGGCAAGCGCATCGCCACCATTGCGGTCACTTCCTCGGGTTACTTCCTGCACCGCATGTTGCGCACGGTGGGTCTGGATTACGGCGATGTGACCGTGGTGCCGCTGCTGCCGCTCACCCGTCTCACCGATGCCATCGCCAAGGGCGAGGTGGATGCCGTCACCATCTGGGAGCCGGAGATGGAGAACGTGGTGCAGCAACTGGGTGAGGACGCCATCCAGTTCAGCGGCCACGGCGTATACCGCGAGTTGTTCAACCTCAATGCCACGCGCGCCCAGCTGGCCGATCCGTCGCAGCGCGCGCGCATCGTCGAGTTCGTGCGTGAAGTGCTGCGCGCCACCCGCCGGCTGCATGCCGATCCGCGCGCGGCGTGGACCGCCGTCGCCGCCTCCTCCGGCTACGATGAATCACTGGTGGCGCGCACCTGGCATCACCACCGTTATCCTGGCGCGCTGGCGCCGGATCTGCTGGATGTGATGGAGGACGAGGAGCAATACGTGGCGCGCGAGCGGCAGCGCACACCGCGGCCGCGGGCGCAGCTGGCGCGCCTCATCGATGCCACTGTGCTGGAAGATGCGCTCGCCGGGCATCCGGAACTGCGCATCACGCCGCCCGCCGCTGCGGCCGTGCAGCAGCAGACCGCGCAGCTGCGCCTCGAGCGGCTGTCAGCCAGTGTGCGCAACGCAGCGGCAGTCGCCGCTGCCAGGCAGCTGCAGCATGCGCTGAACCACTATCGCGAGGCCGGGCTGTGGCAGCAGGCGGCGGCGCTGTTCACGCGCGATGCCACGGCGCTGGTGGGCAGCGAGCGCTACCCCGGACGTCAGCGCATCGCCGCGTTCCTGCAGGCGCAGGCGCTGGCGGGCAGCGGCCGCACCCGCCTGGGCGATGGCGACCTGAATACGCATCTGGTCATGAGCCCGGTCATCACGCTGGACCCGGGTGGACGCATCGCGCGGGGCCGGTGGCACGAGTTGTCGATGACCGGCCGCTTCGGCGAGCGTGCCGACTGGGCCGGCGGCATCTACGAGAACGAATACGTGCAGGAGGGCGGCACCTGGAAGATCCGCAGCCTGCACTACTACCCCTCGTTTCTCGGTCCCTACACCACCGGCTGGCACAACGCCGACCGCAGCGACACGGTCACCATCACGCCTTACCACTACACGCCCGATGGCGCGGGCACGCCGATTCCGCTGAGCCCGCTGCTGACCGCCGCCGACCGCGCGCCGCGTGGCGAGGATGCGCAGCGCCGGCGTGTCGCCGAACTCGCCGCGCAGCTGCGGTGTCTGCAGGCCGAGTCGCAGGTGCGCAGCCTGCAGAGCGCCTACGGCCACTACATGGACCGGCGCATGTGGGATGACATCGCCGACCTGTACGCCGCCGACGGCACGTTCGAGCCGGGCC